>JBBSBZ010000521.1:0-1500 GCA_038250795.1 Burkholderiales bacterium | reverse complement strand
TCCTCGGTGCGCTGCACGGCCGAGGTCGAGACCGTCGGCCGCACCGGCGTCGAGATGGAGGCGCTCACCGCCGTGCAGGTCGGCCTGCTGACGGTGTACGACATGTGCAAGGCCGTCGACCGCGGCATGGTGATCGGCGACGTGCGCGTGCTCGAGAAGCGCGGCGGAAAGTCGGGCGACTGGGTCGCCCCCGAGTCGCCCTAGAGGAAGTCTTCGTAGCGCCAGGCGTGAATCGGCGCCTGGCACTGGAATGGCGGCTGGGCGGCCGACGCGGCGACCGAAGGGGCCACGGCGGCACTGCCCTTGCCACACGGCGCGAAGAACTCGGCGGCCGATTCGTTGCGGAACTCCTTCAGCCGGGCGGCGACGTAGCGGGCCTTGTCGACCTCGCCGCGGGCGTCGAGAGCCTTGGCCCAGGCCATCATCAGGCGCGAGTCGAGCAGGTAGTGCGGCGCGCGGTCGTAGACGCTCATCGAGTTGTCGACGCGGCCTTCGGTGGTCGCCTCGGCGTAGTCGGCGTGATGGGCGAAGAGGACGCTCCTGCGGCCCGCCGCAATGCGTGCCTCGAGCGGCGCCGCTCCGGCCGGTGGCGCGAAGATGACGACGACCCGCAGGTAGTCGTAGAGGGCCAGCGTGCCGCCGAGCACCAGGAGCATCGCGGCGAGCACGAAGGGGCGGGTGACGTCGAACTCGACTTCGCGCTCGCCCTCGCCATCGGCTGCCGGCCGCTCCAGGCACAGGCCGAAAGCGAAGCCGGTCGGCAGCAGGAAGTAGGCGTACCAGAGCGGGTACTCGAGCATGCTGTGCAGGCCGGCCAGGAGGACGACGACGAAGGCCGCACGCTGCATCGAGCCGGTGGGACCGGGCGCAGCATCGCGGTCGGTCGCCGAGAGGAGGCGCGACGTCGCCATGTGCTCGCGGCCGTCGGCCACGGCGATGCGCAACGCCTGCCACATCGCGAAAGCGAGCAGGCCCAGGACCAGGAGCGCCAAGGGCACGCCGAGCTCGACCGCGAACTGCAGGACGAGGTTGTGCGCATGGTCGAAGAACTCGGTCGGCCGGCCCGGGAACGGCGTCAGCGTCCACGCGAAGTTGAACTCGCCCACGCCGACGCCGATCCACGGATGCATCGTTACCAGAGTGAGCGCGTTCGACCAGATGCCCACGCGCGAGGACGAATCGAACAGGTTGTGGCCGCTCAGGCGCGACTCGGCGCCGCCGACCGCCTGATGGCCGGGGTCGATGAGGCCGATCGTGACGCCCCAGAACGCGAGGTAGGCGAGCGGCACGGCGACGAGCGTGAGCCGGCCCGCACGCGACAGGCGCCGGTCGACCAGACCCCACGCCGCGAGCGTCGCGATGCCGACGGCGCCCGTGCGCGACGCGGTGAGCAGCACGCCCCACGCGAACAGCAGCACGAGCGGTGCGACGACGACGCGCGGCAAGACCCGTCGCTCGCCCAGCCACACCGCGCCGACGATCGACCAGAGCAGCAGGCTG
>JBBSBZ010000520.1:0-1509 GCA_038250795.1 Burkholderiales bacterium | reverse complement strand
TCGCGGCCAGCTCGGCGACGCGCGCGGTGCTGCGTGCCCGGCGCAGCTCGCCGTCCTGGTGGACCGCGACGCCACAGGAGTCGTAGCCGCGGTATTCGAGTCGGCGCAGGCCTTCGACGAGGATCGTGACGCAGTTGCGCGAGCTGACCGCCGCGACGATTCCACACATGGAAGTTCCTTGTTCGGACGTAAGGACAATGACTCTAGGTTCGAGACCTGTAAATTAACTTGCAAAGATTCTTGCTAATCGCTTGTTTATTTCTTTTATAGTTGGTGGAGGCTATAAGTTTCTCTAATCAATTATTGATGAATGAATATTTCTGGTCTTGATCCGACGGACCTCAAGATCCTCGACGTCCTCCAGCACGATGCGTCGCTGACGAACGACGCCCTGGCCGGCCGGGTCCACGTCTCGCCGGCGACCTGCCTGCGCCGCGTCAAGCGCCTGGTCGACTCCGGGGTGATCGAGCGCAGGGTCGCCCTGCTCTCCCACGAGGCGCTCGGCCATGGGCTCACCGCGTTCGTCGAGGTCTCGCTCGATCGCCAGTCGGCCGAGGCGCTGCACGACTTCGAGGCGCGCGCCATTGCCGACGCCGGCGTGCAGCAGTGCCACCGCGTCTCGCCCGGGCCCGACTTCATGCTTGTCGTCCAGCTCGCCGACATGGCCGCGTACCAGGCCTTCGTCGAACGCCTCCTCACCCAGGACGCGAACGTGCGCAACGTGAAGACGTTCTTCAGCGTGCACCGCGCCAAGCACGCGACGCGGATCGCACTGCCCGCCGCCGTCTGATCAGCGTCTCAGGACGACCCAGCCCTTCAGGTATTGGCCTTCCGGGAAGGTCACCGTCATCGGATGGTCGGGCGCGGCGCCGAGCCGCTCGAGAAAGAAGCCGTCGACGCCCGCATCGATGCCGGCGCCGGCGACGATCTTGTGGAACAGGTCGGCGGAGATGCCACCGGAGCACGAGAACGTGAAGAGCGCGCCGCCCGGACGGAGCAGCTGCAGCGCCAGCCGGTTGATGTCCTTGTAGGCGCGCGCGGCGCGCTCGGCGTGGGCGGCCGTCGGCGCGAGCTTGGGTGGATCGAGAACGATCGCGTCGAAGCTGCGGCCGGCTTCGAGGAACGCCCGCAGGCTCTGGTTCACGTCGGCATCAATCGCCTCGTGGCGTGTCGCATCGAAGCCGTTGCGCTCGACATTGGCCTCGGCTTGCGCGAGCGCCGGCGCCGACGAGTCGATCGCCGTCACGTGGCTCGCGCCGCCCGCGAATGCGGCGACGCTGAAGCCGCCGGTGTAGCAGTAGCAGTTGAGGACGCGCTCGAGGCCGAAGTGCCGCACGGTGTCGGCAAAGCGCCGGCGGTTGTCGCGCTGGTCGAGATAGAAGCCCGTCTTGTGGCCGGTCGCGACGTCGAGGCCGAGCGTCCAGCCGTGCTCGCGGATCGTCACCGCCGTGGCCGACGCGTCGCCGCCGCCGCGCAGCCACCCGGTCGCAGGCGCCAGGCCCTCGCGCT
>JBBSBZ010000519.1:0-1515 GCA_038250795.1 Burkholderiales bacterium | reverse complement strand
CGTCGAGACGGTCGAGCCGTCGGCGGAGATCTTGCGCAGCGACTGCACCGGAGAACCATCGGCGAACCAGATCGTGCCGTCGGGCGTGCGCGTCACCCAATACGGCAGCCGCAGCCGCGCCGTGGCGATCGGCCCGTCGATCTGGGCGGCGGCGCCCATCACGCCGGCGTAGGTCGTGACGTTGCCTGCCGTGTCGACGCGACGGATGGCGTTGTTGCCGGCGTCGCCGACGAAGACGTCGCCGCCCGGCCCGACCGCCAGCCCGAAGAGCCTGTTGAAGCGCGCCGCGGCGCCGGTCCCGTCGACGCCGCCGAACGCGGCCGTCGATCCGGCAAGGGTCGTGACGGTGCCGTCGCTGGCGATCCGGCGCAGCACGTAGCTGTCGCCCACGTAGAGCGAGTTCCCGGGCCCGGCGGTGATCGACAGGCCCGCGTCGCTGAACTGGGCCGCGCTGCCCATGCCGTCGATCACGCCTGCGTAGCTGCCGGTCAGGCCCGCCACCAGCGTGACGTTGCCGCTCGAATCGACCCGGCGCACGGCGCGGCTGGCGGCGTCGTAGTTGGCAACGCGGCCGAGGCTGTCGACGGCGATCGAGCCGGCCTGCAGCGGCAGCTGCACGAGGACACCGGTGCCGGCATCGGTCTCGTCGCCGTTGCGCGAAGCGATCGTGGTCACGTGGCCGGACGCGTCGACGCTGCGCAGGCCGATGTCGTCGCCGACGACGAGGCCGCCGGCCGTTCCTGCCGTGATCCCGTAGCCGAAGCCGCGAAACTGCGCGGCGCCGAGCGGCCCGTCGGCATAGCCCGAGCCCAGCGTCCGCGAGCCGGCGAAGGTCGAGACGACACGCGTCGTCAGGTCGATCTGCCGGATCAGTCCGGGGAAGTCGAGCACGAACACCGCGTTGCCTTGCAGCGTGAGGGCGCCGGGCGACCCGATCTCGGCGGCCGCCCCGATCCCGTCCGCTCCGGGCGTCGCGAAGACGCCGCTTCCCGCGAGCGTCTCGACCAGGCCGGCGACAGCGCCGGCGCGCAGGACTCGCCGCACGCGGTTGTTGGCGCGGTCGGACACGATCAGGTCGCCGTTGGCCGCGGCCGCGACGGCATACGGCTGGCTGAACCGCGCACTGGCAGCAGCGCCATCGGCAAAGCCCGCGGTGCCGCTGCCGGCGTAGGTCGTCACCACACCCGCCGTCGTCACGCGACGGATCGCATTGTTGCCCCGGTCGGCCACGTAGAGGTCGCCATCGGGAGCGAGGACGATGCCGGTCGGCTCGGAGAAGCGCGCGGCGCTGCCCGTGCCGTCGGTCAGGGCGTTCATGCCTGCGGTCCCGGCCAGCGTCGACACGGTGCCGTCGGTGGCGACGCGCCGGATAACGTGGTTCTGGGTGTCGGCGATGTAGATGACGCCCGCCGCGTCGTGGGCGATGCCGAGCGGCGTCCTGAACTGAGCGGTGGCCGCCGGGCCGTCGAGATAGCCGGCCTGGGAGGTTCCGGTGATCGGCGTGATCGACAGGCG
>JBBSBZ010000518.1:0-1516 GCA_038250795.1 Burkholderiales bacterium | reverse complement strand
TCGGCGACGAGCGCGTCGAGATCGTGACGAGAAGGCGCGGATCGCCCCTCGACCTGATCGTCGCCGAGGCGATGATCCTCGCCAACAGCACCTGGGGCGCCTGGCTCGCGAGCTGCGGCGTGCCGGGCATCTACCGCAGCCAGGCCAGCCTGGCGCCGGGCGTGAAGGTGCGCATGAGCACGCAGCCGCTGGCGCACGCCGGCATGGGCGTGGCGCAGTACGCCTGGTCGACGTCGCCGCTGCGCCGCTATGTCGACCTCGTCAACCAGTGGCAGATCGTCGCCTGCGTTCGTCACGGCCGCACCGCCGGGCTGGTCGCGCCGTTCAAGCCGAAGGACGTGCAGCTGCTCGCCACGATCGCCGACTTCGACGCCTCGTATGCGGCCTACAACGCGTTCCAGGGATCGATCGAGCGCTACTGGTCGCTGCAGTATCTCGCCCAGCGCGATCTGCAGGAGCTCGACGCCACCGCCATGAAGGACGGTCTCGTCCGCGCCGACACCTTGCCGCTCGTCTTTCGCGCCGCCGGCGCCGAGCAGCTCGGGCGCGGCGTCGGCGTGCGCGTGCGCCTCGGCGCGATCGACCTCCTGACGCTCGACGTCGCCGCCTCGGTGACGGCGCGGACCGACGCGACGTCTGCCCGCGCCGATCCGGCCGCCGCCACCGCCGACGACGACGAGCTCGACGCCGCCGCCGGTCCGCTCGCGATCGGCGTCGATGTCTCGGGCACCGCGGCCGGCACGGAGGCCGACCCGATCGCCACGTTGCCGGCGTGAGATTCGCACTCCCGAAACGGCTGTCGACGCTGCAGGTGGCGCTGGCGGCGTCGATCGCCTTCCACGGCGTGCTCCTGGGCGTTCGCTTCGCGGCTCCGCAGGCCTTCAACCGCGTCTTCGAGGACTCCCCGCTCGAGGTGATCCTCGTCAACTCGCGCTCGGGCGAGGCGCCCGACAAGGCCCAGGCGATCGCGCAGGCGAGCCTGGCCGGCGGCGGCGAGGCGGCGGCCGGTCGCGCCACGTCGCCACTGCCGCCGTCGGCCCTCACCGAGCTCGGCGACTCGAACGAAGAGACCAAGAAGCAGATCGAGCAGCTCCAGCAGGTGCAGCAGCAGCTGCTCACCCAGATGCGTCACGACCTCGCCCTGCTGCCGCCGAGCGAACCCTTGCGCGACCAGGGCACGCCGGACGAGAAGGAGCAGGAGGATCGTCGCCGCCAGCTCGTCGAGATGCTGGCCGAGATCGAGAAGCGCGTGAACGACGAGAACGCCCGGCCGAAGAAACGCTACATCAGCCCGGCGACGCGCGAAGAGGTCTACGCGCTCTACTACGACGCGCTGCGCAGGAAGATCGAGGATCGCGGCACGAAGAACTTCCCCGAGAACCAGGGCAAGAAGCTCTACGGCGAGCTGACGATGATCATCACGGTCGACGCTGCGGGGCGCGTCGTCGACACCGAGATCGTGCGCGGCTCGGGCTCGAAGATCCTCGACCGGCGCGCCGTCGCGATCGTCCTCGCC
>JBBSBZ010000517.1:0-1523 GCA_038250795.1 Burkholderiales bacterium | reverse complement strand
TGGCGCGGCTGTCGAGCGAGCTCGCGCTGCCCAAGAGCAGCGTCCACGGCCTGTGCACGACGCTGGTCTCGTTCGGCTACCTGCGCCGCCAGGCCGACGGCTCGTTCCTGATCGGCCCGCGCGTCATGGGCCTGGCCGAGGCGTTCGTCGCCGGCACCGACGTCGCCCAGGAGTTCAACGCGCTCTGGGGCAGCGGCGGCGCGGCGCCCGAGGAGACCGTCGTGCTCTCCGTGCTCTCGGGCAACGACGCGCTCTACGTCGCCGTGCGCAACAGCGCCCGGCCGCTCGGCCTGGCGTTCAACGTCGGCATGCGCCTGCCCGCCTACCTCTCGGGCAGCGGCAAGGCGATGCTCGCCCAGTTGCCCGCCGACGAGATCCGGCGCCGCTTCGACGGTCAGCTCGGCCACCGCCTCACGAGCAAGGGGCCGCGCGACATCGAGGCCTTCGTGAAGGAGCTGGCGCTGACGAGAAAGCGCGGCTACAGCATCGACGACGAGGCGGTGCGCGAAGGGGTGTATTCCTTCGGTGCGGCGGTGCTCGGCGCCTCCGGGCAGGCCGTGGCCGCGATCGCCGTCTGCATCAACAAGGCGCAGCTCGGCGCCAATCGCGGCGCACGCCATCGCGACGCGGCGATCGAGGTCGCGCGCCAGCTGACCCGGCGCCTCGGCGGAGAGCCGGTCCCGTCATGAGCGACGACCTGATCCTCGAGACGCGCGATCTCACCAAGGAGTTCAAGGGCTTCGTCGCCGTCGATCGCGTCAACCTGCGGGTGCGACGCGGCACCATCCATGCCCTGATCGGGCCGAATGGCGCCGGCAAGACCACCTGCTTCAACCTGCTCACCAAGTTCCTGAAGCCGACTTCGGGACGGATTCTCTTCGCCGGCAACGACATCACGGCCGACGCGCCGGCGGCGATCGCCCGGCGCGGCATCGTCCGCTCGTTCCAGATCTCGGCGGTGTTCGCCCATCTCTCGGTGCTCGAGAACGTGCGCGTCGCGCTGCAGCGCACGCTGGGCACCTCGTTTCACTTCTGGAAGTCCGAGTCGTCGCTCCATTCGCTCGACGGGCGTGCCCTCGAGCTGCTGCGCGCCGTCGACCTCGAGCCGTACGCGGCGCTGCCCGCGGTCGAGCTCAGCTACGGGCGAAAGCGCGCCCTCGAGATCGCGACCACGCTGGCGATGGAGCCGACGCTCATGCTGCTCGACGAGCCGACCCAGGGCATGGGGCTCGAGGACGTCGAGCGCATCCGGACCCTGATCAAGAAGGTGGCTGCCGAGCGCACGGTGCTGATGGTCGAGCACAACATGAGCGTCGTCGCCTCGATCGCCGACACGATCACTGTCCTCGCCCGCGGCGCGACGCTCGCCGAAGGCCCGTATGCCGAGGTCTCGCGCGACCCGGCGGTGATCGAGGCCTACATGGGCAGCGCGCACACCGAACTGGCGGGTTCGCACTGATGGCGGCACGTTTTCTCGAGGTGAGCGGTCTGCAGGGCTGGTACGGCGAGTCGCACGTGCTGCA
>JBBSBZ010000516.1:0-1534 GCA_038250795.1 Burkholderiales bacterium | reverse complement strand
GCAGTCCTTGATCGACGTCGCGATCTCGCCGATGTCGCTCTGCTGCATGATCAGCGACTCGTGCCCCATGAGGCCGAAGCTCGGGGTGTAGGCGTTGGTGAGATCGGCCCGGGGCGCGCTCGCGTCGGTGGCCGGGCCGCGAAGGAGCTTGCCCTTGTTGAATCGCCCCTCGGGATCGACCCGTTGCTTGTAGCCGGAGAAGGCCGCGAGCTCGGCGTCGGTGAGGTATTCGAGCTTGGTGATGCCGATGCCGTGTTCGCCGGAAATCACGCCGTCGAGGCTCCTCGCCAGCTTCATGATCCGCGCCACCGCGGCGTGCGCGGTCTGCAACATCTCGTAGTTGTCGCTGTTGACCGGGATGTTGGTGTGCACGTTGCCGTCGCCGGCATGCATGTGCAGCGCGACCCAGACGCGGCCCCTGAGCACCTCGCCATGGATCTTCTGGCACGCGTCGACGATGGGCTTCAGCGCTGCGCCGGTGAAGATCGCTTCAAGTGGCGCGCGGATCTGCGTCTTCCACGAGGCGCGCCAGGTGTGGTCCTGGAGCAGCTCGAAGATCGTGCGATCCGAATCGTTCCCGGCGCGGCGATCGAGGCCGGCGAGCCAGCCGCGCCATTGCGCGCCGACGTCACGCAGCAGGCCGAGCGCCTGCTGGACGCGGTCTTCGAGCAGCTCGGCCGCGGCGACCTCGGCGCCGTCGTCGCTCTTGCCGAGCGGCAGGTTGCCGCCCAGCAGGAAGGCCTCGAGCCGCTCGACGAGCGCGAGCTTGTTGGCCAGGCTCAGCTCGATGTTGATGTGCTCGATGGCCTCGGTGTACTCGCCCATTCGCGCGAGCGGAATGACGACGTCCTCGTTGATCTTGAATGCGTTGGTGTGCTTGCTGATCGCCGCCGTGCGCTTGCGGTCGAGCCAGAACTTCTTCCTCGCCTCGGCGCTCACCGCGACGAAGCCTTCGCCCGAGCGGGCGTTGGCGATGCGCACGACCTCGCTCGTCGCCCGCGCGACCGCATCGGCATCGTCACCGACGATGTCGCCGAAAAGCACCATCTTGGGCAGGCCGCCGCGCTTGCTCTTGGTGGCGTAGCCGACCGCCTTCAGGTAGCGATCGTCGAGGTGCTCGAGGCCGGCGAGCAGGACGCGCTCGCCGGGCGCCGACTTCGCCGCCAGGTCGAACAGGTAGTCGCGGATCTCGACGATCGACGGCACCGCCTCCTTGGCGTTGCCGAAGAACTCGAGGCAGACCGTGCGCACGTGCGCCGGCATCTTGTGCACGATCCAGCGCGCCGACGTGATGAGCCCGTCGCAGCCTTCCTTCTGGATGCCCGGCACGCCGGCGAGGAACTTGTCGGTGACGTCCTTGCCGAGACCTTCCTTGCGGAACGCCGCGCCGGAAATGTCGAGCCGCTCGGTGCGCTCGAGCTTCCTGCCGCTCGCGTCGAAGTATTTCAGCTCGAAGCTCGCCCGAGGCGCGTCGTGGATCTTGCCCAGGTTGTGGTCGAGCCGCGTCACCTCGAGCCACTTCGCGTCGGGCGTG
>JBBSBZ010000515.1:0-1537 GCA_038250795.1 Burkholderiales bacterium | reverse complement strand
CCGGCGAGCGAGGCGCGAAGGAAGGCGATCAGCCGGTCGAGCATCGCCTGAGCTCGCGCCGGGTCGACGCCGATCAGCGCGCGCAGGTTGGCGAGCGTGTTGAAGAGCATGTGCGGCTCGAGCTGCGACTCGAGCAGCTTCAGCTGCTGCTCGGCGGCCTGTCGCTCGGCGCGCTCGACCGCGACCCTCTGCTTGGCGATGAGCTCGCGCGACTGGAAGAAGTAGGTGACCGACACCGCCGGGATGAGGCCGGTGACGAGCAGGGCGAGCGTCTGGCGCGGGTTGGCGTTGAACGGGCCGGGCAGGTCGAGGCCGGTGAGGAGGTTGCCGACCTCGTTACCGCAGGCGTAGCCGAGGACGGCGCCGACGGCGACGATGACGAGCATCCACGCCCAGCCGGGCCACTGGCCGTCGCCCGTGGCGGGGTTGCCGAACCAGCTGGGCACATGCGACGCGACCATCATCCGCGACAGATCGATGAAGAGCCACGTCATGATCGAGATGCAGAGCGAGTAGACGAGCGTCGTGCCGAAGGACTGCGCCGTGATCGCCCACAGGCCGGTCGCGATCACCAGCGCGACGCCGACGACGCGCGCGCCGCGCCGGGCGAACCGGGGCCATCGGTCCGGCGGTGGCAGTCGGGTTTCGGCACTGGTCATGCGGCCATTCTGGGCGATGGGCGCGCGCCGTTTCGCGGCGATGCGACGACCGGACCGCAGGCGGCGCGAAGCGTCGTCGACGCGGCGCCGAACGTGGGACCGACCCCCGGCGATCTCGGCGCAGGGCCTTGATGCGCGGCCCGCGCCGCCTGCGCAGCTATATTCGTCCCCGCCTGTGCCACGTGGCGCAGAGGAGCATCCATGGCCCGGTACCCTCGCGTGCGGATCTGCGCGCCCGCCGCCCTCGCCGCCGCCCTCGCCGCCGCCGCGCTGCTGGCGGCCTGCGCGTCATCGTCGCCCTCCTTTCGCGCGCCCGTCACCGTCGCCGCGCCGATGCCGATCTTCACCGCGCGCCCGGCGCCGCCCGCGTCGTCGTCGGCCGTCGCGCGACCGGCGTCGCCGGTCGCCGTCGCATCGCCGGTGCCGACCGGCGCCGTGCCCGAGATCGCCGTCGGGGTGGTGCCGGTGCCCGATCCCGTGCCTGCCGCGGTCGCGGCCCGATTCCCCGAGCCCGCGGTCACCTTCGCGACGCCGGCGTTCGAGCCCGGTCGCCAGACCTTCACCACCGACCAGGAGCTGCACGCGATCCTCTACGGCCTCGAGCGGGCCGGCACGATCGGCGAGGGCGGCACCGAGGTCCGCGTCGTCAGCCTCGGCGTCTCGCAGTCGGGCCGGCCGATCGACGCGCTCGCGTTCACGCGGCCGGGCGGCGAGCCCGCGCCTGGCGCCCCGCTCGACGCGCCGACGCACCGGCCGACGGTCGTCATCGTCGCCGGCCAGCACGGCGACGAGCCGGCGGGCGCCGAAGCGCTGATCGTCGTCGCCCAGGGCCTGGCCAGCGGCCGCTTCGCCAACGTGCTCAGCAAGGTCGACGTCGT
>JBBSBZ010000514.1:0-1539 GCA_038250795.1 Burkholderiales bacterium | reverse complement strand
GCCTCGGGCGACACCAGCAGCGGCCGCGCCTGCGCGAGCGAGCGCAGTGCCCTCGCCAGCGAGCCGCGCTGCGCTCGCGGCCCCGGCGCCCGGTACCAGCATCGGCGCGACGGCGCCCACGACCTCACCGGCGAGCGCAGTGCCGGGGTTGAACTCGCGGCGCTGGCGCATCTCGGCCGCTGTGCCCTCGCCGCCGAGCGCACGCATCGCGACGTCCGAGCCGCCGAAGGTGAGCCCGCGCCCCACGCCCTCGGCCGCCGTCTGCGCCTGCTGCCCGGTCGACTCGTAGTTGGCGCGCGCAGCGGCCGCCTGCATCTCATCCGCGCTGGCGAAGGCGCCGCCCGCGTCGAGCACAGCCTGCGCCTCGGTGTCGTCGACGGTGCCGAGCGAGCCGTCGGCGAGGCGCACGCGCACGGGCCCACGCGCGAGGCGATAGCGCCCCTCGCGGAAGCCTTGTGCGGCCTCGCCCTCGTCGACCTCGACGAGCTGCCCGTCAGGCGTGTAGACCGGCTGGCCCATCTACTGCCCGGCCCTCCGGAACGTCGAGGGCGCAGCGCGGCTTGCCTGACGCTCGCCACCGCCGCGCGCGCGGTACGTGTCGAGCACCTCCGGCGCGAAGCCGGCGTCGAGGTTGCGGTCAGCATCCTCGAGCGCTTGGCGCTGCTGCCGAAGGCGTATGCGGAAGTCAGCGTCGGTGAGGCCCTCCATCGCGTTCTGCGCCGACTCGACCTCGCGCGCCGAGGCGACGGCGCCCGTCGTTGCGTGAAGATACTCCGCCATCGCGGACCCGAGGTCACCACGGAGCGCGCGGCCTTCGCTCGAGAGCGCTATCAGCGGCAGCCCCGACGTCATGCCCACGCCTGGAATGTCGTCACCCTCGGCCACGCCCGCGACCGTCTGCTCGAGGCGGCCGAGCATCGTGCGCGCACGATCGCTGACGGCGCGCCGGTCCGAATACTGCCGCATCTCCGCCGGCGAAGGCTCGCGGCGCCGCGGTGCACCACCTCTACCGCCACCGGACGACCGCTGCGTCTGCACGCTCGTCGTCACGTGGTCCGCGCTGCGCTCGCGGAGTTCGGCGAGACGCTCATCGGCCGCCATCGCGAGCTGCGCCGACTGAAGCTCGCCCTCGGGCAGCGCACCAGCGGCGCGTGCGCTCGCTTCGAGGCCCTCCGCCTGTGTCTGCGCGCGCCGGAGTAGCGCCGCCTCGGCCGCGAGCTCGGCCGAGCGCTCGTCGCCGAAGCGCGCCCGCATCTCGGCGAGGATGTTGCCCCGCGCGTCGAGGCCCTTGCCGGCCGTCTGCAAGTTCGCCTTCTGCGCCTCGATGTCGTCGGCGATGGCCGACTGGATGATCTGCATCGCGGTGTTGTCGCCGCCGGTGAGCGACTGGCCGAGCGCGCCGAGGCCCATTGCGAGCGCGGCGATGATGGTGCCGCCGGTCCCGCGTGAGTTGTAGAAGCGGTTTGGGTCGACTTCGCGGGCCGAAAAATCGGTGACAGCGCGGCGGTATTCGTCGTCAGCCATCTGCATCGTCTTGGC
>JBBSBZ010000513.1:0-1546 GCA_038250795.1 Burkholderiales bacterium | reverse complement strand
TCGCCGAGGAAGACGATGCGCCGCGCCCGCCAGGTCGCGACCAGAGCCGACAGCGCAGCCAGCGTCTGGCTCGTCGTGCCGTGCGGCACCGGCACCCCGAGGGCACGGAACGTCACGGCCTTGCCGATGTGCGCATCGGCGACGAGCAGGGTCCGGCTCGCGGCGAGGAACGCGGCCTTCTCGGGCAGCAGCGTGACCGGCTGGCCGCCGGCAAGGATCGTCGTCACGTCGCGGGCCCCGCGCTACGAGGCGAACAGGCGCAAGGCGACGTCGAGGTGCTCGGTCGGGCTCTTGCGAAAGCCGGAGCGCGCGAAGCGCTGCAGCCGGCCGACGGCGAACGCCGTGAGCACCGAGGCCTGCGCGTTGGCGTCGACGGTGGGTGTCGCCGAGCCCGCGCTTTCGGCGCGACGGCGCAGGCTCTGGCGCAGCTGCGACTCGATGCGCTCGAAGAACTGGTTCATCCGCGTCACCAGCCGGTCGTTCTCGAACACCAGAGCATCGCCGACCATCACTCTCGTCATCCCGGGATTCTTCTCGCCGAACTGGAGCAGCACGGCGAGCACGCGATGCACCTGAACGCCGCCGTCGGACTCGCGCTCGACGATCTGGTTGACGAGCGTGAAGACGCTCTGCTCGATGAATTCGATCAGGCCCTCGAACATCTGTGCCTTGCTCGCGAAATGGCGGTAGAGCGCCGCTTCGGAAACGTCGAGCTTGGCGGCCAGGCCCGCGGTCGTGACGCGCTCGGCGCCGGGCTCCTGGAGCATGGTCGCGAGCGTCTCGAGGATCTGCACACGCCGCTCGCCCGGACGCGGACGCTTTCGCGCCGCGGCCTTGTCGACGATCGCTGGCTGGGCGCCGGGCACGATCGCGAGGCTCGGGAGCGGCCCATCCGCATCGGCTGCGCGATCCTCGGCATCGGAGGAGACACCGGCGGGCGGATCGGAGGCGTGTGTCATCGACGAGGAGCCAAATGCCGGAGCGCGCCGATTTTGGCATAGAGGTAGGGCGGCCTCGCCGCGGCAACGCGTGCGGAAGTCGACGAAGCGGCGCCGGCGTTGACGCCGTCGCGCAGGGTGCCGCGAAAGCGTCCGCCCAGGTAGCGTTTCATCCAGACCGTGCGCATGCCCACCGAGCGAGCCGCCTTCAGATGGACCAGCGTGTCCTCGACCAGCACGCAGCGCGTCGGCGCGACCTTCAGGCGGGCTGCCAGGCGGCGGAACATGCGCGCGTCGGGCTTGGGGCGCAGATGGCCGAACATCGACATGTCCTCGATCGTGACGACGGCATCGAAATGTCGCAGCAGGCGCAGCGTTCGCAGCACCCGCATCGCGTAGTCGCGCGGCGCGTTGGTGACGATGATCTTGCGGCCCGGCAGCCGGCCGAGGACGGCCCGGTCGTGCGCGCTCGTGCGCAGGCGCGCCTCGAGGCCGGGCATGCGGTGCGTCTCGGCCAGGAAATGGGCCGCGCGCACGCCGTGGTGGCGGACCAGCCCGAGCAGCGTCGCGCCGTAGCGCAGCCAGTACTTCTCGCGCAGCCGCTGGGC
>JBBSBZ010000512.1:0-1547 GCA_038250795.1 Burkholderiales bacterium | reverse complement strand
GCGCCGCCGCGCCGCGCCCGGCGACCCCGAAGTCGACGTGCTCACGCGGCTCATCGAAGGTGAAGGAGAGGGCGAGGGCAAGGAGGCGCTCAGCGCCGCCGAGCTGCTGCACAACTGCATCTTCCTGCTCAACGCCGGCCACGAGACGACCACCAACCTGATCGGCAACGGACTTGCCGCATTGCTCGACTGGCCTGCCGAGAAGGCGCGTCTGATCGAGCGCCCCGAGCTCGTGCGCCACGCCGTCGAGGAGTTCCTTCGCTTCGAGAGCTCGAACCAGCTCGGCAACCGCATCACGACCTGCGCGACCGAGATCGGCGGCGTCGCGCTGGCACCCCGCACGCAGGTCACGCTCGGCATCGGCTCGGCGAACCGCGACCCCGATGCCTTCCCCGATCCCGACCGGCTCGACGTGTCGCGCCAGCCCAATCGCCATATCGCCTTCGGCTCGGGCATCCACCAGTGCGTCGGCATGGGCCTGGCGCGGCTCGAAGGCCGCGTCGCCCTCGGCCGCTTTCTCGCGCGCTTTCCGCGCTACCGTCTGAGCGCCCCGGCCGTGCGGGCGCGGCGGGCGCGCTTTCGCGGCCACGTGCGCCTCGCCGCCGTCGTCGACCCCACCTGAATCACAACAACGCTCCAGGAGACTCGCACATGCATCCTCTTCGCTCCGTCGCCGCCTTGCTCGGCTTCGCCCTCGCCACCGCCCTGCCTCTGGCCGCCCACGCCCAGGTGAAGATCGGCGTCACACTCTCGACGACGGGCCCCGCGGTCTCGCTCGGCATTCCCGAGAAGAACACGATCGCGATCCTGCCGAAGACGGTGGGTGGCCTCACCGTCGAGTACATCGTCCTCGACGACGCGAGCGACTCGAGCGCGGCGGTCGTCAACACGAGGAAGTTCATCGGCGAGAACAAGGTCGACGCGATCATCGGCTCGACGACGACGCCCAACACGCTGGCGATGATCGACGTGATCGCCGAGGGCCACACGCCGGTGATCTCGCTCGCCTCTTCGGCGCGGATCATCGAGCCGATGTCGGCGAAGAAGGCGTGGATGTTCAAGACGCCGCAGACCGACACGATGATGGTCCTGGCCATCCTCGAGCACGCCGCCAAGCGCGGCATGAAGACGATGGCCTACATCGGCTTCAACGACGCCCTGGGCGAGGCGTTCTACGCCGAGTTCGAGAAGTTCGCCGAGGCAAGGAAGATCAGGATCGTCGCGAGCGAGCGCTTCGCGCCGCGCGACACCAGCGTCACGGCGCAGGTGCTCAAGCTCATGGCCTCGAACCCGGACATGGTCGTCATCGGCGCCTCGGGCACGCCGGCCGTGCTGCCGGCGCGCACGCTCGCCGAGCGCGGCTACAAGGGCAGCGTCTACTTCAACCATGGCGTCGCCAACAACGACTTCCTGCGCGTCGGCGGCAAGGACATCGAGGGTGCGTTCGTGCCGACCAGCCCGGTCGTCGTCGCCGCCGCGCTGCCGGCCGACAACCCGGCCAAGACGGCCGCGCTCGACTACGTGAAGCGCTACGAGAGCGTCTACGG
>JBBSBZ010000511.1:0-1554 GCA_038250795.1 Burkholderiales bacterium | reverse complement strand
GCCGGCGGCCGAGGCGCGCGCACGGCGCGAGGCGAAGGAAGCGATCCGGCGCGCCCGGCGCTCTTCGACCGAGCGCGAGGGCAACGTCTACCGGCCCAAGGCCTTCAAGGGCAAGCGGCGCGACCTGCACTGAGCGTCGCCGGCGTACTCACCCGCGCAGGTGCCGGTTGAAGAAGGCGATCGTCCTCTGCCACGCCAGGCCGGCTGCACCGGCGTCGAAGCGCGGCGTCGTGTCGTTGTTGAAGCCGTGCTGCGTGCCCGGGTACTTGAACGCCTCGAAGCGCTTGCCGGCGGCCTTCAGCGCCGCCTCGTACGGCGGCCAGGTCTTGTTCACGAAGTCGTCGGTGTCGGCGAACATGAGCAGCAGCGGCGCGTGGATGGCCGCGACGCTCGCGCTGGCCGGTGCGGGGCCGTAGAAGGGCACGGCGGCGGCGAGGTCGGGCACCCGCGTGGCGAGGAAGTTGACCATTCCGCCACCCCAGCAGAACCCCACCGCGCCGATCCTGCCGTTGCCGCCCGGGACCGTCTTCAGGTACGCCACCGCGGCGAGCATGTCGACGCGGGTCTCGTCCGGATCGAGACTGCCGAACAGACTGCGCGCCTTGTCCTCGTTGCCCGGATAGCCACCGAACGGGGAGAGGGCATCGGGCGCCAAGGCGACGAAGCGGTCGACGGCGAGCCGGCGCGCGATGTCCTCGATGTGCGGGTTCAGGCCCCGGTTCTCGTGGACGACGAGCACCATCGGCCAGCCGCCGGCCGGCGCCGGCCCCGCCGGCTTGACGAGGTAGCCGCGGACGGGGCCGCTGCCCTCTGGCGAAGGAAACTCGGTCATTGTGGCGACGATGCGCGGATCGCCCGGAGGCACCTGCTCGGCCGCGGCGAAGTCGGGGCTGAGCGCGGCGAGCAAGGCCGTCGCCGTGACCCCGCCGACCGCGAAGCGCGAGGCGCCGTCGAGGAAGCCGCGCCGGTCGAGCCGGCCGTGGACGTAGCCGTCGAAAAGTTCGAGGACCTCGGGCGCGAAGTCGTCGGTGGTGAGCTTGCGGACGGGAGCGGGCATGGGGTCGTCGAAAAGCGTGGGAGCGCGGGTTGTACTCCGCCGGCGCGATCCCGCCACGACAAGGGTCGCCTGTGCTAGCGTGCCCGCCCATGCGCCTGCCCCTGCCCGATCTCCTGTCGAGCCGCAGGGGGCGCCTGACGGCGTTCTTCCTGCTCTACGCCACCGAAGGCATCCCGCTCGGCTTCACCGCCGTCGCGATCGCCGCGCAGATGCGGCGCCAGGGTCTCGGCCCGGCCGCGATCGGCGCCTTCGTCGGCTCGCTCTACCTGCCATGGGCCTTCAAGTGGGCGGTCGGCCCGTTCGTCGACACCATCTCGTCCGAGCGCTTCGGCCGCCGGCGCACATGGATATTCGCCATGCAGATCGCGATGGTCGCGACGCTGTTCGTGGCGATGGGGATCGACTTCGTCCACCAGATCGCGCTCTTCACCGCGGTGATCTTCGTCCACAACGCGTGCGCCGCGACCATGGACGTGGCGATCGACGCCCTTGCCGTC
>JBBSBZ010000510.1:0-1556 GCA_038250795.1 Burkholderiales bacterium | reverse complement strand
CGAGGCCGCGGCGCGCATCGCCGTCTCGACCCAGAACATCCTGCGCGAGGAAGCGCATCTCACCGACGTGATCGATCCGCTCGGCGGCTCGTTCTACGTCGAGTCGCTGACCGACCAGATGGAGGAGAAGATCCTCGCGATCATGAAGACGGTCGACGAGGCCGGCGGCATGTACAGGGCCGTCGAGTCGGGGCTCGTGCAACGGATGATCGGCGCGTCGGCGATGCGCTTCCAGCGCCAGGTCGAGGCGGGCGAGCAGGTCATCGTCGGCGTCAACAAGTACCAGGCCCACGACGAGGCGGCGAGCCGGCCGCCGGTCGACCGGCCCGACGCGGCCGCGATGCAGCGCCACGTCGACGCGTTCCAGAAGGCGAGGGCCGCGCGTTCGGCGGCCGCCGTGGCGAAGGCGCTCGACGATCTCACGCGTGCCGCGCAAAGCGGCGGCAACACGTTCGGCGCCGTCGTCGACGGCGCGCGCGCCGGCCTCACCAACGAGGAGATCTGCAGTCGCCTGCGGCGCGACCTCGGCTTCGGCCAACCGCTGGTCATCGTCTGAGCGTGGCCCCGTCCACGTCCGCCGAAGCGCTCGAAGCGCGCGCTCTCGCCGGTGACCGCCGCGCGCTCGGCCGGCTGCTGACGCTGATCGACGACGGCGGCCCCGACGCGGCCTCGACCGCACGGCGCATGGCCGAGCGCGCCGGCCGTGCCTGGGTCGTCGGCATCACCGGCGTGCCCGGCAGCGGCAAGTCGACACTCGTCGATGCCCTGCTCGGCGCCTGGCTCGGCGACGGCTGCAAGGTCGCCGTGATCGCGATCGATCCGTCGAGCCCGGTGAGCGGCGGCGCGGTGCTCGGCGACCGCATCCGCATGGGCGCCAACGCGGCCCATGCCGACGTCTTCATCCGCTCGTTCTCGGCGCGCGGCGAGCTCGGCGGCCTCTCGCGCGCAACCCTGGCGGCGGTCGACTGCCTCGATGCCTGCGGCTTCGACCGTATCGTCGTCGAGACGGTCGGCACGGGCCAATCCGAGACCGCCATCGTCGCCCTCGCCGACACGCGCGTCGTCGTCTGCCCGCCCGGCCTCGGCGACGCCGTGCAGGCGATCAAGGCGGGCACGCTCGAGATCGCCGACATCCTCGCCGTCAGCAAAGGCGATCTCCCTCTTGCGGCACAGACGGCGGGCGAGATGCGCGAGATGCTGACCTTGCGTCGCCGCGACGCGGCGAGCCGGTGGCAGACGAAGGTGCTGACGGTGAGCGCGCACGCGAAGACAGGGATCGACGATCTGCTCGCGGCCCTCGCAGCGCATCGGGAAGCGACCGGCATCGGTCGCCGACGCGCCAGCGTCGCTGCGCCGAGCGCACCGCCCGCCACGGCCGGCACCGACTTCGCGGCGCTGGGCGCTGCCGGCTGGCATGACCGCATCGCATCGCTCGCCGCGGCCGACGGTCTTTGCAGGACGCTCGGCATCGCCGTCGTCGACGGCGGCCCCGGTCGCGCCGAAGTGGCGATGACGGTCGACGCGCGCCACCTCAACTTCAACGGCGGCGGCCACGG
>JBBSBZ010000509.1:0-1578 GCA_038250795.1 Burkholderiales bacterium | reverse complement strand
GTCTCGCGCAAGGCGACGGCGCGGGCGGGGCGCGCGGTCTTCGTCGACGACCCGGCGGACATCGCGGCAGCCATCGCCTCGGTGGCGCCGCGCTGCGTGATCGCGCTCGGCCGGGGCGCCGCGACGGCGCTGCTCGGCCGCGACGAGCCGGTCGGCGCGTGGCGCGGCCGCAGCCATCGCCATGGCGACGTGCCTGTCGTCGTCACCTTCGCGCTCGCCTTCCTGCTGCGCCATCCGGCCGAGAAGGCCAAGGCCTGGCTCGACCTCTGCCTGGCGGTCGGCGCCGGCGGGCCGACCGACGGCGCCGAGTCCTAGCGCTTGACCGGGCGCTTCCAGCCGGCGAGCGTCGTCTGGCGGGCGCGGGCGACGGTGAGCTGGCCGGCGGGAGCGGCCTTGGCGATCGTCGAGCCGCCGCCGACCGTCGCGCCGGCGCCGACCTCGATCGGCGCGACCAGGACGCAGTTGCTGCCGATGTGCGCGTCGTCGCCGATCGTCGTCCGGTGCTTGTTGGCACCGTCGTAGTTCGCGGTGATCGCGCCGGCGCCGAAATTGACGCGCTCGCCGAGCGTCGCATCGCCGAGATAGGCGAGGTGGTTGGCCTTGGCGCCGTCGCCGAGCGTCGAGTTCTTCACCTCGACGAAGTTGCCGATGTGGACGTCGGCGCCGAGCGTCGCGCCGGCGCGCAGGCGCGCGAACGGGCCGACCGTCGCGCCGGGGCCGACGCGAACGCCGAGGGCCTCGCCGTCGATGTGGGTGTAGGGCCGGATCGTGGCGCCGGAGGCGATCGTCGCGTTGCGAAGCAGGCAGTACGGGCCGATGCGCACGCCGTCGCCGAGCTCGACGTGGCCTTCGAAGATGCAGCCGACGTCGATCTCCACGTCCTGGCCGCAGACCAGATCGCCGCGCACGTCGAAGCGGGCCGGATCGGCCAGGCGCACGCCGGACTCCATCAGCCGCAGCGCTGCCGCCCGCTGGAAGCGCCGCTCGAGCTCGGCGAGCTGGGTCGGGCTGTTGACGCCGAGCACCTCGGTCTCGCTGGTCGCCGCCACCGAGGCCACCGTCACGCCGTCGGCGACGGCGAGCCCGACGACGTCGGTCAGGTAGTACTCGCCGGCCGCGTTGTCGTTGCGCAGGGCGGCGAGCCAGCGCTTCAATGCGCGCGTCGGCGCGGCCATCACGCCGGTGTAGATCTCGCGGATCCTGCGCTGCTCGTCGCTCGCGTCCTTTTCCTCGACGATGCCGACGATGGCGCTGCCGGCGGCTGCGGTCCGCTCGCCGGCGTTGCGCACGATGCGGCCGTAGCCGCGCGGCGCGTCGAGCTCGATCGTGAGCAGGGCGAGCTGCGCCGGCGTCGCCGCGGCGACGAGCCTCTGGAGCGTCCGGGTCTCGATCAGCGGCACGTCGCCGTTGAGGACGAGGGTGATGCCGTCGTCGCCAAGGAGCGGCGCGGCCTGCTGCAGCGCGTGGCCGGTGCCGAGCTGCGGCTCCTGGCGGACGAAGGCCACGCCCGGCGCAGCGGCACTTCGCTCGACGGCTTCGGCGCCATGGCCGGTGACGACGACGATGCGCTCGGCCCCC
>JBBSBZ010000508.1:0-1605 GCA_038250795.1 Burkholderiales bacterium | reverse complement strand
GTCGGTGCCGCGACCCAGCGCAGCGGCGCTGCGGTGTCGGTGCGGACGATCGCCATGGCGGTCGTCCCGCCGGCGGACATCGCCCCGCTCGTCGCAGACGTCCTTGCCGTCGTCCTGCCCGCCGCCCCTGCCGCCGTCCGCGAGGCGCCGACGCCGTCCCTTGATCCGCAACCGAAGTCACGACCGAAGCCTCCACCGTCCAAGCCCCGTCCCGCCACGGCCCGTCACGAAAGCCCCGCAGAGAGAGCGGGCGCTCGCATCGCTGCCGTGACCGTGGCCGTGAGCGAGGAGATTCCAGTCGGCGCGCCGGCGCCGCTGCCGACGCCCCCGGCTCTCGACGCAACGTCCCGCGGCGCCCCGGCTTCGCTGCTGGCCGAGGGCGAGCAGCCGCCGCCGGTGTATCGCACCCGGCTGCCGCCGTCTTCCTTCCTGCGCTACCAGGTGCGGCGAGGGTTCCTGCATGGCACCGGCGAGATCCGCTGGCAGGCCACGGGCGATGCCTACCGGCTCACGCTCGAGGCGAGCATCGCCGGGCTGACGCTCCTGACCCAGACCAGCGAGGGGGCGATCGACGCCGACGGGCTCGCGCCGCATCGCTTTCTCGACCGGCGCGCCCGCCGCCCCGCGCAGGCGGCCAACTTCCGGCGCGACACCGACCGGATCACCTTTTCGGGCCCGTCCGTGGAGTGGCCGCTCCTGCCCGGCAGCCAGGACCGGCTCAGCTGGATGATCCAGCTCGCCGGCATCGCCGCCGCCGAGCCCGGACTGCTCGTGGAGGGCGGCCGGATCTCGATGGTCGTCGTCGGCGCGCGTGGCGAGGCCGCGGTCTGGACCCTGCGCTGCGCCGGCCGCGAGGACGTCGAGACGGCGTGGGGGACGTCGCACGCCGTGAAATTCGTGCGCGCCGCAAGCTCCACCCACGACACCCACGCCGAGATCTGGCTCGACCCCGCGCGCGACTACCTCCCGGCCCGGGCGACGATGCGCAACGGCGACGGCGCTGCCGAATACGACCTGCTGCTGGAGCGCGTCGAGCCGGCGTCCTAGCGGGGCGGTCGGCAGCCGCGCCCGGCCACCGCCTTGCAATCCCGGCCGGGTGCCGCAGCTAGGGTCGAGGAGAGACACTCATGCACATGCTCTACAACTCCGACAGCTTCACCGTCGTCGCCTTCGAGATTCCGGACGGCCCCCAGGCCGGCCCCGCCGAGGCGCCGCGTGGCGGCTTCGAGATCGTCGACAAGTTCGCCCAGAAGGACATCTTCATCGAGGGCGCCGTCGCCGCGCGCTTCAAGGCCGGCGTCGAGGCGCTGATGGAGACCCGGCCGAGCGAGGAGGATATCGACGACTACATCGGCAGCTTCGCCGAACTGATGCCGCAGCCACTCGTCCTCCACTGAACCGCGCCGGTTCAAGTTCGCGCCGCGCCCGCCGATAGGAAGGAGGGCGCGCGAGCACGAGGTTCGGGCGCGGTGGCGTCGCGTTCGAGAGGTCCATGACGGTCGAGTTGATCAGCTCCGGGGTGCCAGCGGTGATGCCGGCGCTGACGATGCTCCTGCTCGCCGTGGCGATCGGCAGCCTCGCGGCCTACGTCTCCTTCGACCTGGC
>JBBSBZ010000507.1:0-1608 GCA_038250795.1 Burkholderiales bacterium | reverse complement strand
GAGGCGGCGGGCGTCACCGTCGGCGAGCGCGGCTTCATCCCGGTCGACATCCAGATGCGGACCAACGTGCCGCACATCTTCGCGGTCGGCGACATCGTCGGCCAGCCGATGCTCGAGCACAAGGCGGTGCACGAGGCGCATGTCGCAGCCGAGGTCGCCGCGGGCGAGCAGCTCGGCGACGAGAAGCTGGCGAAGGCGGCGTTCGATGCGCGCGTGATTCCCAGCGTGGCCTACACCGATCCGGAGATCGCCTGGGTCGGCATCACCGAGGACGAGGCGAAGGCGCGCGGCGTCAAGGTGAAGAAGGGCCTCTTTCCGTGGACGGCGTCCGGGCGCGCCATCGCCAACGGCCGCGACGAGGGCTTCACCAAGCTGCTGTTCGACGAGGACCATCGCATCGTCGGCGGCGGCATCGTCGGCACGCACGCCGGCGACATGATCGGCGAGATCGCGCTGGCCATCGAGATGGGCGCCGACGCGGTCGACATCGGCAAGACGATCCACCCGCACCCGACGCTCGGCGAATCGATCGGCCTCGCGGCCGAGGCGTTCGAGGGCACCTGCACCGACCTGCCACCGGCCCGGCGCTGAACGCGCCCACCGGCGGGCGCGCCGCTCAGTAGATGTCGTCGAAGTGGACGCCGAAGGCACCGGCACGGCGGTCCTCGAAGAAGCATTCGAGGGTCTTTCGGGTCGTGCGAAATGCAATCTCGTCCCAGGGCACCTCGGCCTGCGTGAAGAGTCCTGCTTCGATCGTCTCCGGCCCGGGATCGAGTTTCGTGTCGAGCATGCGGGCGCGATAGAACAGGTGAATCTGGCCGACGCGCACGACGTTGATCATGCTGAAGAGGCCGTCGAGCGCGATGTTCGCGCCGGCCTCCTCGATGGTCTCCCGGATCGCGCCTTGCTCGGTCGTCTCGCCGAGCTCCATGAAGCCGGCCGGGAGCGTCCACAGGCCGTGTCGCGGCTCGATGGCGCGGCGGCAGAGCAGCACCTTGTCTTCCCAGACCGGCAGCGTGCCGACGACGTTGACCGGATTCTCGTAGTGGATCGTTTCGCAGGCCGTGCAGGTTGCCCGGTCGCGGTTGTCTTCGGCCGGCGTGCGGTACACGACAGGGCCGCCGCAGGCCCGGCAATGCTTGATGCTGCGCGGCGTGAACATGCGAAGAGTGTAGAGGCGACCATGGCATCATCGTCGTCATCAGGCGCCCTGCGGGCGCCTTTGCTTCGCTCCCGCCCGAGCCCACCCGAGATCGCTGTCATGAGCCACGTCATCAGTTCCCCCGCCGTCGCCACGGTCCCCGTCGCCGGCTCCGACAAGACCTTCCCCGTCCACCGCATCTACTGCGTCGGCCGCAACTACGTCGAGCACGCCAAGGAGATGGGATTCACCGGCCGCGAGCCGCCGTTCTTCTTCATGAAGCCGGCCGGCGCCGTGCTGCCGATCGCCGAGGGCCAGACCGGGCGCATGCCGTACCCTAGCCTCACGAAGGACATGCACCACGAGATCGAGCTGGTCGTCGCGATCGGCACGGGCGGCAAGTCGATCGCGGCCGCCGATGCGATGAAGCACATCTGGGGCTATGCCGTCGGTCTCGACATGACGCG
>JBBSBZ010000506.1:0-1613 GCA_038250795.1 Burkholderiales bacterium | reverse complement strand
AGGTCGAGCGAATCGATCGGCAGGATGCCGCGATCCCAGAGCGACCCGCGGTAGCTCGAATAGCGGCCGCGCTCGGCGGCGAGCTCGGTCGAGGCCCAGTAGGCGTGATAGCAGACCGCCTCCATCGAGCGATCGGCGAACTCGATCGCCGCGTCAGAGGCGTACGGCAGGCGCATCTCGTAGAGCGCGTCCTGGAAGCCCATGATTCCGAGGCCGACCGGGCGATGGCGCAGGTTCGAGTCGCGCGCCTTCTTCACCGCGAAGTAGTTGATGTCGATGACGTTGTCGAGCATGCGCATCGCCGTGGCGACCGTCTTCTTGAGCTTGACCTGGTCGAGCTTGCCGTCGACGACGTGCTGGGCGAGGTTCACCGAGCCGAGGTTGCACACCGCGATCTCGGTCGGGCCGGTGTTCAGCGTGATCTCGGTGCACAGGTTGCTCGAGTGGACGACGCCGACGTGCTGCTGCGGCGAGCGCACGTTGCACGCATCCTTGAACGTGATCCAGGGATGGCCGGTCTCGAACAGCATGGTGAGCATGCGCCGCCAGAGGTCGGACGCCTTCACCTTCTTGAATAGCTTGATCTCGCCGCGTGCGGCCTTGTCTTCGTAGGCCGTGTAGGCGACCTCGAAGGCCTTGCCGAACTTGTCGTGCAGGTCGGGGCAGTTCGAGGGCGAGAAGAGCGTCCAGTCGCCGCCTTCCATGACGCGCTTCATCAGCAGGTCGGGCACCCAGTTGGCGGTGTTCATGTCGTGCGTGCGGCGACGGTCGTCGCCGGTGTTCTTGCGCAACTCGAGAAACTCCTCGATGTCGAGGTGCCAGCTCTCGAGATAGGCGCAGACCGCGCCCTTCCGCTTGCCGCCCTGGTTGACCGCGACCGCCGTGTCGTTGACCACCTTCAGGAACGGCACGACGCCCTGGCTCTTGCCGTTGGTGCCCTTGATGTAGCTGCCGAGCGCGCGGACATTGGTCCAGTCGTTGCCGAGACCGCCGGCGAACTTCGAGAGGAGCGCGTTCTCCTTCAGCGCCTCGTAGATGCCGTCGAGGTCGTCGGAGACGGTCGTGAGGTAGCAGCTCGAGAGCTGCGAGCGGCGCGTGCCAGCGTTGAAGAGGGTCGGCGTCGAGCTCATGAAGTCGAATGTCGAGAGCACCTCGTAGAACTCGATCGCCCGCTCCTCGCGGTCGATCTCGCCTAGCGCCAGGCCCATCGCAACGCGCATGAAGAACGCCTGCGGCATCTCGATGCGCTCTTCCTCGATGTGCAGGAAGTAGCGGTCGTAGAGCGTCTGCAGGCCGAGGTAGTCGAATTGCAGGTCGCGGTCGGCCTTGATCGCGGCGCCGAGGCGAGCCAGGTCGAACTGGAGCAGCTTCTCGTCGAGGAGCTCTGCGCCGACGCCCTTCTTGATGAACTGCGGGAAGTACTCGGCGTAGCGCGCCTCCATGTCCGACTGGAGCAGCTCCTCGCCGAGGATCTCGCGCCGGATCGTGTGCAGCAGCAGCCGCGCGGTCGCGCGGGTGTAGCCCGGATCCTTCTCGATCAGCGTGCGCGCGGCCAGGATCGCCGCCTTGTGGACCTCGTCGATCGGGACGCCGTCGTAGAGGTTCCTGCGCGT
>JBBSBZ010000505.1:0-1632 GCA_038250795.1 Burkholderiales bacterium | reverse complement strand
GGCGGTGACCCAGGCGGTCTGCGACGCTTTCCGCCTGCGCGACCTGCCGGCCCTCGAGCGTCTGCTCGCGCCCGACTTCACGCTCGTCGGCTCGGACGGCACGGTCCAGCCGCGCTCGCAGGCGATCGACGAGGCTCGCGCCGGCGAGCCGAGCTACGAGGTCTTCCGCAACCACGACATGACGGCGCACGCGTACGGCGACGCCGCGGCGGTCCAGGGGATCACGTCGCTGAAGGGCCTGTCGGGCGGCAAGCCCTTCGCCGTCGACGTGCGCTTCACCGACACGCTCATCCGCAGCGACGGGCACTGGCGGATCGTCGTCAGCCACGTCACCCGCATTCCTGCCACTGCGCAGACCTCAGGCACGCCATGAACGAGAGCCTCGAACGCAACAAGCGCAACGTCATGGCGTTCTACGACCTGATGTTCAACGGTGGCAAGCCGGCGGAGGCGATCGAGCAATTCGCCGGCGCGACGTATACCCAGCACAACCCGCAGGTGGCCGACGGCAAGGAGGCCTTCGTCGCCTACTTCGAGCGCATGGCCCGCGAATACCCCGCAAAGCGCGTCGAGTTCAAGCGCTGCCTCGCCGAAGGCAATCTCGTTGTCCTGCATTGCCACCAGCGATGGCCCGGCGACGCAAGCAGCGACTGGGCCGGCATCGACATCTTTCGTCTTGACGACGACGGCAGGATCGTCGAGCACTGGGACGTGCTGCAGGCCGTTCCCGCCGAAGCCGCGAATCCGAACACGATGTTCTGAGGGGACGCGCCGGGCGCCGCCCGGCTCCGCGTCCGGATCCGGCGAGCCGCGAGGGAACGCTTCGACGACGATGGGCACACCGCCAACCTTTCAGGAGCCCTGCCGTGTCCTCGTTTCGCCTCGTCGGTCTTTCGCCCGATCGCTTCGCCTCCCTCTTCGACCTTTCGCCCGATGCGCTCGGCGCCCTGGGCGCCCGTCGCGTGACGGCGACGGCCAAGCCCGGCTTCCCGTGCCGGATCGCCCTCGTCGACGCCGAGCCCGGCGACGAGCTCCTGCTCCTGCCGTTCGAGCACCAGCCCGGGGACTCGCCCTATCGCGCCTCGGGACCGATCTACGTACGCGTCGGCGCCGAGCAGCGCGCGCTCGCCGCCGGCGAGATCCCCGACTACGTCCGACTGCGCCAGATCTCGCTTCGCGCGTACGACGGCGACCACATGATGACCGACGCGCAGGTGTGTGCGGGCGACGACGTCGGCGCCGAGATCGAGCGGCAGTTCGCCGACCCGCGCGTCAGCTACATTCATCTCCACAACGCCAAGCGCGGCTGCTTCTCGTGTCTCGTGGAGCGCACCGCGCAGGCCTGACCCATCTTCCGCCCCGCCAGCGCCGATGTCTCTCGTCGATCCCGGGCCCCTCGAATCGGAACGCCTCGTCGTTCGCCTGTTGCGCGGCACGGACCTGCCGGCGCTGATGGAGGTCAACGGCGACGAGATCGCCACCGCCCTGCTGCCCTATGCGGCCTGGCGCTCGCTCGACGACGCCCGCGCCTGGCACGACCGCATGGCCGCCATCCAGGCGACCGGCCTGGCGCTGCAGTTCGTCGTCGAGAGCCGATCGTCCGGGCAGGCGATCGGCACCTGTCTCCTGTTC
>JBBSBZ010000504.1:0-1645 GCA_038250795.1 Burkholderiales bacterium | reverse complement strand
TCGCCGGCGAAGGCATAGAGGCGATCGTTGCGAGCGACCTGGCGCGCGCCTTCGACACCGCCCGGGCCATCGCCGACGGCGTCGGCCTGCCGGTCGCGACGGACAGTGGCCTGCGCGAGCGATGCTTCGGCGAGTTCGAGGGCTACACCTACGCCGAGATCGACGCGAAGTGGCCCGAGGACGCGGCCCGCTGGCGCCGCCACGATCCGGCGTTCGGGCCGGCGGCGGGCGGCGAGACGCTGCTCGCGTTCTTCGACCGGACGGTGGCGGCGCTGATCCGCGTCGCAAGGGCCGCGCGCGGCCGCACGCTCTGCATCGTCACCCACGGCGGCGTGCTCGACTGCCTCTATCGCGCCGCCTCCGGCGTCGACCTGAACGCGCCCCGCACCTGGGACCTCGGCAACGCGGCGATCAATCGCGTGCTCTTCACGGGCGAACGCTTCACGCTCGTCGGCTGGGACGACACCGGCCACCTCGACGGCGCAGCGCCGGACGACGCGGGCGAGGTCGCGGCGGCCTGAGCTGGGTGCTCGACTTCGGCTGCGATCAGAACGTGTCGGCGAGCATCGCCACGAACAGCGAGATGCTGGCGACGCAGAACATGGCACAGACCAGGCCGGCGGCGATGTCGTCCCACGAGGTGCCGCCCAGGCGATCGACGATGTCGTTGTAGAGGGCACTCATGGTTCGCTCCTTCGGGGTTCACCACCGCGGCGACGATTCGCCCGGCTTGAGCACAAGTCTCGGCACGGCCGCCGTCGTCACCCAGTGATCAAGGCACGGGCAGACAGTGACATCGGTCACTCGGCAATCACTTTGCTGCCCATAATTCGACGCTTCAGTCCAGCGATGCGCATCGAGGTCGAACCGAGCCCCATGATCGACGACCGTCTGCCCCCTTCGCTGCTCGAGGCCCTCGCGAGGCAGGGCAACAGCCGGACGTTTCGCGCCCAGACGATCCTGATCAACGAAGGCGACGAAGGTAGCTCGCTCTACATCGTCATCGAAGGCCGGCTGCGCGCCTACGCGAGCTCGCCGGAAGGGCGCGATGTCGTGCTCTCCGAGCACGGCCCGGGCGAATACGTCGGCGAGCTCTCGCTCGACGGCGGCACGCGCTCGGCGTCGGTGAAGACGCTGGAGGCCAGCACCTGCTGCGTCGTCGCGGGGACGCAGATGCAGGCGTTCATGGCCGAGCATCCCGACTTCGCGCTGCACCTTTCGCAAAAGCTGACGCGCATGGTGCGCCGGCTCACCGATCAGGTGAAAAGCCTGGCGCTGCAGGACGTGTACGGACGCATGGTCCGGTTGTTGATGGAGCTCTCGGATCCGGTCGGCAGCGAGCGCGTCGTTCGCGAGAAGCTCACCCAGCAAGACATCGCCGATCGCGTCGGCTCCTCGCGCGAGATGGTCAACCGGGTGATGAAGGACCTCACGACCGGCGGCTACGTCGTGAGCCGCGAGGGCCGCCACGTGATCGTCCGCAAGCTCCCCGCGGCGCGCTGAGCGGCCTCGTCGTGATGCGCGCCGCGACTCAGGTCGCGGACGCGAAGACGACGATGAACATCGAGACCGCAGCCAGGCACAGCGTCGCGCTGACGAGGGCGGTGGCGAGGTCATCGAACCAGGTCTTCATGGCGATCTCCGT
>JBBSBZ010000503.1:0-1652 GCA_038250795.1 Burkholderiales bacterium | reverse complement strand
GACGTGCAGGACTTCGTCAAGTCGGTGCTCGCCGGCGCGACGAGCACGCGCGCGCAGGCGGCCAAGGGCGCCCCCGCCGCTGCATCGGGCGGCGGGCTGGCCGGGCTGATCGCGTGGCCGCAGGTCGACTTCGCCAAGTTCGGGCCGATCGAGAAGAAGGACCTCTCGCGCATCAAGAGAATCAGCGGTCCGGCGCTGCAGCGCAACTGGGTGACGATCCCGCACGTCACCAACCACGACGATGCCGACATCACCGACCTCGAGGCCTTTCGCGTCGCCACCAACAAGGAAAACGAGAAGTCGGGTGTGAAGGTGACGATGCTGGCCTTCCTGATCAAGGCCTGCGTTGCGGCCCTTGAGAAGTTCCCCGACTTCAACGCCAGCCTCGACGGTGATCAGCTCGTCCTGAAGAAGTACTTCCACATCGGCTTCGCCGCCGACACGCCGAACGGCCTCGTGGTGCCGGTGATCCGCGACTGCGACAAGAAGGGCGTGCTGCAGATCTCGACCGAAATGGGGGAGCTCGCCAAGAAGGCGCGCGACGGCAAGCTCACGCCGACCGACATGAGCGGCGGATGCTTCTCGATCTCGTCGCTCGGCGGCATCGGCGGGCGCTACTTCACGCCGATCATCAACGCACCCGAGGTCGCGATCCTCGGCGTCTGCCGCAGCACGATCGAGCCGGTCTGGGACGGCAAGGTCTTCCAGCCTCGCCTCAGGCTGCCGCTCTCGCTCAGCTGGGACCACCGCGTTGTCGACGGCGCGATGGCGGCGCGCTTCAACGTCTTCCTGATCCAGGTGCTCGGCGACTTCCGGCGGGTGCTGCTGTGACGGTCGACGTCAAGGTTCCGGACATCGGCGACTTCAAGGACGTCGGCGTCATCGAGGTCCTCGTCAAGCCGGGCGACACCGTCAAGGTCGAGCAGAGCCTGATCACGATCGAGAGCGACAAGGCGTCGATGGAGATCCCGTCGTCGCACGCCGGCGTCGTCAAGGAGCTCAAGGTCAAGGTCGGCGACACCGTCAACCAGGGCTCGGTGATCCTGAGCATCGAGGCCGCACAGGGTGCTGCGGCGCCTGCTCCTGCTCCGGCCGTCGTTGCGCCCGCGCCGGCAGTCGCGGCGGCTGCGGCTGCGCCTGCCGCCGCCCCCGAGCCGGCACGATCGGCGGCTCCGGCCGTCGCCGCCGCGTCGAGCTTCGGCGGTGACCTCACCTGCGACCTGCTCGTCCTCGGCGCCGGGCCCGGCGGCTACTCGGCCGCGTTCCGCGCCGCCGACCTCGGCTTGAAGGTGGTCATCGTCGAGCGCTATGCGACGCTCGGCGGCGTCTGTCTCAACGTCGGCTGCATTCCGTCGAAGGCGATGCTTCACGTCGCGGCCGTGATCGACGAGGTCGCCCACTTCGGCGCCCTCGGCGTCGAGTTCGGCGCGCCGACTGTCGATGCGGCCAAGCTCGTCGCCCACAAGAACAAGGTCGTCGGCAGGCTCACCGGCGGGCTGGCGCAGATGGCGAAGATGAGGAAGGTCACCGTCGTCACCGGCAGCGGCCGCTTCAGCGACGACCATCACGTCGTCGTCGACCTCGCCGCGGGCGGCACGACGACGATCGGCTTCGCGCGTGCGGTCATCGCGGCCGGTTCGCAAGCCGTGGAG
>JBBSBZ010000502.1:0-1658 GCA_038250795.1 Burkholderiales bacterium | reverse complement strand
CTGGGGGCGCGCGGAATGATCCAGCTCGCCGCGCGCTACACCGTCGCGCGGATGATGGAGCGCGACGACTTCAGCAAGCGGTTCAAGGCCGGCACGCCGATCAGCGTGCACGAGTTCCTCTACCCGTTGATGCAGGGCTACGACTCGGTCGCGCTGAAGTCCGACCTCGAGCTTGGCGGCACCGACCAGAAATTCAACCTGCTCGTCGGCCGGACGCTCCAGGCCGAGTACGGGCAGGAGCCGCAATGCATCATGACGATGCCGCTCCTCGAAGGCCTGGATGGCGTCGAGAAGATGTCCAAGTCGAAGGGCAACTACATCGCCATTTCCGACCCTGCAAACGTCATGTTCGCCAAACTCATGTCGATCAGTGATGATCTGATGTGGAAATACTTCGATCTCCTCAGTCGTAAGGACTTTGCCGAGATCGCCAGGTTGCGCTCGGCGACCGATGCCGGAGCGAACCCGCGCGATGCCAAGGTGGCCTTGGCGAAGGAGATCACGGGCCGCTTCCATGGGGCCGCCGGCGCCGAGAGCGCCGAAGCGGATTTCGACCTGCGCGCCCGGGGCGGCGTGCCCGAAGACATCGAGGAGATCGCCTTGAGCGGCGCGCCGATCGGGATCGGCGCTCTCCTCAAGCAGTGCCGTCTCGCTCCGTCGTCGAGCGAAGCGCTGCGCCTCGTCGACGGCGGCGGCGTCCGGATCGACGGCGCGGTCGTCTCCGACCGCGGCCTCAAGGTTCAGGCCGGCACCTTCGTCGTGCAGGTGGGCAAGCGAAAGTTCGCCCGCGTCACGCTGGCTTGAGGTCGAGGTCGCCTCGTGCAGGTCCGCACGCTCCTCCTGCTGTCGGTGGCGACCGCCGTCGCGACGATCGTGCTGAAGACGGCGGCGTGGTGGATCACGGGCTCGGTCGGCCTGCTGTCGGACGCGATGGAATCCTTCGTCAACCTGGCGTCGGCGCTGTTTGCGCTGGCGATGGTGACGATCGCAGCCCGGCCGGCCGACGACGATCATCCCTTCGGCCACACCAAGGCGGAATACTTCTCGAGCGCGTTCGAAGGTTTGATGATCGCCGCAGCGGCGGTGGCCATCGTCTGGGCCGCGTCGCAGCGGCTCATGCAACCGCAGCCGCTGCAAGGCGTCGACGTGGGCATCGCCCTCACGGTCGCGAGCTCCGTGCTGAATGGCCTCCTGGCGTGGAAGATGATGGCCGCCTCGCGCGAGCATCGCTCGGTCGCCCTCGAGGCCGATGCGCGCCACCTCTATGCCGACGTCTGGACCTCCGCGGGCGTCGTCGTCGGCATCGCCCTCGTGACGTGGACCGGCTGGCTCTGGCTTGATCCGCTGATCGCGATCGGCGTCGCCGCGAACATCGTCCGGGAAGGTGCGCGCGTCGTCTGGGGATCGATCGACGGCCTCATGGACAAGGCGCTCGAGCCGGAGATCCAGGCGCGCATCGACCAGACCCTGGCCCGGTTCGCCGAGAGCTCGATCCGCTTCGACGACATGGTCACGCGCCGCGCCGGCAGCCGCCGCTTCCTCGACATGCACATGCACGTGCCCGCCAGCTGGACGCTCGGGCGCGCCGCCGCGCTTCGCGGCGAGATCGAGCAGGCCTTGATGAGCGAGGTGGCCGGCCTGCGCGCCTCGATCCAGCT
>JBBSBZ010000501.1:0-1666 GCA_038250795.1 Burkholderiales bacterium | reverse complement strand
GCGGCTCGCGCCGCGTCCTGGCCGCCGAGCTCGTCGTGGTCGGTGAGCGCCCAGAGCTCGACGCCGTTGGCCTTCGCGCGCGCGGCGAGCGCGGCGGGCGCAAGCGTGCCGTCGGAGACGAAGGAGTGGCAGTGGAGGTCGGCGTTCACGGCAGCAGAGGGTGCCGTCGCATCATAGTGGCGTGCCGGTGCAGGCGTCGACGGCGCGGCGCGCGGCGCGTGGCGGATGTCGCGGCTAGGCGAGCGGCTCGATCGCAACCACGATCATCTGCACGCGCTCGATCCCGTTGTGGGCGTCCAGGCCGAGCCGCCACGCCAGTTGCACGCGAGTGCCGATCGGCTCGACGCGGCCGAACCAGATCGCGTCGCGGACGACGCCGCCGACGCGCACCGCGAGCTTGAGATGCTTCTCGCCCACGAGGCGCTGCGAGACGATCTCGACGACGTCGCAGAACACCGGGGCGTCGAAGGCGGCGCCCCAGACCTGGTCGTCGAGAAGGCGCGCGGTCGCGATGTCGAAATGCTCGGGCGCGAGCGGGCCGTCGCCGAGGACGACACGCTCGACGGTGCCCGCGCCGAGCCCTTCGCTGGCGACGCGTTGCAAGGCTTCGCGAAAGGCCTCGAAGTCGGCTCGGGCGATCGTGCAGCCCGCTGCCATCGCGTGGCCGCCGAAGCGCACGAGGAGCGCGGGATGCCGTTTGCTGACGAGGTCGAGCGCGTCGCGCAGGTGGAAGCCCTCGATCGACCGGCCCGAGCCCTTCAGCGATCCATCCTGGCCGACGGCGAAGACGAAGGTCGGCCGGTGGACGCGATCCTTCAGGCGCGAGGCGATGATGCCGACGACGCCTTCATGGAACGACGGGTCGAAGATGGCGAGCGCCGGCGCGACATCGCCGGTCAGCGCCAGCGCGCGATCGACCTGCGCCTCGGCATCGTCGCGCATGCCCGCCTCGACGGTGCGGCGTTCGCGGTTGATTTCGTCCAGGCGCGTGGCGAGCTCGAGCGCGGTGGACGGGTCATCGGCGAGCAGGCATTCGATGCCGAGCGTCATGTCGGCGAGCCGACCGGCGGCGTTCAGGCGCGGCCCGATCGCGAAGCCGAAGTCGCCGGCGCTCGCCTGGCGCGGGTCGCGTCCGGCGACCGCGAACAGCGCGGCGACGCCGGCTTGCATCCGACCGGCGCGGATGCGCTTCAGCCCCTGCGCGACGAGGCAGCGGTTGTTGCGGTCGAGCCGCACGACGTCGGCGACCGTGCCGAGCGCGACGAGGTCGAGCAGCGCGTCGAGCCGCGGCTGGTCGGCCACGCCGAAGTCGCCACGATCGCGCAGCTCGGCGCGCAGCGCGAGCAGCACGTAGAAGACGACGCCGACGCCCGCGAGGTTCTTGCTCGCGAAGGTGCAGCCCGGCTGGTTCGGATTGACGATCACGTCGGCCTCGGGCAGGACGGCGCCGTGCTCGCCCTGCACCGGCAGGTGATGGTCGGTGATGACCACCGCCAGGCCGTTCGCCTGCGCGTGGGCGACGCCTTCGAGGCTGGCGATGCCGTTGTCGACGGTGACCAGCACTTCGGCGTGCTGCGCCAGCGCGAGGTCGACGATCGTGGGCGTGAGGCCGTAGCCGTGGATGCGCCGGTCGGGCACGACGTAGCCGAGCGTCGCCGGGTCGGCG
>JBBSBZ010000500.1:0-1688 GCA_038250795.1 Burkholderiales bacterium | reverse complement strand
GTCCCACTTCATCGCGTCGACTTCACGAGCGGCCCGGGATGCGCGCTGGCGCGATGCGCCCCGCGATCAGCAGGACGACGACGCAGGTCACCGAGGTGAGGAGCACCAGCCCGTTCGCGAGATCGTCCTGACCCGCCTGGACGGCTTCGTAGACCGCAATCGAGAGCGTCTGCGTCTTGCCGGGAATGCTGCCGGCGACCATCAGCGTCGCGCCGAACTCGCCCAGGGCGCGGGCGAACGCGAGCAGCACGCCGGCGAGGATGCCGCGCCAGGCGAGCGGCAGCGTCACGCGCAGGAAGATAGCCGGCGCACCGAGGCCGAGCACCGCGGCCGCCTGCTCCTGCTGGACGTCGACGTTCTCGAAAGCCGCCCGTGCCGACTTGCAGACGAACGGAAACGCCACCACCGAAGCGGCAAGCACGGCTCCCTGCCACGTGAAGACGAGGTGGATGTCGAAGCTGCGCTCGAGCCAGCCGCCGAGCCAGCCACGCCGGCCGACGACGACGAGCAGGTAGTAGCCGAGCACCGTCGGCGGCAGCACCATGGGCAACAGCAGGATCGAGTCGACGAGCTCGCGACCCGGGAACCGAAAGCGTGCCAGCGCGAATCCCGCGGCAACGCCCAGGACGATGTCGATCGCCGTCGCCCAGAGCGCCACCTTGAGGGACAGGCCGAGCGCGATCCATGCCGACTCCACGTGCGCCTACGGCTTGCCGAAACCGTACCGGGCGAGGATCGCCTGGGCCGTCGGCGCCACGACGAAGGCGACGAACTCCTGCGCTGCCGCCATGTTCTGCGCGCCGGCCACGGGGGCGATCGGATAGAGCACCGGCCGTTCGGTGGGCACGACGAAGGCGACCCTGACCTTGTCCGGCATGATCGCCGCGTCGGTGCCGTAGACGAAGCCGGCATCGACTTCACCGCGGGCGACGTAGTCGAGCGCCTGGCGAACGCTCTGGGCGCCGATCATCCTGGCCTCGATCGCCGGCCAGAGCTTCGCCGCCTCGAGGACTGACCGGGTGTAGCGGCCGACGGGCACGCTCGCCGGCACGCCGATCGCGATCCTCCTGACCGCCGGCGCGGTCAGGTCGGCCAGGGAGCCGGGCGCGGTCACCGCGTCGCGAGGCACGACGACGACGAGCGAGTTGCTCGCGAAGTTCACGCGCGTCCCGGGCTTGACGAGTTGCCGCTGCTCGGCCTGCTTCATGGTCTCCTGGTCGGCGCTGGCGAAGACGTCGACCGGCGCGCCCTTGGCGATCTGCTGCAGCAAGGCACCCGATGCGGCGAGGTTGAGCAGCACCTGCGTGCCCGGGTGGGCCTTCTCGAACGCGGTGCCGACGTCCTTGAACGCGTTGGTCAGGCTGGCGGCCGCCGAGACGGTAAGGTCGGCAGCCGACGCCCCGAGGCTGGCCGCGGACAGGGCGATCGCGGCCAGGGCCGCGCCGACCCCCTGGAATCGCGGTGTGCCCGGGGCGGACCTGGGCATGAACGGCGGGCGGCAAGCGAAATGCACGACGAACTATAACGGGCCCGCAAGGCCACGCGCGGGCTTGCGCGCGGCCGACGGCACCGCCTTGGCCAGGCGAACAAGGCGGTGATCCCGGTGTCGATGACGATGCCGCCGCCGACCAGCCAGGCGAACAGCAAGGCCGCGAGCGAGAGCGGCTTGAGGCCGGCGTTGCGGATGG
>JBBSBZ010000499.1:0-1691 GCA_038250795.1 Burkholderiales bacterium | reverse complement strand
TGATTTCGAAAGCTTGCGGATACTTGGCATCCGTGGCTGCGCCATAGGTGAACGTGATCGCGCCATTGACACCGGAGCCGTTGAAGTTGAACGAGAACGTCTCGGCCGCGGCGTGCGACGGGTACGACGCTGCCGCGAAGAGCGTGGCGAAGATGAAGAGTGCTTTTTTCATTGAAGTTCGAAGCTCCGATGGATTGAAGTGGAAACCCGATTGCGTCGATCAAATCGGCGCCGCTGCGTTCGTGGGCAACGGCTCACTGTGCTCCTGGCATCCGGTGCCTCGCACCCCCCTATCTGCGGGGGTTCTTCGCCGGTCAGGCGTCTCGACGCAACCTGAAGCTAGCCTTCGCGTCATGCGATCCCCGCGCTCCCTGATCCCCGCCCTCGCCGCCGCGAGCCTTCTCCTGGTCGCCGGCTGCGGCACGGCTCCGCCGTCTGCGCCGGCACGGCCGGAGGCGGTGCGCGCGCGCATCGCCGAGCTGCTGCCGGCCAGCGTCGCCGATCGACCCGGGTGGGCGGTCGACATCTACGCCGCATTCGACGCCCTTCGCATCGAGCCGAGCCCAGGCAACATTTGCGCCGTGCTCGCAGTCGCCGAGCAGGAGTCGACCTTTCGCGCCGACCCGACGGTGCCCGGCCTCGGCAAGATCGCGCGAGAAGAGATCGATCGCCGCGCCGAGCGCGCCGGCGTGCCGCAGCTGCTCGTGCAGGCGGCCCTGCAGCTGCGCTCCCCGGACAGCCGCACGTGGAGCGAGCGGATCAACGCCGCCCGCAGCGAGAAGGAGCTGAGCGATCTGTTCGAGGACTTCATCGCCCAGGTGCCCCTGGGTCAACGATTCTTCGCCGGCTACAACCCGGTGCGTACCGGCGGCCCCATGCAGGTGAGCGTCGAGTTCGCCGAAGCGCAGGCGAAGACGCGCCCCTATCCGTATCGAATGGCCGGATCGATCCGCGACGAGGTGTTCTCGCGCCGCGGTGGCCTGTACTTCGGCATCGCCCACCTGCTCGACTATCCGGCGCACTACGACCAGCCGATCTATCGATTCGCCGACTTCAACGCCGGCCAGTACGCGAGTCGCAACGCCGCGCTTCAGAGCGCCGTGAGCACGCTCGCCGGCGTCGCGCTCGATCTCGACGGCGACCTCGTCCCGCCCGGCGGCGACGCTGCCAGGCCGGGCAGCACCGAGGCGGCCGTACGCTCGCTCGGGCCGCGCCTGGGCCTGAGCGACGGCGAGATCCGGCGCGCCCTCGCGCAGGAAGCCCTGCCGTCGCTCGAGCAGACGCGACTGTGGACCCGCGTCTTCGAGCTCGCCGACGCAGCCGCGCGGCGGCCGGTGCCGCGTGCCGTGCTGCCGCGCATCCGGCTGCACAGCCCGAAGATCACGCGCCCGCTCACGACCGAGTGGTTCGCGCGCCGCGTCGAGGAGCGTTATCAGCGCTGCCGGGCCAAGGGCGGTTGATTCGAGGCCGGTCGAAGGCGCCCCACCCGCTCCGCCGGCATCGACTCGAGGAACAGGGCCGATCCCTACGGGCTGACGAAGGCGCTGTCGGATTGCCCGCCCCGGTCGCCGGTCAGGCGCGCGAAAGATCGCAACGACGCGACCTCGCAGTCCACCTCCTCGCCCCGCCGCTCGATCACCACGACATCGCCGTCGGCCAGTGCCAGCAACGGGTGATGCCAGACGCCGCGC
>JBBSBZ010000498.1:0-1695 GCA_038250795.1 Burkholderiales bacterium | reverse complement strand
GCCTGGTCGCGCAGCCCGTTGAGCGGGTAGAGGCTCAGCGTGACGCCGCCGGGCGCCGTCACCGTCAGCGTCGCCGCATTGCTGGTCGTCGCCGCCTGACCGCTGCACGACAGCGCAGCGCGGAACTGCGCGCCGTTGTCGGCGAGCGCGGTGGTGATGTTGTAGGTGGCCGACGTCGCGCCGGCGATGTCGGCGAAGGCCGCGCCGGCGAGTCGCTGCCACTGGATCTGCAGCGTGCCGCTGCTGCAGGTGCCGCCGACGGTGAAGGATGCCTGCGCACCGGCGACCACGGCCGCGTTGGCCGGCTGCGGCGAGATCGTGAGGACCGGTGCCGTGGCGGTGACGGTCAGCGTCGCGCTGTTGCTCGTGGCGCTGCCGGCCGCATTGCTGACGACGGCGCGAAAGGTGGCGCCGCTGTCGCCGAGCACGGTCGTGCCGATCGCATACGTGGTGCCGGTCGCGCCGGCGATGTCGGCGCCGTTGCGCTGCCATTGGTAGGACAGCGGCGCGGTGCCGGTCGCCGCGACCGTGAAGCCGGCGGCCTGACCGACCGTCACGGAGAGGTCGGCCGGCTGCTGCGTGATCACGGGCGGCGTCGGCAGCACGGGCACGACCGGGCCGGTCGACGCCGGGGGCGGCGCATCTGCGCTGCCGCCGCATGCGGTGAGGACGACGCCGACGACAAGCGCGGCGACGGAGGGAACGACCGCGCGCAGGCGGACGGAGAGCGAAGGCAGGAAGAGCGAGCGGGCGGTCATGGCAGCGGTCCGGTCAGAACGAGAACTGCGCGGCGACGCCGAGCATGCGAAGCGAGCCATTCCTGGTGTAGACCTTGAAACGGCTGACGTCGTAGTCGATGCCGAGGCGCACCGACGGCGTGATCGCGTAGCCGATGCCGATGCCGGCGAGCGGCTGGAGCGTCGACTTCGAAACGTCTGGAAGGAGCGCGTTGGCGTACTGGAAGCGCGTGCGCATGCTGGCCGCGCCGAAGCGGGCGACGGCGCTCCAGCCCGGCGCGAGATCCCAGCGGTAGCCGGCGCTGAGGCCGACGCCATCGACCCGGAACGTGCCGCCGAACTCGCCGCCGCCCGGGATCGGATCGCCGCCCTGGAAGCGGCCGGCGCTGAAGTAGGCCAGTTGCGCGTCCCAGGCGTCGGCGAAACGCCACGCGCCGGTTACCTTGAAGTGGCCGCTCGAGCGGTCGCAGGGAAACGAGGCGACGCAGTCGACGCGGCCGCGATCGACGCCACCACCGACGCCGACGCTGAAGCCCTGCGAGTTCGCAGCGCCGGTGGCTGCCACTGCGGCGAGGGCAAAGGCCAGGCGCGCGGCGAGGCGTCGGAGCGGAGGACAAACGAGGTGTGGCATGCGGGCTCCGTGGGCAGTCGACGTCGAGGCGCGACCTTGCGGCGCACGCCTCCCTGCTCACTGGAACGCGGTGGCGCCGCCAAACCTGCCACGCACCGCGACGGAAGTTCAGCTCCCCCACCGTCCGCGGGGGGTGCGGTCGGATGTGGTGGGTCAGGTCGCGACGGGAAGCGCCGCCAGCTCCGCGGCGTCGGCCTGCCGTGCCGCCATGCCGTCGACCTGTCCGGCCTCCCAGACCGAGAGCGCCTCGCGCCACCGGAGCGCCGCCTCGGCCGGATCGCCGGCGGCAAGATGGCAGCGCGCCGCCTCGACCAGCGCCAGCCCGTG
>JBBSBZ010000497.1:0-1699 GCA_038250795.1 Burkholderiales bacterium | reverse complement strand
TGAAGAGGCCGTAGCCGTAGGCGATGTGGACAATGTCCCCGGGCCGGCCGCCGGCAGCGCGGATCGAGCGCGCGACGAGGTTCGCCCACGTGTCGATGTCCGCGAGCGTGTAGCCGACGACGGTCGGCTTGCCGGTCGTTCCCGACGACGCGTGGATCCGGGCGATACGCTCCCTCGGCACCGCGAAGAGGCCGAACGGATAGTTGTCGCGCAGGTCGCTCTTGACCGTGAACGGGAACTTCGCCAGATCGGCGAGCTCGCGGAGATCCTCGGGGCGAACACCCTTCGCGTCGAACGCGCGCCGGTAGTGCGCCACGTTGTCGTAGGCGTGCTTCAGGCTCCACTGCATCCGCTCGAGCTGCAGCGCACGCAACTCGTCGCGGCTCGCGCGCTCGATCGGCTCGAGCTCGCCGGGAGCGGGCGGGCGAACGGTCATGCCGGATTCTCCTTATGCGCCGCGGCCGCGGCCGGCATCACCGTGCGACCGCGCAGGGCGGTCGAGCGACCCCGGACGAGGGCAACTCGAACGCCGTCCTGGTTCGTGACGACCATGTCGTAGACGCCCGTGCGTCCGCGCAGCGACACCTCGGCGGCGTCGGCCGTCAGCACGTCGCCGCCCTTGACCTGGGCGAGGAAGTCGACCGTCAGGCCGGAGGCCACGGTGAGCTGATTGCGCGAGTTGCAGGCGTACGCGAAGGCCGAATCGGCGAGCGTCGTGATGAAGCCGCCGTGGCAAATCTCGTGGCCGTTGAGCATGTCGGCGCGCACCGTCATCTCGAGTCGGGCCGTGCCCTCGCCGAGCGCGACGATTCGAATGCCCAGGCCGCGCGAGGCGTGGTCGGCGGCGTACATGTGGGCGCCGACGGCTTCGGCCGAGGGCCCGATCGCTGTTGCGGCGGCAGACTTCGCATGGGCCATCGAGGTCTCCTAGCGATCGGAGAACACGGCCGCCCGCTTGGCCATGAACGCGGCCACGCCTTCGGCGAAATCGGGTGCGGCGCCGAGCGTGCGCTGCACGCCCGCTTCGAGGCTCAGCGCCGCCGAGAGGTCGAGCTGCTGCGCGTCGTCGAGCGCCTTGCGGGTGGCGACCAGGGCACGCGTCGGCATCTTCGCCAGGCGGGCAGCGAGCGCCTCGACTTCGGCCGGCAACGCCGCGTCGTCGACGCACTTCCAGATCAGGCCGAGCCGCACGGCGTCCTCGGCGGGAAGCTTGTCGCCGAGCATCGCGAGCGCCATCGCGTTGGCGCGACCCATCAGCCGCGGCAAGAGCCAGGTGCCGCCGCAGTCGGGCACCAGGCCGATCCTGGAGAACGCCTGGATGAAGCTTGCGGAGCGAGCGGCCACGACGATGTCGCACAGCAGCGCGAAGTTCGCTCCCGCGCCCGCCGCCACGCCATTGACGGCCGCGACCACCGGCACCGGCATCGAGCGGATGCGCAGCGCCAGCGGCTTGTAGAAACGCTCGATCGCGTCGCCCACGTCGACCGGCGCCGAGCCGCCCTCGGTCCTGGGCGCGACCGCCGGATCGGCCAGATCCTGCCCCGCGCAGAAGCCCCGGCCGGTTCCCGTGACGACGACGCAGCGGACGTCGCGATCGTCGGCCGCGGCATCGAGCGCGACACGCAACTCGCCGTGCATCGCGGCGGTGAAGCTGTTGAGGGCCTGCGGCCTGTTCAGCGCCAGGGTGACGACGCTGCCG
>JBBSBZ010000496.1:0-1705 GCA_038250795.1 Burkholderiales bacterium | reverse complement strand
TCGAGGGCCGATCGAACTAGACCCTGCGGCGTTGCGAGGTCATGAACACGGGCACACTGCTCATCGCATGGACTCTCCCCTCGTCGCACTCCAGCAGCGCATCGGCCACCGCTTCGGCGATCCGGCCCTCCTGCAGCGCGCGCTGACGCATCGCAGCTTCGGCGCCGACCACAACGAGCGGCTCGAGTTCCTCGGCGATGCCGTCCTGAGCCTGGTCGTCTCGAGCCTGCTCTTCGATCGCCTCGGCAGTTCCGACGAGGGCGACCTCACCCGGGTCCGTGCCCATCTGGTGCGCGAGGACAGCCTGCATCGCGCCGCGCTGCAGCTCGGTCTGCCCGAGTCGCTGCGGCTCGGCGACGGCGAAGCGCGCGGCGGCGGCGCCTTGCGCGCATCGATCCTGGCCGACGCGCTCGAGGCACTGATCGGCGCGACCTTCCTCGACGGCGGACTGCAGGCAGCTCGCGCGCTCGTGCACAGCCTGTTCGGCGAGGTCATCGAGACGACCGAGGTCGCCAGCTGGGCCAAGGACGCCAAGACCGAGCTCCAGGAATGGCTGCAGGCGCGGCGCATCGCGGTGCCGAGCTATCGGATCACCGCCACGCGAGGCCAGGCGCACGCGCAGACCTTCGAGGTCGAATGCGCCGTGCCCGCGCTGAGCCTGGTCGAGACCGGCGAAGGGAAGTCGCGGCGCACGGCCGAGCAGGAAGCGGCGCGGCGGATGCTCGACGCGCTGCGCGCGAGCGACCAGCCCGGAAGCCCGCTTCGCTCCTGATCGCCCGGCGCCGCCGCATTGAAGGAAGACGACTCCCTCGCCGGACCGCCGCAGCGCTGCGGCCTGGTCGCCATCGTCGGCCGGCCCAACGTCGGCAAGTCGACGCTGCTGAACGCGCTCGTCGCGCAGAAGATCAGCATCACGTCGAACAAGGCGCAGACGACGCGACACCGCATCACCGGGATCCGCACCCGGGGCGCTTCCCAGTTCGTCTTCGTCGACACGCCCGGGTTCCAGACCCAGCATGCCGCAGCGCTGAACCGCTCGCTCAATCGCGCCGTGACAGGAACGCTGGCCGATGTCGACGTCGTCCTCCTGGTCGTCGAGGCCGGTCGCTTCGGTCCCGCCGACGAGACCGTGCTCGCGCTGCTGAAGGGCGACAAGCCCGTGCTGCTCGTCGCCAACAAGCTGGACACGATCGCCCGCCGGTCGGATCTCGCGCCCTGGCTCCAGCAGATGCAGGCAAAGCACGACTTCGCCGAGTTCGTGCCCCTGTCGGCGCAGAAGTCGGCCGACGCGGATCGGCTGCTCGGGATCGTCGAACCGTACCTTCCCGAGCAGCCCTGGCTTTACGGCGAGGACGCGCTCACCGATCGCAGCGACCGTTTTCTCGCCGCCGAGATCGTGCGAGAGAAGCTGTTTCGCCTCACCGGCGACGAGCTGCCCTACACCTCGACCGTGATCATCGACAAGTACGAGGAGGAGGGCGCGCTGCGTCGAATCGCCGCGACCATCGTGGTGGAGCGCGACGCTCACAAGGGGATGATCATCGGCACCGGCGGCGAGCGGCTCAAGCGGATCGGCTCGGAGTCGCGCCAGGAGCTCGAGCATCTGCTCGACGCGCGGGTCTTCCTCGAGCTCTGGGTCAAGGTGAGGAGCGGCTGGGCCGACGACGAAGCGCATCTTCGCTCGTACGGCTATGAGTAGGTCGAT
>JBBSBZ010000495.1:0-1709 GCA_038250795.1 Burkholderiales bacterium | reverse complement strand
GCTCGGCCTTGGTGTCCTCGATCAGCGGCAGGCCGCCGATGCCCGAGCCGACCAGGCAGCCGATGCGCTGCGCTTCCTCTTCGCCGAGCTTGTCGTTGGTGGCCAGTCCCGCGTCGCGCACGGCCTGGATCGAGGCGGCCAACCCGTAGTGGATGAACGTGTCCATGTGACGCGCATCCTTGGCCGGGAAATACTCCTCGACGTCGAAGCCCTTCACCTCGCCCGCGAAACGGCACGCATAGGCCGCTGCGTCGAACCGGGTGATGCCGGCGATGCCCGTTCGACCCTCGACCAGGTTCTTCCAGCCTTCCGCGACGCTGTTGCCTATCGGGCTGATCAGCCCCAGGCCGGTGACGACGACACGCCGCGGATTCATCGAGCGATTGCCTGCAAGCGCGGCGCTCAGGCCGCCTTCTGGTGCTTCTGCGCGTAGTCGATCGCGAGCTGGACGGTCGTGATCTTCTCGGCTTCCTCGTCGGGGATCTCGATCCCGAACTCGTCCTCCAGTGCCATCACGAGTTCGACCGTGTCGAGCGAATCGGCACCCAAGTCGGCGACGAACGCCTTCTCGTTCGTGACGTCGGCTTCGGGAACGCCCAACTGCTCGGCGATGATCTTCTTGACTCGTGCTTCTATGTCGCTCATGACTCCTCCAGGAGTGTGTAAAAAAGTAGACGCGGATTCTAAAGGCGCGGGGATCGCGCGGCCGGGGTACCCGGCGCGGCGTCAGGACATCAGCATGCCGCCATTGACGTGCAGCTCGGTCCCGGTGATGTAGGCGGCTTCGCTCGAGGCCAGGAACGCGACGGCGTGGGCGACCTCGCTGGCCTGACCCAGCCGACCGAGCGGGATCTGGCCGAGAAGCGCGGCCTTCTGCGCCTCCGCGAGCGCATTCGTCATGTCGGTCTCGATGAAGCCCGGCGCGACGCAGTTGACCGTGATGCCGCGGCTGCCGAGCTCGCGCGCGAGCGACCGCGTCATGCCGGCGACGCCGGCCTTCGCGGCGGCGTAGTTCGCCTGGCCCGGATTGCCGCTCGCGCCCACCACCGACGTGATGTTGACGATCCGGCCGTAGCGCTGCTTCATCATCGGCCGGATCGCGGCCCGGCTGGCGCGAAAGACGGCGGTGAGGTTGGTCGAGATGACGGCGTCCCAGTCGTCGTCCTTCATCCGCATCGACAGCATGTCGCGCGTGATGCCGGCGTTGTTGACGAGCACGTGGAGCGCGCCGAAGTCACGCACGACGGCATCGACGGCCGCGGTCACGGCGGCACCGTCGTTGACATCGAGGACGATGCCGCGGCTGCCGGGAAACGACGCGAGCGCTGCGCCGATCGCCGCGGCGCCCGCCTCGGATGTCGCGGTGCCGACGACGCGAAAACCCTTCGCCCCGAGCGCGAGCGCGATGGCGCGGCCGATGCCGCGCGACGCGCCTGTGACAAGCGCGACCTGCCCTTGGGTATCGCTCATTGCAGCAACGCCTGCGCGGCGGCGAGGCTCGCCGGATCGGACACCGAACCCGACACCGCATCCGGCTCGACGCGCTTGACCAGGCCAGCCAGCACCTTGCCCGGGCCGCACTCGAAGATGTGCGTGACGCCGCGGGCACGGATCGCCTGCACCGTCTCGACCCAGCGCACGGCGCCGAACGCCTGGCGAAAGAGCGCTTCACGGATCGCCGACGGCTCGGTCTCGCTCTTCACGTCGAT
>JBBSBZ010000494.1:0-1712 GCA_038250795.1 Burkholderiales bacterium | reverse complement strand
TCTCGTGTCTTAGCTCCGCCGGCGGCGGCGCATCCAGCCGATCACCCCGAGCCCGCCCACGAGCATGGCCCAGGTCTCGGGCTCCGGAACGGTGGCGACCAGGAAGTCCTGGTGCTCGTCGTTGGTGAGGACATCGATGTGGTAAGAGGCCGCGTACTGGCCCAGGTTCATCAGGAAGCTGTTGACCGTGTCGAAAGCCGGCTGGTTGGCCGCATTCGCGGCAGCGCCATGCAATGTGCCGTCGAGGAAGTCGTAGCCTGCGTCCTGCTCGTAGATGATCTCCCAGATTCCGGCCTGGAACGCCGCGGAGCCGGCGCTGTCGAAGACGAAGCTGTTGGCGGCCGCGGCGGTGAAGAGACGACTGAGGTCGGTTGCACGCGGTGCGCCGAAATAACTGGTGCCGTCGCCGAGCGAATAGTCGTAGCTGACGCCGAAGTTGAATGATTGCGTCAGTTCTGCGCACCACGCGACGAACGACGTCGGCGACGCCGACGCGGTGATCGAGCTGCGCCTGGCATCCGGGGCTGGCGCGTTGGTCTGGGTGCCCCGGAACGCGCCGGCGTCGCCCGTGTACGACGGGCTCCCCGCCGAGCCAGTGATCACGGCCTTGGCGGGCGAGCCGAAGTTGAAGTCAGTCATGTTGACGGTGACGGCATGTGCCGAGCCGGCTAAGGTCAACGCTGCGACGAGGGGAAGAAGCTTGGGCGACATCGAAAGTCCCTGAAATGAGGGGCGCGAGCAAAGCTGCACGCGCACGGTGACGTAAATGTAGAGTCTGACCCGTTGGATGTGTCGCATTTGTCGGCGCTGCCCGACGACGACCCCGCGACCGGGGGGGTCGAAGGGCCTGACGAGCGCCCCGTGCCGGCCGCGCTGGCGCACCTGACTGGAAGCATGGAAGACACCGCGGAGCAGATCGAATCGGCCATCGCCGCCCTGGAGGCGCAGCGCGGCCTGCTCGGTGACGCGGTCGTCGACATGGCCGGGGCGCCCCTGCAGGACAAGCTCGCCGCGCTGCGCGAGCGGGCGCGCGGCGAGCCGCAGCTCAAGCCAGTGACGGTTCTCTTCATGGACATCGTCGGCTCGACCCGCCTCAGCCAGCACCTCGACCCCGAAGACGTGCACGCCGTGATGGACAGCGCCCTGGAGCGGCTGACGGCGATCGTTCTCGAGAAGCAGGGCAAGGTGCTCCAGTACGCTGGCGACAGCCTCCTGGCCGTGTTCGGCGCCGACCGCGCCCTCGAGGACGATGCGGAGAGAGCTGTCCGCGCCGGACTGGCGATCGTGGCCGAAGCGCCGGTCCTGGCCGAGCGATTCCGGACCGAGCACGGCCTCGACGGCTTCGGCGTTCGCGTCGGCATCCACACCGGCCCTGTCCTCCTCGGCGGCGGCATCGACGCCGAGAGCAGCATCCGCGGCATCACCGTCAACATCGCAGCGCGCATGGAGCAGACGGCGCCGCCGGGAAGCCTGCGCATCAGCCACGACACCTACCGCCAGGTGCGCGGCGTCTTCGAGGTCGAGGCCCAGGCGCCCATCGAGATCAAGGGCATTTCCGGGCCGGTCCGCAGCTGCCTCGTGATCCGCGAGAGGCCGCGCGCCTTCCGGATGGCCAATCGCGGCCTCGAGGGCGTCGAGACCGCCATGGTCGGTCGCGACGCGGAGCTGGCGCGCATCACCGATGCCTTCGAGGCCGCCTGCGACGACGGGGA
>JBBSBZ010000493.1:0-1714 GCA_038250795.1 Burkholderiales bacterium | reverse complement strand
GCGCACGCGAGCTGGCCGGACGCGCGGTGGCCCTTGCCTTCGTCATCGTCTCCACGCTGCCGTTCTGGTTCGGGCCGATCGCGCAAGTCGTGTCGGTTCGGCATCCTCGTGTCATCGACCTCGCCGTCGCTCTCAGCCCCAACACCCATCTCGCCGTCGCGAGCGGCAGCGACGTCCTTCGCGCCACCTGGTTCTACGAGCATTCGAACCTCTCCGCTCTCAGTGTCTCGACGCCCGAGCCGGCGGAACTGGCCTGGAGCTACGGTTCGGCTTGCGCGGCTCTCGCGATCTACGCGATCGCCCGGCGAAGGCGGCGCCTCGTGGCCGGGCCGGCGCCCCAGTGATCCGGTGTCCCGCCGCCTCACGCTGCTGCTTGGTCTCGTGCTCTGCTGCGTTGCGCAGGCGAGGGCCGAGCCGCGCATCGAGCTGACGCTCACTCCCGCCTGGAAAGGCTGGAGCCGACCGGGGCGAATGACCGAGATCGATGTCCGGATGAGCAGCGATGCCGCGCTGCGCGCTTCCCTCGAGGTGTCGGCAGCTCGCCAGCTCACGACCGCCGCGCCCGAGCTGCAGCCCGGTCGCGTGACGCGGCTGCAGATCGCGATCGGCTCGGCGCCCGCCGTGGACGTTCGCGTCGACTCCGCGGGAACCTCGACGATCCGGCGCGACGTCCGCATCGCGCAGTCCGAGTCGCCGCTCCTCGGTGTGGGCCTGGCCGCAGACCGGATCGTGCAGCTCGACGGCTTTCATGCCGTCGCGCTCGCAGCCGACGACTTTCCGCGCAGCGAATCGGCGTATTCGAGCATCGACGCGCTCATTCTGGATGCGCCGACGCTCGCCGGGCTCGACCAGAAGCAGCTCGCCGCGCTGGTCGGCTTTGCCGCGTCCTGTGGCCGGCTCGTCGTGGTCGGCGCCGACGCGCGAGTGCGACGTGCGCTCGACGGCGCGGCCGGATGCGGCCACAGTGCCACGATGAACGCCAGCTCGTCAGAAGAGGCGAGATCGATGCTCGGCGCATCGCTGGCGACCCGCCTGCCGCAGCCGCTCGCGTTCGGCAACGTCGCTGCGCTCGCGCAGCCGGCGCACGCGGCGTGGAACTGGGTCGCCGTCCTGCTCGCGGTCTATCTTGCCGCCGCGAGCCTGGCGCTCATCCATTCCTCGTCCTTGCCGACGCTTCTCCTGGCGCCCGCCGTCGCCGTGGCCGTCACGCTGACGCTCATGCATCAGTTGAAATCGACCTCGCAGCTCGTCGTCTGGAGCGAAGGCGAGACCGGTGCGCAGCTGGCCCGCTACCAGGCCGTGCAGCGCTTCCCGGGCAACGCCCGCGAGCACGCGCGCGTCGCCGTGCCGCCGCAACTGGGTGCGTCGGTGCAGGCCTGCGATCCGGTCCAGCCGATGCACTTCGAGCTCGACGCGACCGGCCAGCGCGTTGAGTTCGCCGAATTCGACACCCGGCTTTTCCATCAGGTCGCGCTCTGCTACGCCGGCAGCTTTCCGATGCTGCGGACGATCGCCGTCGCGGCGCGCGGCGACGGCGCCGAGACGGCGCGCAACGCCGGCTCGCGAGCCTGGCCGCAGGGCTCCCTGATCGTCGCCGGCAAGGTGCGTGACCTCCCGGCCCTCGATCCGGGCGCCAGTGCCGTCATCGGCGCCGCGAGCGCGCCGGGCAGGCGCGACGATGCCTTGCGCACGGCGCTGACTCGAACCGCCGCCG
>JBBSBZ010000492.1:0-1716 GCA_038250795.1 Burkholderiales bacterium | reverse complement strand
TGTCAATGAATCGTAGAGTCGAATCGAGTTTGCATTATCAGGCAGAACGCGATGTCGACGTCGCAGCTTTTTCGACCCTGCGTTCTGGCATCGACGGCGGTCTGGTCGAAGTGGGGCGTCGCGCCTTCTCTTCACCCGGTGTCGACCAGGTATTCATGCCGACGAGCCATCAATTCATTGCTTTGCCCGTGATCACCGCGCCGGCCGCGGCGTGACCCACCTGAAACCTGGAGACCTCCGATGAACGTCCTGGTGATCGATGACCATCCCCTGATCCTGTCCGCGCTCCGGTCCGTCATGACGGGGCTCGCCGAAGATGTCACCGTCGTCGGCGTGAGCTCCGCCGCGGCCGCTCGTGAGGCGATGGCGGGCGACAGCGTCGTCGAGCTCGTCCTGCTCGACCTTCATCTTGGCGAGGATGACGGATTCGCGCTCCTTGCCGAGCTGCGCTCTTCTCATCCGGCCGTGCCGATCGTGGTGGTCTCGGCTTCGGAGCGACGGGACGACGTGGTCCGCGCCATCGATCTGGGAGCCCTGGGCTTCGTCCCGAAGTGTGTCGGCAACGACTCCTTGCTGCAGGCTTTGCGCGTCGTCATTTCCGGCGGCATCTATCTTCCGGCATCGATCATGCGATCCTCCGGCGATGACGAGTTGCCCTTCCGCTCGCCGCTGGCCAGGACCTGGCGCAATGCTGCCGTCGGGAGCTCCGCCGACGCGCAGGGCGATCAAACCGAAGCGGCACTGGCCTCCCTCGGATTGACCACGCGACAGACGCAAGTCCTCGCCCTCCTGCTGCGCGGGCAATCGAACAAGCTGATCGCGCGCGCGCTCAACCTTTCGGTCGAGACCATCAAGGACCACGTCGCCGCGGTGCTGCGTTCCCTGAACGTGAGTTCTCGGACGCAGGCCGTGCTGGCGGTGAGCCGAATCTCCAATCCCCGCTTCCTGTCGACCTGGCACGAGATGTCGCGAAGTCCCGAGCGTTAGCCTCACTTCACACCGACTCGTGACGCCCCAGGTGTCCCCGCGTGGACGGCGGCGCGATGATGGGCAAGCTCTGCAAGCGGTGACCGCGCCGCGCGATCGGTGGCATCCTTCGAGTCGACCGCGAAAGCGTCGCGGGTCATTCCGCGAAAGCATCGCGGTTCTCGAAGGGAGACGACGGCATGCAGTCCTTCTCGTTCCTCGGCTGGCCGTGGTGGCTTTGGCTTGCCCTCGTCGTGGTCGTCGTCGCAGCGGTCGTGCAGATGCGCACGGCGGTCGCGAAGTCGAAGCATCGGGCTGAGCAGGAGCGGCTCGCCCAGGTGGCCGACGCGATGCACGAGGGCGCGAAGACGCGCCATGAAGGCGGCGCCTGAGGCGAATCGTGGCGCTGCCGCCTCCTTCTTCGTTGCAGACCCGTTGCTGCATCGCCGGCGGCGGGCCGGCCGGCATGATGCTTGGCTACCTGCTCGCGCGGGCGGGCGTTGGCACCGTCGTGCTCGAGAAGCACGGCGATTTCCTGCGCGACTTCCGCGGCGACACGGTCCATCCGTCGACGCTGCGCGTGATGGACGAGGTCGGCCTGCTCGACGCGTTCCTCATGCGACCGCATCAGCGGCTCGAGGTGATCGGCGGCTGGTTCGGCAGCGAGCACGTCCAGCTCGGCGACTTCCGCGCGCTGCCCGAGCGCTATGCGTACATCGCCTTGATGCCGCAGTGGGAGTTCCTCGACTT
>JBBSBZ010000491.1:0-1733 GCA_038250795.1 Burkholderiales bacterium | reverse complement strand
CGCGCTGGCGGCCGAGCCCGCGGCGGGAACGATCGTCCCGGGCAGCGGGACGACGCAGGGCCCGAAAGCGGCGCACGCCCGACCGGCCGCACCTGCGCCGACTGCCGGCTCGCTCAGCGGTCCGGATCAGGACAAGGACAAGCGTTGTGCGGCACTGCGAAAGCGCTACGCGCAGAGCCAGTCGTGCTTCTCGCGCTATCGCCTCAAGGACGGCGGCTTGAAACCGGGCGCGTATCGCAAATGCAAGGAGATTCCGAATCCTTCGCTGCAGTGCGGATCGGCGGTGGTCGGCTAGGCCGAACCGGCGATCTCTGAATCGCGCTTTCGCTCAGAGGCCGAGGTAGCGCTGCAGGATCTGCGGCTGGGCCTTGATCTCTTCGGCGGGACCTTCGTGAACGATGTGCCCGTTGTTGATGATGTAGACGCGCTGCGCGAGCGCCAGGGTGGCTGCCAGGTTCTGCTCCACCAGCACGATGGTCAGGCCGGCCTCGGCGAGCTTGCGGCAGACCTTCATGAGTTCGCGCACGATGAGCGGCGCGAGCCCTTCGAAGGGCTCGTCGAGCAGGATGATCTTCGGGTCGCGGATCAGGGCGCGGGCGATCGCCAGCATCTGCTGCTCGCCGCCCGACAGGTCAGTGCCCCGGCTGGTGCGACGCTCCTTCAGGCGCGGGAACATCTCCCAGATGCGATCGAGCGGCCATTTGCCGGGCGCCGTGAGGCCGGCGAGGATCAGGTTCTCCTCCACGTCCAGGCTGCCGAACACGCGCCGCTCCTCGTGCACCAGCTGCATGCCGGCGCGGGCGATGACGTGGCTCTTCCGGCCGGCGAGCTCTTGCCCGTCGAGCGTCACCGAGCCGGCCTGCGGCGTCACCACGCCCATCAGGCTCTTCAGGGTCGTGCTCTTGCCGGCGCCATTGCGGCCGAGGAGCGCCACCACCTCGTTCTTGTCGACGTGCAGGCCGACGTCGAACAGGATGTGCGAATCGCCGTAGTAGCTGTTGAGCCCCTTGACCTCGAGCAGGCTCATGCGTGCAGCTCTTCGTCGTGGATGCCGCCGAGGTAGGCGTCCTGCACCAGCGTGTTGCTCTTGATCTCGTCGGGCGTGCCTTCGGCGAGCACACGGCCTTCTTGCAGCACGGTGATGCGCTCGGCGAGCTCGAACAGGGCGTCCATGTCGTGGTCGATCACGATCATCGTTCGGCCCAGCGCGATGGATTTGAGCAACTTCACGGTCTCGACCCGCTCGCGCGGGCTCATGCCGGCCAGCGGCTCGTCGAGAAGCAGCAGGCTGGGCGACGAGGCGAGCGCCAGACCGATCTCGAGGCGGCGCTTCTCGCCGTAGGCCAGCTGCGACACCGGCGTGTCGGTGCGGGCGGTGAGATTCACGAGCTGCAGCGTGCGCTCCACCTGTTCCTCGAGGCCGTGAATCTTCGAAAGGCGCCCGAACAGATCGAGCCTGAACTTGCCGCGCAACTCGGCGAGCGCCGAAATGGTGAGGTTCTCGCGCACCGTGAGCTTGTTGAAGAGCTGGTTGACCTGGTAGCTCTTGGTCAGGCCGAGCTGGCACACGTCGGTGACGCCCTTGCCGGTGATGTCGTGACCTTCGAAGACGATCGAGCCCGACGACGGCGGCACTTCGCAGGTGAGCATCTTGAAGAAGGTCGACTTGCCGGCGCCGTTCGGTCCGATGATGCCGCGCAGCTCGCCCTGCTGCACGGTGAAGTCGATGTCCT
>JBBSBZ010000490.1:0-1735 GCA_038250795.1 Burkholderiales bacterium | reverse complement strand
CATCCGAAGAGCTACGACCTCACCAGCCTGCGCATCCTGGGCTCGGTCGGCGAGCCGATCAATCCGGCCGCGTGGGAGTGGTATCACAAGAACGTCGGCGGCGGCCGCTGCCCGGTCGTCGACACTTGGTGGCAGACCGAGACCGGCGGCCACATGATCACGCCGCTGCCCGGTGCGACGCCGCTCGTTCCCGGCTCGTGCACCCTGCCGTTCCCGGGCATCGCCGCGGCGATCGTCGACGAGCAGGGCCACGACGTGCCCAACGGCAAGGGCGGGATCCTTGTCATCAAGAAGCCGTGGCCGGGCATGATCCGCACGATCTGGGGCGATCCCGAGCGCTACACGAAGAGCTACTACCCCGAGGACTTCCAGGGCCGTTACTACCTCGCCGGCGATGGCGCGAGCCGCGACGAGAAGACCGGCTACTTCACCATCACGGGCCGGATCGACGACGTGCTCAACGTCAGCGGCCACCGCATGGGGACGATGGAGATCGAGTCGGCGCTGGTCGCCAACACGGCGCTGGTCGCCGAGGCGGCCGTCGTCGGCCGTCCCGACGAGACGACGGGCGAGGCGATCTGCGCGTTCGTCGTCCTCAAGCGCGCCAGGCCGACCGGCGAGGAGGCGAAGAAGATCGCCAAGGAGCTGCGCGACTGGGTGGCCAAGGAGATCGGGCCGATCGCCAAGCCGAAGGACATCCGCTTCGGCGACAACCTGCCGAAGACGCGCAGCGGCAAGATCATGCGGCGCCTCCTGCGATCGGTGGCCAACGACGAGAAGATCACCCAGGACACGTCGACGCTCGAAAACCCGGCGATCCTCGAGCAGCTGGCCGAGAAGAACTGAGCCCGGTGTCGAGCGGGGAGCGAGCGCGGGCTGCGCGCCTGGTCGACACGGCAGGGCACATCGTCGTCCTCACGGGCGCCGGCATCTCGACCGAATCCGGCATCCCCGACTTCCGCGGGCCGCGTGGCGTATGGACAAAGGATCCGGCTGCCGAGAAGCTGTCGACGATCCAGAACTACCTCGCCGAGCCCGACGTGCGCCGCGCCGCGTGGCGGTCGCGCCTCGACTCGCCGGCCTGGCATGCCGAGCCGAACGCCGGGCATCGCGCGCTGGTCGACCTCGAACGGCGCGGCAAGCTGCACGCGCTCGTCACCCAGAACACCGACGAGCTGCACCAGCGCGCCGGCCAGTCGCCGGCGCTCGTCGTCGAGGTCCACGGCACGATGCGACGCGTGATGTGCTGGCAATGCGGCCGGCGCACGCCAATGGAAGAGGCGCTCTCACGCGTCCGCGCCGGCGCGGACGATCCGCATTGCCTCGAGTGCGGCGGCGTCCTGAAGAGCGACACGATCTCGTTCGGCCAGTCGCTCGTGCCCGAGGTCATCGACCGGGCGATGGCGGTCGCCGGCGAATGCGACCTGCTGATCGCGGTCGGCACGACGCTGCAGGTGATGCCGGTGGCCGGCATGGTGCGGATCGCGGCACGCGCCGGCGCGAGGGTCGTGATCGTCAACGACCAGCCGACCGCGATGGACGAGCTCGCGGACGTCGTCATCCGCGAGCCTATCGGTGCCGTGCTGGCCGAGATCTGCACCGCGACCTGACCGGCTGCTTCGACGAGCCTCGGTCTCGCCGCCGCCCGGCAGTGCCGGGTGTGCAGGGGTTCACGCCCTCTCACAATGCGCGGCCGTGTCCGCCGGCCGTTCAGGCACAGTGCCGGTGCAGCTTT
>JBBSBZ010000489.1:0-1738 GCA_038250795.1 Burkholderiales bacterium | reverse complement strand
CGGCGCCGCTAGAACGTGGGCTCGGTTTCCTGCAACTGCTCGTAGAGCTTGTCGAAGGCGCGATCAGGCTTGCCGTCGGGGCCGCTGAACTTGGAGCGCACGTCAGGGGGCAGCGACGCCAGCGCCGTGGGCGCGTCGGCCTTGTTGCCGGCGGCAAGGGCGAGTACACAGGCACCGCGCAAGGTGTGGACGAGCTGACCGTCGGTGGGCGCCGACGGCTGCACCGCCTTTCTGATCGTGTCGGCCACCGGCTGCGGGAAGCCGATGCTCTCGATCCAGAGGGCGCCGACTTCCGGATGCGCGGTGCCGAAGTTGTCGCTCTCGATCGCCGCCAGCTCGGCGCCGCGCACGATCTCGTAGCCGGTGAAGACGAGGTCGGCGATCTCGGGATAGGTCTGGCACAGGATCAGGTGGCCCGTCGCGTGCAGCAGGCCGCAGACATAGGCGGCCTCGGGGTCGGCCTCCAGGCGGGGTGCGATCTTGCTGGCGGCGGTCGCGGCGAGCAGCGAGTCTCGCCAGAAGACGTTCATGTCGATGCCGGGGATGTCCTTGAACGACGACGACACGCCGCAGGCCACGATCAGCCGGCTGAGCGACTGGATGCCGACTAGCGAGACGGCGGCGTCGATCGACGACATCGAGCGCTGGCCACCGAAGAACGAGGAGTTCGCGAGACGCAGCACCTTCGCGCTCAGGATCGGGTCCTTCGCCAGCGACTCGGCGATCCTGCGAGCGTCGACGTTCGGGTCCTTCAGCGCGGCCATGAGCTTCTGGACGACCGCGGGGATGGTCGGCAGCTCGACCTTGCCGGCGGCGATGTCGTTGATGAAGTTGGGCCGGGAGACGACGTCGGCGTTGCGGTCCGGGTCGAGCTCCTTCTTCTCCGGCACCAGCGTCATCGACGGGATGTAGGTCTCGTTGCGGTCTTCGACGACTTTCATGGGTTCAGGCCGCCGGGGCCCGTGCTTGCCGGAACGTCGCCGCGGTCGTTTTCGCCGGCGGCGCGTACGGGGACGGGACGGCCCGTGGGCGCCGCTGGCGCGATGAGGCCGGCGCGCGCCAGGCGCGCGGCGATCGAACGCGGAAGGCGGTCGCGTGGGACTTCGAATCCCGTTGCCCTTGCTTGCGGGTCGTTTCGCCGAGGCATGTGGAGCATCTCCAGTCGAGGGAAAGCGCATGTTAGGAAGCCCTTCCCCCTCGCGCGCGTCGACCCGTCAGGCCGCCGTGAACATCCGCACGACGGCAGGATGTTCAGTTCGATACAAGAGGGGAAGCGTCGCGGCGGCGAGACGACGTCGGCCTGTAGACTGACTCGGCCCTGCCGTCCCGCAAGCCCCGGCGGATGCCGCCGACCCGACCCGCCGACATGCCCGGATCGAACCGCAGCAAGACCCGCATTCCGACCGGCGCCGGCCAGGCGTATCTGCGTCTGGTCGAGCGGGTGGCATCGGCGCTCGGCGCGACGCGCGTCCTGCTGCTCCACGCGGACGGCGCTGGCGGACGCGTCGTCGCAGCTGCGAAACTGCCGGGCGGCGAAGGCGCCCCGTCACTGCTCGCGGCCATCGCGCCCTGGCTCGACGAGGCCGCGCGCACGCGCCGCGCGCGACTGCGCCACGGGCCGCCGGGCGCGCCGAGGGGCTCGCAGCGCTCGTGCATCGTGGCCCCGCTGATCGCCGACCGCGAGCTGCTCGGCCACCTCTACGCCGATGTCGACGGCGCGAGCGGTCGGTTCGGGCGG
>JBBSBZ010000488.1:0-1750 GCA_038250795.1 Burkholderiales bacterium | reverse complement strand
TACTGCGGGGCGCAGCATGCCCACATGGCGATGTATGTCGTCGCCGACACGCCGCAGGACTACGCGCTCTGGGTGCGCGACCAGCTGCGCGACGCGGCGGCGCCGACCACGCTGCCGGCGCAGCACGGCGAACAGGCCTTCCTCTCGCACTGCGCGGCGTGCCATGCGGTGCGCGGCACCAGGGCGGGCGGCATCCTCGGCCCCGACCTCACCCACCTGATGAGCCGGCACACCATCGCCGCCGGCCTGCTGCCGAACACGCCCGGCAATCTCGCCGCCTGGATCGCCGACTCGCAGGCGCTCAAGCCCGGCTCGCGCATGCCCTCGCTCGCGTTGTCGGGCAGCGACCTGAGCAGCGTCGTCGACTACCTGCAGACCCTCCACTGAAGAGGCGGACCCCTTGGCCAACACCGACGCCCTGCGCATTCCCGTCATCGCCCGACCCGCCGACGACGCGAGCATCGCGCCGCGCCTGGCGCGCATCTGGGAGACCCGGGCCGGCTTGATCGGCGCGCTCTCCTCGGTCGACCACAAGACGATCGGCAAGCGCTACCTCATCACCTCGTTCCTGTTCCTGATCCTCGGCGGCCTGGAGGCCGCCGTGATGCGCGCGCAGCTCGCGCAGCCGAACCAGACGCTGCTCTCGCCGGAGCAATACAACCAGCTCTTCACGATGCACGGCGTGACGATGATCTTCCTCTACGCGCTGCCGGTGCTCTCGGGCTTCAGCAACTTCCTCTGGCCGCTCCTGCTCGGCTCGCGCGACATGGCGTTCCCGCGCCTGAACGCGTTCTCGTACTGGGTATTCCTGTTCTCGGGTCTCTTCCTCTACGCCAGCTTTCCGATCGGCCGGGCGCCGGACGCCGGCTGGTTCAACTACGTGCCGTACTCCTCGCTCGCCTTCAACCCCGGCATCAACATCGATCTCTACGCGCTCGGCATGGTGCTGCTCGGCGTGTCGACGACCGTGGGCTCGATCAACTTCATCGTCACCCTGATCCGCACCCGAGCGCCGGGCATGTCGATCAACCGCGTGCCGATCCTGGTCTGGGGCACGCTCACGGCCTCGGTGGGCAACATCTTCGCGGTGCCGGCGGTGAGCCTGGCCTTCCTGATGCTGTGGATGGACCGGCGCTTCGGCATGCACTTCTTCGACGTCGCCGGCGGCGGCCAGCCGCTCCTCTGGCAGCACCTGTTCTGGATGTTCGGCCACCCGTGGGTCTACGCCATCGTGCTGCCGGCGATGGGCATCGTCTCCGACGGCCTGCCCACGTTCTGCCGGCGCCCGCTCGTGGGCTACACCGCCGTCGCGCTGGCGACGATCACGACCATGGTGCTCGGCTTCGGCGTCTGGGTGCACCACATGTTCGCGACCGGGCTGCCGCCGCTGTCGCTCTCGTTCTTCAGTGCGGCCAGCTTCGTCATCGTGATTCCCAGCGCCGTCGGCGTGTTCGCCTGGCTGGCGACGATATGGACCGGACGGCCCCAGTTCAAGACGCCCTTTCTCTTCTTCGCCGGCTTCGTGATCGTCTTCGTCATCGGCGGCGTCTCCGGCTTCATGACGGCGGCCGTGCCGGTCGACGTGCAGCTCACCGACACCTACTTCGTCGTCGCCCACCTGCACTACGTGCTGATCGGCATCAACGTCTTCCCGGTCGTGGGCGGCATCCACTACTGGTTCCCCAAGTTCACCGGGCGGCTCATGAACGACAAGCTCGGCAAGTGGAGCTTCTGGATCATGTTCATCGGC
>JBBSBZ010000487.1:0-1752 GCA_038250795.1 Burkholderiales bacterium | reverse complement strand
CTCGGCTGGACGCTCTTCGGCGGACTCGACGCGCTCAACGGCGCGGTCCGCGACGCGGTCGCGCCCCGGCTCGGCGCGCTGGCCTACGAGATCGCCCTGATCGCCGCCTTCGTCGCGATCGGCGCCGTCGCCGACCTGCCCTTCGAGTGGTACTCGACGTTCCGGCTCGAGCAGCGCTTCGGCTTCAACCGCACGACCTTGCGCCTCTGGCTGGTCGATTCGCTGAAGGGCCTTGCCATCGCCGTCGTCGTCGGCCTGCCCCTCCTCGCCGGCGTGCTCTGGATCATGGCCGCGACCGGCACGGCATGGTGGCTCTTTGCCTGGCTCGCCTGGCTGGCGATCGTGCTCCTCGCGCAAGTCATCGTGCCCACCTTCATCGCGCCGCTCTTCAACCGCTTCGAGGAGCTCGACGACGAGTCGCTGAAGGCGCGTGTGCAGGCGCTCATGGCGCGCGTCGGCTTCGTCGCCAAGGGCCTTTTCGTGATGGACGGAAGCCGGCGCTCGGCCCACGGGAATGCGTACTTCACCGGCTTCGGCAAGGCCCGGCGCGTCGTCTTCTTCGACACGCTCCTCGCGCGTCTGGGCGCCGGCGAGGTCGAGGCGGTGCTCGCCCACGAGCTCGGCCACTTCAAGCTCCACCACATCCGCAAGCGCCTGGCCGTGATGGCGATCCTCTCGCTCGCCTTCTTCGCCCTCCTCGGCTGGCTTTCGGTGCGATCCTGGTTCTTCACGGGCCTGGGCGTCGCGCCCAACCTGACGCTGCCCAACGACGCGCTGGCGCTGCTCCTCCTCATGCTCGTGATGTCCGTCTTCGGCGTCTTCGTCACGCCGCTGATGTCGGGCTGGTCGCGCCGCGACGAGTTCGAGGCCGACGCCTTCGCGACGCGCCACGCCAACGGCCGCGAGCTCGCCTCGGCCCTTCTCAAGCTTCACGAGGACAACGCTTCGACCCTGACGCCGGATCCGGTCTACGCACGCTTCTACTATTCGCATCCTCCGGCCGTCGAGCGCCTCGCGGCGCTCTCGGCCCACCTTCAAGGAGCGACCTCATGACCAATTTCCTCGAGCAGAAGTGCCAGGCGCGCGCGACCGCCCTCAGCGACCCTTCGGTGCACGACCATCTGGCGCAGATGAGCAGCTGGCGCCAGGCCGACGGCGCGATCGAGAAGACCTTCACCTTCGAAGGCTGGCTCGAGACCGTCGCCTTCGTCGACGCGCTCGCCTGGATGTGCCATGTCGAGGACCATCACCCCGACCTGCGCGTCCAGTTCGACCGCTGTGTCGTGCGCTTCTCGACCCATTCGGCCGGCGGGATCTCGATGAACGACTTCATCTGTGCCGCGAAGGCCGATGCCCTCGTCGCCTTCGTCGGCTGAAGCGCCAGGGCGAGTCGTCTCGGGCCACGGCCGACGCCTCGTCGTCGAGGCGGCCGACGGGGCGCGGATCCTCTGCCACACCCGAGGGAAGAAGAGCGACGCCGTCGTCGGCGATCTCGTCGAGTGGCAGGCCTCGGGCGACGAGGGCGTGATCGAGCGCGTCCTGCCGCGCGCCAACCTGCTCTACCGCCAGGACGACTTCAAGACCAAGGCCTTCGCGGCCAACATCGACCAGCTCCTCGTCGTCGTCGCGGCCGAGCCGGTGTTCAGCGAGTCGCAGCTCGCACGGGCACTGATTGCCGCCAACGAGGCGACGATTCCGGCGCGCATCGTCCTCAACAAGCGCGACCTGCCCGCGTTCACCCTCGCCCGCGAG
>JBBSBZ010000486.1:0-1768 GCA_038250795.1 Burkholderiales bacterium | reverse complement strand
GGTCCCAGTGCAGCTCGACCTCGTCGAGCGGATGCTCGGGCGCCGGCGCCGACGCCTGCCAGAGCAGCTCGAAGAGGTCGCTCTTCAGGCGCATCAGGATGACCTGCGCTTCCGGATCGCCAAGCCGGCAGTTGAATTCGACCGTCTTCGGCGCGCCCTGCGCGTCGATCATCAGGCCGGCGTAGAGAAAGCCACTGAACGGACGACCCTCGGCGGCCATGCCTTCGATCGTCGGCAGGACGATCTCCTGCATCACCCGCGCATGCACGTTCGGCGTGACCACGGGCGCCGGCGAGTACGCGCCCATGCCGCCGGTGTTCGGCCCCTGGTCGTCGTCGCGCAGGCGCTTGTGGTCCTGGCTGGTGGCGAGCGACAGGACGCGCCTGCCGTCGCAGACGACGATGAAGCTCGCCTCCTCGCCTTCCAGAAACTCCTCGATCACGACGCGCCCGCCGCTGGCCGCCGAGGCGCCGCCGCCGAGCATCGCGTCGATCGCGGCGAGCGCTTCGTCGCGCGTATGCGCGACGACGACGCCCTTGCCGGCGGCGAGGCCGTCGGCCTTGACGACGATCGGCACGTCCGACTTCGCGATGTGCGCGCGTGCCGCGACCGCATCCTCGAACACCGCGTAGCCCGCCGTCGGAATCGCGTGCCGGCGCATGAAGTCCTTGGCGAACGCCTTCGAGCTCTCGAGCTCTGCGGCCGCCTGGGTCGGCCCGAAGATGCGCAGGCCGCGGGCGCGAAAGAGGTCGACCGCGCCGGCGGCGAGCGCCGCTTCCGGGCCGACCACCGTCAGTTCGATCTTCTCGGCGAGGGCGAAGTCGGCGAGCTCGCCGAGGTCGGCAATGGCCACGTTCTTCACTCCCGGCTCGGCCGCCGTGCCGGCATTGCCCGGCGCGACGTAGACGCGCTGGACGCGTGCCGACTGCGCGAGCTTCCAGGCGAGCGCGTGCTCGCGGCCACCGGAGCCGATGACCAGAACCTTCATGCGCGGGCCTTCGCCGGTCGCAGAACGGTCACGCCGGCATCTCGGCGTTGTGAAAGACCGCCTGCGTGTCGTCGAGGTCCTCGATGACGTCGAGGAGCTTGTGCATCCGCTCGGCGTCGTCGCCCGTCAGCGCCACCGTGTTCTCGGCGCGCATCGTCACCTCGGCCAGGTCGGCCTTCAGGCCGGCCGCCTCGAGCGCCGCCTTCACCCGCTCGAAGTCGTGCGGCGCGGTCAGCACCTCGATCGCGCCGTCGGGATCGTCGATCACGTCGTCGGCGCCGGCCTCGAGGGCGGCTTCCATGATCTTGTCCCCGTCCGCACCGGGTGCGAAGACGAGCTGACCGCAGTGCTTGAACTGGAACGCGACCGAGCCTTCGGCGCCGAGGTTGCCGCCGTACTTGCTGAACGCGTGGCGCACCTCGGCGACGGTGCGCACGCGGTTGTCTGTCATGGCGTCGACGATGATCGCCGCGCCGCCGATGCCGTAGCCCTCGTAGCGGATCTCCTCGTAGTGCATTCCCTCGAGGTTGCCGGTCGCCTTGTCGACGTTCTTCTTGATCGTGTCGGCCGGCATGTTGGCGCCCTTGGCCCGGTCGACCGCCAGGCGCAGGCGCGGGTTCATCGACAGGTCGCCGCCGCCGTGACGCGCCGCGACGACGATCTCGCGGATCAGCCGCGTCCAGACCTTGCCGCGCTTCTCGTCCTGGCGGCCCTTGCGGTGCTGGATGTTGGCCCACTTGGAATGACCGGCCATGGCGGTTCGGGTGGCAACGGGTCGGG
>JBBSBZ010000485.1:0-1785 GCA_038250795.1 Burkholderiales bacterium | reverse complement strand
TTGTCGCGGATCGTCACGGGCTGGGTCGTGCCCCAGCGCTGGTCGATCTGCTGGCGCGTCGAGAAGAAGTAGACGTCGCTCTTGAACGGGCTCTTGAAGAGCTTGTCCCAGTTCTGCAGGTAGGTGAGGATCGGCAGCGTCGCCGTCGTCAGGGTGTAGCGGCCCGGCCCGAAGACGTCGGCGACCTTGCCCTCGTTGACGAACATCGCCATCTGCGACTCGCGCACGGTGAGCGAGCCGCCGTTCTGGATCTCGCGGTCTTCCATCGGGTAGCGCCAGGCGAGCGTGCCGTCGCTGTCCTCCGTCCACTCGATGATGTCGATGAACTGTTTCTTGATGAAATCCATCAGCGCCATGGCAGAGGTCTCCCGCACAGTGCCCCGGAACCCGGGTGCGGCGAATAATAAGGCGCGCTCCAGAATTTCAAGCCCCGCGAAGGGTGTGCCTGCATGAACGATTCGACGCCTTTGAAGATTGCCGTGATCGGCGCCGGACCGGTCGGCCTGGCGCTGGCGCTCCACGCCGCGAACGCGCTGCCCGAGGCCTCGATCACGCTCTTCGACGCGCGCGCGGCCACGAAGGATCTTTCGGCCGATCCGCGCACGCTCGCGCTCTCGCTCGGCAGCGTCCAGCTGCTCCAGCGGCTGGGCGCCTGGCGCGCCGACCAGGCGCAGGCGATCGCCGAGGTCCACGTCTCGCAGCAGGCAGCGTCGATGCTCGCCTCGTTCGCGCCGTTCGCGGCCCGGCTCGCGGCGCCCGAGCTCACGATCCGTGCGATCGACGAGGCCGTGCCGATGCTCGGCGCGGTGCTGGGCTACGGCGCGATCGTCGCGCCGCTGCAGGAGGTGTGGCTCGAGGCCGAGCGACGCGAGCCGAAGCGCCTCGCGAGCCGCTTCGACACCGCCGTGACGGCGCTCAAGAACGTCGAGGGTGGCGTCGAGGTCGACGCCGGCATCGCCGAGCGCTTCGACCTTGCCGTCGTCGCCGAGGGCGGCGTGTTCGCGACCACCGCAAGGAGCGACCTCGTGGCCGAAGGGCGCAGCGCGCCGCTGCGTCACGACTACGGCCAGACGGCGTGGGTCGGCAGCGCGAGCTTCGAACCGTCGTCGCCCGGCGGCGCGGGCGGCATCGCCTATGAACGGTTCACGCGCCACGGGCCCGCGGCGCTGCTGCCGCGGCACGACGGAACCGCGGCGCTGGTGTGGTGCGTCGACAGCGCCGACGATCCGGTCCGGGGGCTCGACGCGGCCCAGCGCGTCGTCGTCCTCAACACGATCTTTCACCCGCGCGCACCGCGGATCGCGGCGCTCTCCCCGCTCAAGTCGTTCGCCCTCGGCCTGAGCGCCGAGCGCACCCTCGCCGAAGGCCGCACCGTGCGCATCGGCAATGCGGCGCAGACGCTGCATCCTGTCGCCGGCCAGGGGCTCAACCTCGGCATGCGCGATGCGTTCGAACTCGTGCGCGCGCTGGCCGCCGCGCGCGACGTCGATGCCGCCCTGCGCAAGGTCGAATGGCAGCGCGCGCCCGATCGCTGGGCGATGATCGCCGCGACCGACTTCCTCGCCCGCAGCTTCACCTGGACGCTGCCGGGCGCCGGCACGGCACGCGGCCTCGGCCTCGCCGCGCTGCAGGCGCTCGGGCCGGTGAAGTCGGCGATTGCGCGGCAGATGATGTTCGGCTCGCGATGAGCGCCCTCACCGATCGGCCGGCGCACGAGCTCGCGGCGATGCTCGCCCGGCGCGAGATCTCGTGCCGCGAGCTGATGCAGGCGACGCTCGCGCGCAT
>JBBSBZ010000484.1:0-1788 GCA_038250795.1 Burkholderiales bacterium | reverse complement strand
GCACGTGGCTGTGACGATCCGCAGCAGCGGCACGCCGGGCTGGCGCGTGAAGTCGTGGGCGATCGCGACCACGGGAAGGTCGGAGCCGGCGCCGATCTCCCGCCACAGGTCGTCGCTCACCGTGTTGCCGTAGGCATGGGCGCGCAGGTATCGGCGCACGCCGTCGCGCCAGGCGTCGGCGCCGACGTACCCCTCGAGCATCCCGATCACGGCCGCCGACTTGCCGTACGAGATCTCGTCGAAGGCCTGCGACGCCTGCTCGACGGTGTCGATCCGCTGGACGATCGCGTGGGTGGTCGAGAAGGCATCCGAGCGCATCGCGCGGCTGCGCCTGGCGACGGCACGCAGCGCCGTGTCCCACTCCGGATGGAGCCTGGCGGTCGTGCGACCCTCCATCCACGTCGCAAAGCCCTCGTTGAGCCAGATGTCGTCCCACCAGCGCATCGTCACCAGGTCGCCGAACCACTGGTGCGCGATCTCGTGCGCTGCGATCGCGAACACGCCCTGCCGGTCTTCCTCGGTCGAGATCGCCGGGTCGACCAGCAGCGCGTACTCGAAGCTGAAGATCGCGCCCCAGTTCTCCATCGCGCCGAAGAAGTCGCTGCTGCCGGGCGAAGCGACGTTGTCGAGCTTGGGCAGCGGATAAGGCAGCGCGAAGTAGTCGTTGTACTCGCGCAGGATCGCGCCCGACGACTCGAGCGCGAACCGCCCCTGCGCGGCGACCCCGCGGCGCGTCACGACGCCGACCTCGGTGGCGCCGGCTTGCAACGTGATCCGCTCGAAGTCGCCGCTCGCGAAGAAGAGCAGGTAGCTCGACATCGTCGGCGAGGTCGCGAAGCGCACGCGTCGCAGTCCGCGTCCGACGGCGACCGACGCGGCCTGCGGCATGTTGCTCACCGTGGTCTGCGTCGCCGGCACGACCACCTCGAGAGCGAACGTCGCCTTGTAGGCCGGCTCGTCCCACGACGGGATGACGCGGCGCGCGTCGGACTCCTCGAATTGCGTGTAGAGCGCGCGCTTCTTGCCCGCCGCCGTCTCGTAATCGATCGCGAAGAGTCCGTGGGCGGTGCGCGCGATCGCGCCCCGATAGCGCATCGCGAGGCGGTAGCGACCTACCGAGATCGGGCGCGCGAAGGCGAAGGTCGCCGTCTCGGCCGCGGCATCGACAGCGATCGACCGAGGCGAAGCGACGCGGCGCGAGCCGACCCGCTCGAGGCGGACCGCGTCGAACGAGAGGCCGACGGCATTGAGCGTGAGGCTCGTCGCGGGCGCGCTCACGTCGATCGTCACGGTCGTGCGGGCGGCGAAGCGGAGCGCCCTGGCGTCGGGCGTGAGCGAGACGTCGTAGTGCAGCGGACGGACGCCGCGGGGCAGTTGCGTCGGCGTCGGCGTCGCGGCATCGCCGGGCGCGGGCACCGCGTTGCCGCGCCCGGGCGCGACGGTCAGGGCGACGGCAGCCGCCAGGGCGAGGAGGAAGCGCATCGGCGGCGAATCAGTCATGACCTCGGGAACGGAGGAATCTGCGCACGATCGCCACCGTGTAGCGGCTCGCGACCGACTCGACGAAGCGGCCGAAGTCGGCCGTCGCCGCGTTGTCGGCCCGGTCGGAGATCGTGCGCACGACGGCGCACGGCACGCCGAGGTCGTGGCAGACCTGGGCGAGCGCCGCGCCCTCCATCTCGACCGCGAGCGCGTCGGGCAGGCGCCGGCGCAGCTCCGCGGCCTCGGCGGCGCTGGCGACGAAGCGGTCGCCGCTGACGACGAGGCCGGCGTGCACCTTCGGCGTCG
>JBBSBZ010000483.1:0-1790 GCA_038250795.1 Burkholderiales bacterium | reverse complement strand
CTGCTCTGGGCGAGCACGGGCACCAAGGACCCCGCCGCTCCGGACACGCTCTACCTCGAGGCGCTGGCCGCGCCCGACACCGTCAACACGATCCCCGACAAGACGCTGAAAGCGTTCGCCGAGCACGGCAAGGTCGGCGCGCCGCTGGCCGACGACGGCGGCGATGCCGAGGCGGTGATCGCGCAGTTCCGCAAGCTCGGCGTCGATGACGCGGCGCTCGCCTCGCGTCTGCAGAAGGAGGGTGCGGCATCGTTCCAGAAGTCCTGGGACAGCCTGCTCGCCGGTCTCAAGGACAAGACCTCCCAGCTCGACGGAGCGTCGGCGCGGTGAGCGACCTCACCGACGCAGCGGGCTGGCGGGCGCTGGCCGCACATCACGCGAAGGTCGGCACGACCCACCTGCGTGATCTCTTCGCCGGTGACGCCGGCCGCGGCGAGCGGCTCGTGATCGAGGCCGCCGGCCTCTACCTCGATTATTCGAAGAACCGCATCAGCGACGAGACGGTGCAGCTGCTCGCGGCCCTTGCCACCGAGCGGGGCGTGCGCGAGCGCACCGCAGCGATGTTCCGCGGCGACGTCATCAACACGACCGAGAAGCGATCGGTGCTGCACGTGGCCTTGCGCATGCCGGCCGGCGCGAAGCTGGTCGTGGACGGCACCGACGTCGTCGCCGAGGTGCAGGCTGTGCTGGAGCGGATGGCATCGCTGGCCGACGCGGTGCGCAGCGGCCGCTGGCTCGGCCACACCGGCAAGCGCATCCGAAACGTCGTCAACATCGGCATCGGCGGCTCCGACCTCGGGCCGGTGATGGCCTACGAGGCGCTGCGCTTCTACAGCCAGCGCGAGCTGACGATGCGCTTCGTCTCCAACGTCGACGGCACCGACCTGGTGGAGGCGACGCGCGACTTGGACGCCGCCGAGACGCTCTTCATCGTCTCCTCGAAGACGTTCACGACGCTCGAGACCCTGACCAACGCCCACGCGGCGCGCGCCTGGAGCATCGGCCAGCTCGGCGACGAGCGATCGGTCGCCAGGCACTTCGTCGCCGTCTCGACCAACGCCGAGGGCGTCGCGAAGTTCGGCATCGCACCCGAGAACATGTTCGGCTTCTGGGACTGGGTCGGCGGCCGCTACTCGATGGATTCGGCGATCGGCCTGTCGACGATGGTGGCGATCGGGCCGGCGCACTTTCGCGAGATGCTGGCCGGCATGCACGAGATGGACGAGCACTTCCGCAGCGCGCCGGTCGAGCGGAGCATGCCGGCGCTGATGGGCCTGCTCTCGATCTGGAACAACGACTTCCTCGGCGCCGCGACGCTCGCCGTGCTGCCCTACGACCAGTACCTGAAGCGCCTGCCGGCCTACCTGCAGCAGCTGACGATGGAGAGCAACGGCAAGCACGTCACGCTGGCCGGCGATGCGGTGGGCGTCGAGACCGCGCCGATCCTCTGGGGCGAGCCCGGCACCAACGGCCAGCACTCGTTCTACCAGCTCATCCACCAGGGCACGCGCATCGTGCCGTGCGACTTCATCGGCTTTGGCCGCGGGCTGAACACCCTCGGCCGCCAGCACGACCTGCTGATGTCGAACCTGTTCGCGCAGACCGAGGCGCTCGCCTTCGGCAAGATGGCCGAAGAAGTGGCGGCCGAAGGCACGCCGGCCGAGCTGGTGCCGCATCGCGTCTTCGCCGGCAACCGGCCGACCAACACGCTGCTCGCCGAGAAGCTGACGCCCAGGACCCTGGGCGCGATCGTTGCGCTGTACGAGCACAGCGTCTTCGTCCAGGGCGTG
>JBBSBZ010000482.1:0-1800 GCA_038250795.1 Burkholderiales bacterium | reverse complement strand
CTTCACCGTGACGGCGGTTCCGGAGCCCGAGACCTACGCGCTGATGCTCGCTGGCCTGGGTGCGATCGGCTTCATGTCGCGTCGTCGCCGCAAGGCTTGAGACTGCGCTGCCCGGCGCGCCGGGCATGACAAAAAGCGGACTTCGGTCCGCTTTTTCGTTTCGGGCCACGAACAGCCCGTCCACCAGCCTTGGTGAAGAACTCGCCAGCTGTCCTGCACGCCGCCATCGTGCAAAACGGCCCGCGCTCCGCGGTCGATTGCCCAACCAACGCAGAATCGGTCCATGAACGATCTGGATACCGTCTGGCGCTGGTTGCAGGCACCCCTCTTCACCGCCGGCAAGACGCCAGTGAGCAGCGCACGGCTGGCCGGGCTCGTGCTGTTGTTGATCGGCACATGGTGGCTGACGGCGCGCATTGAGCGGGCGATCCGCTCGATGGCCGTGTACCGCGACAAGAGTCCGGCGACGATCTACGCGTGGGCGCGGATCGTCCGTTACGGCATCTGGGGTGCGGCGACGTTCATCGGCCTGAACTACCTCGGCATCGACCTGTCGACCTTCGCTCTCGTCGGCGGCGCGGTCGGCGTCGGCATCGGCTTCGGTCTGCAGAACATCTTCAGCAACTTCTTCTCGGGCATCATTTTGTTGCTGGAAAAGACCCTGAAGGAGGGAGATTTCATCGACCTGCCGTCAGGGCCACGCGGCCGCGTGCGCGAGATCGGCCTGCGCTTCACCCGCATCACGACCAACGACGAGGTCGACGTGATCGTGCCGAACTCGGAGTTCATCAATGGCCGCGTCGTCAACTGGACCTTGGGCAGCGAGTTCCGTCGCCTCCACATCCCCTTCGGTGTCGCCTACGGGAGCGACAAGGCGGTGGTGAAGGAAGCGGCGTTGCGGGCGGCGCGTTCCCTGCCGTATACGGTGACCGACGACCGCCGCCGCTCCGACGTGTGGATGGTCAAGATGAACGACTCGTCGCTGGACTTCGAGCTCGTCGTATGGGTCGGGCCCGACGCGGTCACCTCGCCATCCCGGGTCGAGGCCGAATATCTGTGGAGGCTGCACGACGAGATCGTCGCGGCCGGCCTCGAGATCCCTTTCCCGCAGCGCGACCTGAATATCCGCAGCGGCGAGTTGGCGGTGCGGCTGTCGCGGGTGCGGCACGAGCCGAGTGCCGACGGCTCCTGCGGCGCTGGCATGAGAGACATGGGCACGCCGGGCGATGCGCCGGCGGCGAGCTGAGCCGCTCAGCCTTCGTTGCGCAGAGAGGGAAACAGGATCACGTCGCGAATGCTCGGCGAGTCGGTGAGCAGCATCACGAGCCGATCGATGCCGATGCCGCAGCCGCCGGTCGGCGGCATGCCGATCTCGAGGGCGCGGATGAAGTCGGCGTCGTAGTACATCGCTTCTTCGTCGCCGGCTTCCTTGTTCGCCGCCTGTGCGCGAAAGCGCGCTGCCTGGTCCTCGGCGTCGTTGAGCTCTGAAAAGCCGTTGGCGTACTCGCGGCCGGTGATGAAGAGCTCGAAGCGCTCGGTCACCGAAGGGTCGGCGTCGGACGCGCGCGCGAGCGGCGAGACTTCGACCGGATAGTCGACGATGAAGGTCGGCTGCCAGAGCTGGGCCTCGACCGCGGCCTCGAAGACGCCGAACTGGAGCTCCGGCAAGCTCCAGTGCGCCGGCGCGGCGGCGCCGAGCGCTGCCAGCTTCGAGCGCAGCTTGTCGACGCTGGTGGCGTCCGTATCGCTCAGCGCCGCATGCCGGACGATGGCCTCGCGCACGGTCAGCCGCTCGAACCG
>JBBSBZ010000481.1:0-1805 GCA_038250795.1 Burkholderiales bacterium | reverse complement strand
TCGCGCAGCAGCGTCGGCTCGCGGGGCTGGAAGCGCATCGCCGGGCGCCGCTCGTTGTCGATCCAGTCGCAGAAGCGCCGAACGTCCGCGGGCTCGTAGAACGCGACCATCATCTCGTAGTTGAGGAAGAGGCTGCGCAGATCGAGGTTGGCGGACCCCGCGAGCGCGAGTTGCTCGTCGAAGACGACGACCTTGGCGTGCAGCATGTGCGGCACCGACCAGACGTTCGCGCCGGCGGCGACGAGATCGCGCAGCGGCCGGTGCCGGGCCACGTCGGCGAGACGATGGTTCGACCGCCGCGGCAGGACGATGTCGACCGTCACGCCGCGGCGCGCGGCCAGCGTCAGCGCCATCAGCAGCGTCGCGTCGGGGATGAAGTACGGCGTCACCGCGACGATGCGTCGGCGCGCCATGAAGCAGCCCGAGACCAGCAGCGCCTGCACGGTGTCGTCGGTCTGCTCCGGCCCGCTCGGCACGAGCTGGGCGAGCGGCTCCGCCACCGGCGCGATCTCGTGCGAGAGGAGGCACGTGTCCTCGGTGACGACGCGCCGCGCATAGGCCCAGTCCTTCTCGAACTGCTCGCAGGCGCGCAGCGCGATCTCGCCGCGCAGGTCGAAGCTCAGGTCGCGCCAGACCGCGCCGCCTTCGCGGCGCGGATCGCCTTCGAAATACTCGGCGGCGAAATTGCGTCCGCCGCACCAGAGCCGACCGGCGTCGGCGATGAGCATCTTGCGATGGTTGCGCAGGTTGGCTCGCCCGCGCAGGATCGAGCGGAACGGCGGCACGAACTTGACGACCTCGACGCCCGCGCCGCGCAGGGCCGCCACGTCGAGCCTGCCGCCGAGCCAGGCGCCGATGCCGTCGACCAGCAGGCGCACGCGCACGCCTTGCACGACTCGCGCCTTGAGGGCGGCGGCGATCTCGTCGCCGAGCCGGTCGCGGGCGAGGATGAAGGTGCAGACGTCGAGCGTGCGCTCAGCGCCGGCGATGATGTCGAGTGCGGCGCGGCGCGCGGCGGCGCCGTCCTCGTGGATCACGAGCGCCTCGTACGGCGTGGCGGCGGCCAGGCCCATCGAGCGCCCGAGCCGGCGCGCCCAGAGCGAGGGCGCGTCGACCTCGTCGGTCGCACGCGGGTCGAGCGGAGGCGGCAGGAGCTCCGGGGTGTCGCGCATGCGCAGCTTGCGGCTGCCGAACATCAGGTAAAGCGGAATCACGACGTACGGCAGCAGAGCGAGGGCAACCACCCAGGCGATCGCCGCCGAGGGATCGCGACGTTGCGGCAGGGCCCTGGCCGCGCCGACATACACGACGAGGCCGAAGGCGACGACGATGCCGTGCAGCGTCAGCCAGTGGCGCTCGACGAGGCCGACGAGGAGATGCTCCATCAGCCCGTCGCCAGGTCACGCCGGGCCGATGCGGCGCCCGCAAAAACGAAACCCGCCGGGCTCGCGCCGGGCGGGCTGCGTGTCGGCGCGACACGCGTCAGCACATCACTTCTTGCGGTACTTGCGCAGGGCCGCGATCTGCGCCGCCATCGTCGCGAACTCGCCCTGCGCCTTGGCGAAGTCGATGTCGCTCTTGGCGTTCTTCATCGCTTCCTCGGCCGCCTGCTTGGCCTCGTTGGCCTTGGCCTCGTCGAGGTCCTTGCCGCGGATCGCGGTGTCGGCGAGCACCGTCACCGAGCCGGGCTGGATCTCGAGGATGCCGCCGGCGACGAAGACGAACTCCTCCTCGTCGTTGTCGGCGCGCTGGATGCGGACGGCTCCCGGCTTGATGCGCGTGATGAGCGGCGCGTGGCGCGGATA
>JBBSBZ010000480.1:0-1839 GCA_038250795.1 Burkholderiales bacterium | reverse complement strand
CTTCTGGAAGGCCAAGGCGTCCGACAAGGATCCGAGCGGCCTGGGCCTGATGGACCGGCAGCGCGTCAAGATGTGGCTGCGCGACGTCTACCGCGAGATCGACGAAGTCGGCGTCTGATGCGGTGAGCGTCGTGCCGAGCGAGCGCCGGCGCCTTCTCCTCCGCTCGGCCGCGGCAGTCATCGCCGCGCCCTGGCTCGCGAGCAGGCCGCGCGCCGCCGACGCCGATCGATTCACCCTCGGCATCGCCTCCGGCCAGCCGCGCCCCGACGGCATGGTGCTCTGGACGCGCCTCATGGGCGACGACCTGCCCGATGCCGTCGACGTCGCCTGGGAGCTGGCCGCCGACGAGCGCTTCGAGCGCGTCGTCGCGCGCGGTCACGAGCGTGCCGAGAAGGCCTGGGCGCACAGCGTCCACGCCGAGCCCGGCGGGCTCGAGCCGGACCGCTGGTACTGGTACCGGTTCACGTCGCTCGGCCAGCGGAGCCCGGTCGGCCGGACGCGCACGGCACCGGCGCCCGATGCGACGGCGAGGCTGCGCTTCGCGATCGCGAGCTGCCAGCGCTACGACGTCGGCCACTACGCAGCCTGGCGTCACGTCGCCGACGAGCATCTCGACGTCGTCTTCTTCGTCGGCGACTACATCTACGAGTCCGCCACGGGCAAGAACGCCGTGCGTTCGCTCGAAGGCGGCCCGGGCCCGGTGCTGACGCTCGAGCAGTACCGCGCCCGCTACGCGACCCACAAGAGCGATCCCCACCTCCAGGCCGCGCATGCGTCTGCGCCCTGGCTCGTCGTCTGGGACGACCACGAGGTCTCGAACGACTACGCCAACGTGCAGGGCACCGACCTGCACATCGATACCCGCGCCCGCCGCGCCGCCGCCTACAAGGCGTACTGGGAGCACATGCCCTTCGCGAAGTCGATGCGGCCGGTCGACGCCGACATGCGCATCTTCCGCCGGCTCGACTGGGGCACGCTCGCCCGCATCCACCTGCTCGACGATCGCCAGTACCGCGATCCGCAGGCCTGCCCCAAGCCCGGGCGAGGCGGCTCGAACGTCGTCGCGCTCGCGCAGTGCCCCGCCCTGACCGATCCGGCGCGAACGCTGCTCGGCGCCGAGCAGGAGCGCTGGCTGGCCGACGGCTGGGATCTGTCCCGGCCGTGGAACCTGCTCGCCCAGCAGACGCTGATGGCGCGCTGGGCGTGGGCCGGCTCGCCCATCGGCGGCGGCGTCTACTGGACCGACGGCTGGGACGGCTACGCGCCGGCGCGCAAGCGCCTGCTGGGAACGGTCGCGGCGAAGAAGGTGCCCGGCGTCGTCGTTCTCGGCGGCGATGTCCACAGCCACTACGTCGCCGACCTCAGGCCCGACTACGACGACGAGAATTCGCCGATCGTCGCGAGCGAGTTCTGCAGCACCTCGATCACCAGCCACTCGGTGCCGCAGACGCGCATCGACGCGGCGCGCGAGAACAACCCGCACGTGCACTATGCGCGCGGCGACCGGCGCGGCTACATGAGCTTCGAGCTCGACGCCCGCAGCCTCTCGGCGCGCCTGATGGCTGTCGACCGCATCGCCGACCCCGCGAGCGGCATCACAACGGCGGCGCGCTTCGTTGTCGAGGCCGGGCGGCCCGGGCCGGTCGCCGCCTGACCGGTGTCAGAACAGGCCGGCCTTGTCGGCCGCGCCGAGCACTGCCTTCGACAGGTCGGCCATCTGCGCGGCAACGTCGCTCGACGGCGACGCCGTCGCCTTCGCGGTCCAGAGGAGGCGCCCGCTGGCGACGTCGGTGACGCGGCCGTTGGCGGCATAGCCCGAGGTCACCTTGCCGCCGCCG
>JBBSBZ010000479.1:0-1858 GCA_038250795.1 Burkholderiales bacterium | reverse complement strand
TGCCGGCGGCGCAGAAGGCGCTTGGCCATCGCGCCGAATGCAATCGACTCGCGCGGCGCGGTCGCTACGACCCGAACACCGATGCCGAGGCCGCTGCGGCGCCCGCTCGCTGAACTCCGAAGGAACGACCATGTCCGACACACTCGACCGCCAATGCGTCGACACCCTGCGCTTTCTCTCCGTCGACATGGTGCAGAAGGCCAACAGCGGCCACCCGGGGCTGCCGCTCGGCGCCGCGCCGATGGCCTACGCCTTGTGGACCAAGCAGCTGAAGCACAACCCGGCGGACCCGCTCTGGTCCGATCGCGACCGCTTCGTGCTCTCGGCCGGGCACGGCTCGGCGCTTCTCTACAGCCTGCTGCACGTCACCGGCTACGACCTCTCGCTCGATGACCTGAAGCAGTTTCGCCAATGGGGCAGCAAGGCGCCGGGCCATCCCGAGCGCGGCCATACGCCCGGCGTCGAGGTGACGACCGGGCCGCTCGGGCAAGGCATGGCCAACGCGGTCGGCATGGCGATCGGCGAGGCGCATCTTGCGGCGCGCTACAACCGCGAGGGGCATACCGTCGTCGATCACCACACGTGGGCGATCGTCAGCGACGGCGACCTGATGGAAGGCGTGGCGTCGGAGGCCGCGTCGCTGGCCGGACATCTCCAGCTTGGCAAGCTGATCTGCCTCTACGACAACAACTCGGTGACGCTCTCGGCCGGCACCGACATGACGTTCTCCGAGGACCGGGCGAAGCGGTTCGACGCCTACGGCTGGCAGACGATCCGGGTCGACGACGGCAACGATCTGGCGGCGATCGATGCCGCGCTCGCCGAGGCACGCGCCGAGACGACGCGGCCGAGCCTGATCCTCGTGCGCACCCATCTCGGCTTCGGCTCGCCCGAGCAGGACAGCTTCAAGGCGCACGGCTCGCCGCTCGGCGTCGCCGACGTCGCCAGGACCAAGCAGAACCTCGGCTGGCCGCAGGAGCCCGCGTTCCTCGTGCCCGCGCCGGCGCGGGCGCGCTTTCGCGAAGCGCTCGAGCAGGGCGCGAAGGCCGAATCCGACTGGAAGGAGCGGATGGTCGCCTATGCCCGTGCCTTCCCCGAACTCGCGCGCGAGTTCGACCTGCGCCAGAAGGCCGAGCTGCCCGCAGGCTGGGACGCCGACATCCCGGTGTTCGCCGCCGATGCCAAGGGCATGGCCACACGGGTTGCCGGCGGCAAGGTGATGAACGCAATCGCGCCGAAGCTGCCCGCGCTGGTCGGCGGCTCGGCCGACCTCGACCCCTCGACCCACACTGCGCTGAAAGGGCAGGGCGACTTCAATCCACCGCTCGTTCCGGGCGAGGACAGCGAAGGTTCGGACGGCGGCGGCTGGAGCTGGGCCGGCCGCAACGTCCACTTCGGCGTGCGCGAGCACGCGATGGGCGCCATCGTCAACGGCCTGGCGGCGCACGGCGGCTTCATCGCCTATGGCTCGACCTTCCTGATCTTTTCCGACTACATGCGCCCGGCGATCCGGCTCGCGGCGCTGATGGGGCTTCACGTCGTCCACGTGTTCACCCACGACAGCCTTGCGCTCGGCGAGGATGGACCGACGCATCAGCCGATCGAGCAGCTCGCGAGCCTGCGCGCGATTCCCGAGCTCACGCTGATCCGGCCCGGCGACGCCAACGAGACGGCGGTGGCGTGGAAGGTCGCGCTAGAAACACGCGATCGCCCGGTTCTGCTCGCGCTGACGCGCCAGGACGTCGCCACGCTCGACCGCACGCGCTTCGCGAGCGCGGAGGGCCTGCGACGGGGCGCCTACGTGCTGAGCGATGCCGATGGCGCGAAGCCGGCCCTCATCCTGATCGCCAGCGGCTCG
>JBBSBZ010000478.1:0-1871 GCA_038250795.1 Burkholderiales bacterium | reverse complement strand
GATGGTCGTGAAGATCGCGCGTCCGCCGCGGAAGCGCGCGTCAGCCACGACGCGTTCCCCGCTGTCGGGCAGGTCGACGTACCAGCCGCGCTTGTCGCTGGTGTAGCTCGCCTTGGTGATCGCGTTGTCGCCGGGTGCCGCAAAGTCCCGGGGCGGGTCGACCGCGTGGGTGCTAAAGCGGTACTGGTTGCCGTCCGCGCCGTTGGCGACGCCCAGGAGGGTCTGTTGCAGGAGAGAGGCCAGCGCCACCGTGCCGCTGATGCCGGTGTCGCGCACGGCGTAGACCCGCTGGGCAGTGGTGTCGCCGTTGTCGGAGGTCGAGATGTAGCGGCCGGTGCCGAACGCGACGAGATAGCCGCCGGAGGTGAACCGGGTGATGTCGGGGCGGCCCGTGATCGCGTGGCCGGCGCCGGCGTCGAAGAGGGGCAGCGCGCCGTTGCCGAGCGCCCAGCTCGCGGGCGCGGCGGCTGAAAGATCGAACTTCCACAGCTTGCCGTCGAGGTCGCCGGCGTAGACCACGTCGGCGATGCCGTCGCCGTTGATGTCGATCGCAGCAGGCGAAGACAGGCCGTTGGGGCTTGCCGCCGTGCCCGCGCCCGAGTCGATCTTCTTCACGAGTGCGCCTGTCTCGGCGTCGATGACGAAGAGCATCGCGTGACCGTTCGCGTTGCCGACGTTGTAGCCGCCGCTCACGATCACCGACCAGCGCCCGTTGTTGGTCTTGACCAGCAGCGGCTGCCCGAAGACGTAGCCCATGTCCGCGTCCTGGAACTCCCAGCGCACGATCGACGCGGCGTTCGCCTCGGAGAAGCGCGTCGGATCGGTGACGTCGAGGGCATAGAGTCCCTTGGCGCCCGCGCGCATGCCGGCGACCAGCATCGAGTGCCAGGCACCGGCGTAGAACACGTCGCCGACGGTCGGCGAGCCGTCGACGTAGTAGCGGTGCACGTAGTTGAGGTCGGTGAGCTGCGGCAGCGCCGCGATCACCGGCGAGGGCACATAGGCGAACAGCTCGCTGCCGCTGGTCGCGTCGATCGCGTGCAGCATGCCATCGTTCGCGCCCATGTAGATCACCGGCGTGCGCGCGCGGTTGGTGGCGACGAAGGCGCTGTAGCGGGCGGGCTCGAAGTCGTCGTAGTAGCCGAAGTTGGGCGCGCCGACGTAGTAAGGCGACGAGTTGATGACGTCACCCAGCGGCGTCACGTTGCGGTTCCGGAACTGCGGCGCTGCGCATGGCGGGATCGCGCAGCTGCGTGCTTCCTGCGTCGCGTCGCCGCGCAGGAAGCGCAGGCGCTGGGCGCCGAAGCCGTCGTTGCTGCCGCCGGCCGAGAGGTTGAGCGCCGCGGTCTGCGAGACGTCGAGCTCGGTCGCCAGCGGCGCTGCCGGCAGCGCCGGCCAGCGGAACGGGATGCCGTGCAGGCCGGCCGCGGCCGACGGCTTGTAGGTGAGGATGTTGCGGCCGATGTTCCAGTTCTGCGCCTTCACGCGGGCGCCCGCGTCCCAGGTGGGCACGGCGCTGACCGCACCGGTGCCGGCAACGGCGTAGTTGATCAGCGTGCCCGACCAGTCCGCACTGTTGAACTTGGCCTGGAAGAGCGCCGAGCCGGTCGTCCACGAGCCGGTGTTGAGCGCCACCGACGACGCCGCGCTGGTCTTGAGCTGGATGTCGCCGACGATGGTCTGGAAGGCTGCGCTCAATGCACTGGCGTCACTGCCGACGAATGCGCTGCTGTAGCCGCCGCCGAGCACGGCCATCCGGTTCAGCGCCGCGATCGAGCTCGGGTTGGCGATCGTGTCGCCCATGCCGACGACATAGGTCTGGATGTCGTAGGTCTTGGCGCCGACGGTGGTCGAGCGAAGCGCGCTGAGCT
>JBBSBZ010000477.1:0-1879 GCA_038250795.1 Burkholderiales bacterium | reverse complement strand
GGCGGCGCGGGCGTGCACTACTGGGCCCGGATCGCCGAGCACTACCGGATCGACCTGACGGTGGTGAACGACGTGGTCGACGCCACCTTTCGCTTCATGACGCTCGACTGGGACGGCAAGATCCGCATGGACCCGTCGTCGCCCTACGCGATGCAGCGCCTGCTCGACCTCAAGGATCGCTTCGACATCGCCTTCGCCTGCGACACCGACCACGACCGGCACGGCATCGTGACGCCAGGGGCCGGGCTGCTGCCGCCCAACCACTATCTTGCGGTCGCGATCGACTACCTGTTCCGGCACCGGCCGCAGTGGCCGGGCCGCGCCGCGATCGGCAAGACCGTCGTCAGCACGCGACTCATCGACCTCGTGGCGAAGCGGCTCGGCCGCACGTTGTTCGAGTCGCCGGTCGGCTTCAAGTGGTTCTCGCCGGGCCTCTTCGACGGCTCGCTCGGCTTCGGCGGCGAGGAGAGCGCAGGTGCGTCGTTCCTGCGCCGCGACGGCACGGTGTGGACGACCGACAAGGACGGCATCGCGCCGGCCCTGCTCTCGGCCGAGATCACCGCCCGCTGCGGGCGCGACCCGGGTCGCCTCTACGTCGAGCTCGCGCGCGAGCTCGGCACGCCGCTCGCCGACCGGGTCGAGGCGCCGGCCACGGCCGCGCAGAAGAAGCAGCTCGCCGCGCTTGCGCCCGACCGGCTCGATGCGCGCGAGCTCGCCGGCGAGAAGATCGACGCCGTGCTCGACAAGGCGCCGGGCAACGGTGCGGCGATCGGCGGCATCAAGGTCATCGCCAAAAGCGGCTGGTTCGCGGCCCGCCCGTCGGGCACCGAGGACATCTACAAGATCTACGCCGAGAGCTTCGCCGACGCGGGCCATCTCGAGCGGATCCTGAAGGAGGCGCAGGCGATCGTCGATCGCGCGATCGCGGCGCCGGGAAAGAAGGAGCGTTGACATGCAGGCACAACGGCTCATCGACTGCGCGCAGGCGCTCGTCGCCGACGATCGCGGCCTGCTCGCGATGGACGAGAGCACCGGCACCTGCGACAAGCGCTTTGCCAGGCTCGGCATCCCGCAGACCGCCGACGCACGACGCGCCTATCGCGACATGATCGCGACGACGCCGGGCCTGGGCGAATCCATCAGCGGCGCCATCCTCTACGACGAGACGATCCGCCAGCAGACGCTTGCCGGCGTGCCGTTCGCGCAGGCGCTGGAGCAGGCGGGCATCGTCCCCGGCATCAAGGTCGACGCCGGCGCGAAAGCCCTGGCGGGGCATCCCGGCGAGCTCGTCACCGAAGGGCTCGACGGGTTGCGCGAGCGTCTGGTCGAGTACGCCTCGATGGGCGCGCGCTTCGCCAAGTGGCGCGCCGTCATCACGATCGGGGCCGGCATCCCGAGCCGCGGGTGCATCGTCGCGAACGCGCACGCGCTCGCGCGCTACGCGGCCCTTTGCCAGGAGGCGGGGCTCGTGCCGATCGTCGAGCCCGAGGTCCTGATGGACGGCGACCACGGCCTCGAGCGCTGCGCCGACGTCACGACCGAGACCCTGCGGCTGGTGTTCCACGCGCTGAGCGAGCAGCGCGTGCTGCTCGAAGGCATGCTGCTCAAGCCGAACATGGTGCTGCCGGGTCTGGCCGCGGCCGATCAGTCGACCGTCGACGCGGTCGCCGACGCGACCGTGCGCTGCTTCCTGCGCACTGTGCCCGCGGCGGTGCCCGGCATCGCCTTCCTCTCGGGCGGGCAGAGCGCCGAGCTCGCTTCCGCCCGCCTCAACGCGATGAACCGGCGCTTCGCGGGGCGCCTGCCGTGGGCGCTCGCGTTCTCGTTCGCACGCGCGATCCAGCAGCCGGCTCTCGAGATCTGGCGTGGCGTCGCGGCG
>JBBSBZ010000476.1:0-1882 GCA_038250795.1 Burkholderiales bacterium | reverse complement strand
GTCCTGTTCTTCGGCAAGCTGGTCGGCGAACGCCGCGAAGGCCTCGATCAGCAGCTGCATGTCGTCGGCGCTCGTCGACTCGAGCGGGTTGTGGCTGATGCCGGCGTTCTCGCCGCGCACGAAGAGCATCGCCTGCGGCAGCATCTCGCCGATCTTCATCGCGTCGTGGCCGGCGCCGCTCGGCATGCGGTGCACCGGCAGGCCGAGCGACGCGACCGCGCGCTCCCAGCGCGCCTGCCACTCGGGCGCCGACGGCGACGCGGCGACCTTCATCGTCTCCTCGAGCGCGAGGGTGACGCCGCGTCGCGCACAGATCGACCCGGCCCGGTCGATCACGTCGGCGACGCAGGCGTCGCGCACCGGGTCGGCGGTCGCGCGGATGTCGAGCGTGAACGTGCATCGGCCCGGCACGACGTTGGTCGAGCCGTTCGGGACCTCGAGCATGCCCATCGTGCCGACCAGGTTCGGCGCCTCGGCGGCGCGCTGCTCGAGGTAGACGGCGAGCTCGGCGACCGCCGCGGCAGCGTCGCGGCGCGTGTCCATCGGCGTCGTGCCGGCGTGGCTCGCCATGCCGCGCACCTCGCCCGCGAAGCGCCGGCCGCCGTTGATCGAGGTGACGATGCCGAGCGGCAGGCCGAGCGCGTTGAGCACCGGTCCCTGCTCGATGTGGACCTCGACAAAGGCGAGATAGCGGCGCGAGTCGCGCTCGAGCGCGGCGATCGCGGCGCGCGTCGCCGGCAGGCCGGCGTGGCGCATCGCCGCCTTCATGGTCACGCCGTCGGCGTCGCGCTGGGCGAGCCACTTCAAATCGAACTGGCCGACGAGCGAGCCCGAGCCGAGGAAGGTCGCCTTGTAGCGCTGACCTTCCTCTTCGGCGAAGGCAACCACCTCGATCGCGAACGGCAGGCGACGGCCCGTCCGGTGCAGCTCGCGCACGACGATCATCGGCACGAAGATGCCGAGCCGCCCGTCGTACCTCCCGCCGTTCCTCACGGTGTCGTAGTGCGAGCCGGTGAGGAGCGTCTTCGCGCCGGGCGACTTCGCTTCGTAGACGCCGACGACGTTGCCGACGGCGTCGATCGCAACGCGGTCGAAGCCGCACTCGCGCATCCAGCGCTCGATCTGCGCTGCGCAGCGCCGGTGCGCGTCGGTGAGGTAGGTGACGGTGAGCTGGCCGTTCTCGGCGAAGCCCGGGTCGGAGTGCTGCGCCAGCAGCTCGGCGCAGTCCCACGCCTGGCGGCCGAGCAGCGGCGGCGCGTCGAAGCGGTCGTCGAGGCGCAGCTCGGCGACACGGTGCACGTTGCGCAGCGCCTCGGCGAACTCGAAGTCGGCGTGGTGCTCGAGACGGCGCTCGAAGGTCGCGATGATCTGCGCCTTCGTGAGGCCGTCGCCGCGCGGGCCGCGCACCGCGAGCATGAAGGGAAAGCCGAAGCGCTTGCGATAGGCCTTGTTCAGGCGTGCGATCCTGGCGAGCTCCTCGGGCGTGCACGCGGTGAGGCCGACCCGGCCCTGCTCGTCGCTCGATTCGCGCGTGAGCGTTCCCGTCACCATCGCCTTGCCGGCGAGCTCGGGGTGGGCGTTCAGGAGGGCGAGCTGCTCGTCGCGGCCAGCTTCCATCACCACTTCGACGAGGGCGCGCTTGAGCTGACCGAGCGACATGAACGGCCCGCGCGGCCAGGCCCGCTCGGCGATCCACGGCGAATGCTCGTAGGTGCCCGCGAGCCGCACGACGAAGTCGCCGTGCGAGGACGCGTTCAGGCGTTCGAGCGTGAGCGGCGGGTCCATCGTCGGCCTTTCGGGGCGTTGGCTACGCGACGGCCGCGGCATCGTCGACGGTGAAGGGGTGCACGCTGCGCCAGTGTCGTGCGATGTCGATCCTTCG
>JBBSBZ010000475.1:0-1900 GCA_038250795.1 Burkholderiales bacterium | reverse complement strand
CTGCGGCTTCGCCGGCGACCGCGGCTTCATCCGGCCCGAGCTCAACGAACATGCGCTGCGTCTGCTCAAGGCATCGCTCCCCACGGGCTGCGAGAGCGGCTATTCGACCAGTCGCACCTGCGAGATCGGCCTCTCGGAGCAGGCCGGCTTTCCCTATCAGTCGATCCTGTACCTGGTCGAGCGCTGCGCGTCGCCGCGCGCGCGTCAGCCGGCCGGCGCCGACGCGACGGCCGTCGCCGGCACCGATCGGGGGAGCATCGCGTCGGCGACCAGCTCGGCGATGTCCCTCGACGCCGTCGCGCCTGCACCTTCGACCGCGGCCAGCCCGTCGCCGATCATCACCGCGCAGTAGGGACACGCTGTCGCGATCGTCCTGGGCGCCGCTTCGAGCGCCTGCTCGACGCGCAGCACGTTGATCCGCGTGCCGAGGGTCTCGTCGATCCACATCCGCCCGCCGCCGGCGCCGCAGCACATCGACTTCTCGCGCGTCAGCACGAACTCGAGCGGTGTGTCGCGGCTCAGGCGCGCGACGATCGCCCGCGGCGCGTCGAACTCGCCGTTGTGGCGGCCGAGGTAGCAGGGATCGTGAAAGATCACGCGCTCCAGCGAAGCGTCGACCTCGATGCGACCGTCGGCGAGCAGCTCGGCGATGAGCTGGCTGTGGTGCACCACCTCGCAGTCGATGCCGAACTCGGGGTATTCGTTGCGCAGCGTGTTCAGGGCATGTGGGTCGCACGTGACGATCCGCTTGACGCCGAGCTCGCCCAGCGTCCCGGCCAGCGCCGTCGCGAGCTGCCTGAACAGCACTTCGTTGCCGACGCGGCGCACACATTCGCCGGTCGAGCCTTCGCGCGCTCCGAGGATTCCGAAGCGGACCTGCGCGCGCTGCAGGATGCGGACGAAGGCGCGCGCGATCTTCTGGCCGCGCGGATCGAACGACATCGCCGAGCCGACGTAGAAGAGACAGTCGAGCCCGGCCATGTCGGCGGCGCTGGTGACGAGCGGGACGTCGAGGTCGTCGGCCCAGTGGCCGCGATCCCCGGCCGGAAGCCCCCACGGATTACCCTGCGATTCGTAGGCCTCGAAGACGCGCTTGAGCTCGTGCGGAAACTCGCCTTCGATCATCACCTGGTGCTGGCGCATGCGGAAGAACTTGTCGAGGTGCTCGAGTTCGATCGGACACGCAGCCTCGCAATAGCCGCAAGTCGTGCACGCCCAGAGCGTCTCCTCGGCGATGACGGCGCCGACGAGCGGCGGCAACGTGGCCGTGGGGTCGCCGTCGACGATTGCTTGTCGCTCCGCCAGCAGATGGTGCTTGAGGCTGTCGTTGACAGCCTTCAGCGACAGCGGCTTGCCGGTGAGGTGCGTCGGGCACGCATCCTTGCAGCGTCCGCACTCGGTGCAGGTGAAGACGTCGAGCCCGTCCTTCCAGGCCAGATCGCGCGCGTCGCGGATGCCGGCCTTCATGTCGGCCTCGTCGGTCGCCTCCATCAGCTTGTCGACGTCGACGCCGGGGACCCGGTGTCCGGGCCGGCCGCGCCGGAAGTAGAGCGTCGGCAGCGCCGTGACGATGTGAAAGTGCTCGCCCGCCGGCAGGAGGACCAGGAAGGAGAACACCACCACCATCTGCGTCCAGTACGACAGCGCGTAGCCGGCCTGCAGCACCGCGGGCGAGAGGCCGGCGAAGGCCCGGGCGATCGCGTCGCCGCCAAAGGCGAACGCGCGCTCGTGGGCGATGGCCGGGAAGCGATCGGAGAGCAGCGCGAAGCGAAAGCCGTCGAACGCGAAATCGGTGACCATGATCGCCAGGATCAGCGACAGCACGAGGATCGCCTCGCGGTTCTTCTCGAGGCGAGGCGGCCGATCGACGAGGCGCCGGTAGAACGCGTACAGCACGGCG
>JBBSBZ010000474.1:0-1901 GCA_038250795.1 Burkholderiales bacterium | reverse complement strand
GAGTCGGTGACGTCGCTGTTCGCCGAACAGAATTCGAATTTCTAGACGGCTGACGTCTAGAGCGCAAGTTTCTTAACCGAGGAGCCTGGTCGCGGGCCCTCATCTTTGGAGTGTTCATGAAGTTCACCGCTTACGAGCGCACTGTGCAGGGGACCGGAGCGAGCCGCCGCCTGCGCAACGCGCAAAAAGTCCCCGGGATCGTCTATGGAGCCGGCACGCCGTCCATGATCGAGCTCGATCACAACGCCCTCTTCTTCGCGCTCAAGAAGGAGGCGTTCCACTCGTCGCTGCTCGAGATGGATCTGGCCGGCAAGACCGAGCAGGTCCTGCTGCGCGACTACCAGATGCATCCGTACCGTCCGATCGTGATGCACATCGACTTCCAGCGCGTCGACGCCACCACCAAGGTCACCAAGCGCGTGCCGCTGCACTACGAGAACGAGGAGAACTCGCCCGCCGTGAAGACCGACGGATGCGTCGTCAACCACGTCGTCAACGAGATCAACATCCAGTGCCTGGCCTCGCAGTTGCCGGAGTTCATCTCGGTCGACCTCGGCGAGCTCACCAAGGGCCAGTCGCTGCACGTGAGCGACATCAAGCTGCCCGCGGGCACGAAGGTGGTCACGCACGGCAAGCCGAATCCGGTGATCGTCTCGGCGAACGTCCAGGCCGCGGAGGTCGAGGAGGTGGCTCCGGTGGCGGTCGTGGCGGCTGCCGCGCCGGCGCCGACCAAGGCCAAGAAGACGGAGAAGCAGAACAAGAAGTGACGCCCCTCACGGAGGGAGTCGAAGCCCCGCCACGGCGGGGCTTTTTTCTGGGCAAGCCTTCGATAATGAGCACACCATGATTCGACTGATCGCAGGCCTGGGCAACCCCGGCCCCGAGTACGCGGCGACGCGGCACAACGCCGGCTTCTGGTTCGTCGACGAAGTCGCCGACCGGCTGAAGGTCTCGCTCTCGCCCGAGCGCAGCTACTTCGGCCACGCCGCGCGCGCCAGCGTCGGCGGCCGGGCGCTCTGGCTGCTCGAGCCGACGACCTTCATGAACCTGTCGGGCAAGTCGGTCACGGCGCTCGCGCGGTTCTTCAAGATCGAGCCGGGCGAGATCCTCGTCGCCCACGACGAGCTCGACCTCCTGCCCGGCCAGGTCAAGCTCAAGCTCGGCGGCTCGCATGCGGGCCACAACGGCCTGAAGGACATCCACGCCCAGCTCGGGCCCGACTACTGGCGGCTGCGCATCGGCATCGGCCACCCTGGCGTGAAGGATCAGGTCATCGACTACGTGCTGAAGAAGCCGATTGCCGATCAGCGCGTCGAGATCCAGAAAGCGATCGAGCAGGCGCTTTCGGGGCTCGACCTCGTGCTCGACGGCGACATGGAGCGGGCGACGATGAAGATCAATGCGCGTCCGCCCAAGCCCAAGGCCGAGAAGCCGATTGCAACGACGCCGGAGGGCGGCACGCCGTGACCGCGCTCGTGCGCTGGGCCGCGTGTGCGGTGCTCGTGCTCGCGGGCGGCGCGGCGACCGCCCAGACGATCTACCGCTGCGGTCATTCGTATTCCGGCACTCCGTGCCCGAACGCCAGGGCGATCGAGGTCGAGGGCGCGCGACCGACGGCCGCGCAGCGCGCCGAAGGGCGGCAGGTGGCGCGGCGTGAAAGGCGGTTGGCCGACGAAATGGCGCGCGACCGTCGGCTCGCCGAGGCGGCACAGCAACCCGCACTGGCCACTTCGCTCGGGCCGACGCAAGTCGTCGCCCCCGTGCCGAAGCCGCACAGGAAGACGAGCAGGAAGAAGCGCAAGACCCCCGCTTTCGACGACGGCGGCGACTTCATCGCCGCCGTGCCCAAGGCCGGAAAGACCGCGCGCTAGTTCGACCGGCGCGCGATCAGGCCTGCGCCG
>JBBSBZ010000473.1:0-1903 GCA_038250795.1 Burkholderiales bacterium | reverse complement strand
TTCGAGCAATTTCCGCGACCACGCCCACGTACAAGGGCGAGGCCAGGCGCTGGTTCAGTTTCCTGCGACCGCCGTTCGCGCGCGACTGCCTGCGTTTCAGACGCCGAGCAGGCGCGCCAGGGCGCCACGGTCCTGCTCGAGCTCGGCGGACGTGCCGGCCAGGACCACGCGGCCTTTCTCGAGGACGACCGCGTCGTCGGTGTGGGCGAGCACGGCGTGCGCGTTGCGGTCGACGATCAGTGTCGCGATGCCGCCGGCGCGGATCGTCGCGACCGTGCGCCAGATCTCGGCGACGACGCGCGGCGCCAGGCCTTCGGTCGCCTCGTCGAGGACGAGCAGGAGTGGATTGGTAAGCAGCGCGCGGCCGATCGCCAGCATCTGCTGCTCGCCGCCGGAGAGCTGCTGGCCACCGTGGCCGAGGCGCTCGGCCAGGGGCGGGAAGGTCTCGAGGACGCGCCCGAGCGTCCAGTCCCGCTGGCCGCCAGGCCCGGCGCGGGCGCACATCACGAGGTTTTCGCGCACCGAGAGGTTGGGGAAGATGCAGCGGCCCTCGGGCACATAGCCGATGCCGAGCCGCGCCATGCGCTCGGGCGGCGAGCCCGTCGTCTGGTGGCCGAGCCACGAGACGTTGCCGCCGCTCGCACGCACGTAGCCGAGCAGGGTGCGGATCAGCGTCGTCTTGCCCATGCCGTTTCTGCCGAGCAGGCCGAGCGAGCGGCCGGCACCGACCTGCAGCGTGACGCCACGCAGCACGTGGCTGTCGCCATAGCGCGCGTGCAGGTCATCGATCGCGAGCAGCGTCGTCATCCGGGCGCTCCCCGGCGCGCGCGCATGCGCACGGGTGCGCTCCCTCGCTCCGGTGCGCCAGGCGCCGCCGGAGCGGCGTCGCTTTCGTCCAGGAGTTGCATGTTGTCGAGGAGCTTGAGAAGGAAGTGCAGGGCATCGCTCAGGTCGCCCAGGGAAAAGCCCGCGAGCGCGTGCTCGTAGTACGTCTGGATGCTCGGCCGGGCACGGATCAGCCAGAGCTTGCGGCCCGAGCGGGTCAGGGCGACGCGCCGCGAGCGCAGGTCGCTGGGGTCTTGTGTCGTCGCCAGGTGTCCGTCCCGTGTCATCCGCGCGATCAGGCCCGCGAGGCTCTGCCGGCTGACCATCAGGTAGCGCGCCAGTTCGCCGATGGTCATGCCGTTGTCGGCGGCAGGGCGCGAGAGGGCGCCGAGCACCGCCCAGCGCTGCGTGGTGAGCCCGTCGGATTCCACCGCGCGCGTTCCGGTCTTGTGCAGCATGTTCGCGCATTGATAGAGACGAAAGAAGAGTCGATTGGCGAGCTCCATTCGTGCGACCGGGCCCCGGTCGACGGGTGGCGCGGACGCCGACGGAGGGAGGCGATCGGAACGCTTGCGGACGGGCGTGGGCATGCTGCATTATGTGACAACATGTTGTCATATAGGCATAATCTCCCAATCGTGGCGCGCACCACATTCAAGCGAAGGCACCGATGACCTACGAAGACCTGCTCTACGACGTCCGAGACGGCGCCGCCTGGATCACGATCAATCGGCCCGAGCGGATGAACGCCTTCCGCGGCAAGACTTGCGACGAACTGCTCCATGCCATCGGCCGCGCCGGCTACGACAAGGAGATCGGTGTCATCGTCCTTGCAGGGGCCGGCGACAAGGCGTTCTGCACCGGCGGCGATCAGTCGGCGCATGCCGGCCAGTACGACGGCCGCGGCACGATCGGCCTGCCGATCGAAGAGCTCCATGCCTTGATCCGGGATGTGCCCAAGCCGGTGATCGCTCGTGTCCAGGGCTTCGCGATCGGCGGCGGCAATGTCCTGTGCACCTTGTGCGATCTGACGATCGCCTCCGAGCGGGCGCAGTTCGGTCAGGTCGGGCCGCGCGTC
>JBBSBZ010000472.1:0-1914 GCA_038250795.1 Burkholderiales bacterium | reverse complement strand
GCTGCTCGAGCACCTCGACGATCACTATCACCTCTACGGCGAGGCGGCCGGCGTGCGCAGCGCCCGTAAGCACATCGGCTGGACCTTGCGCGGCCTGCCCGGCGGCGAGGACTTCCGCGCCGAGATGAACGCGATCGAGACTTGCGACGCGCAGGCCGCCGCGGTCGGCGCCTGGTTCGTGCGGCTCGAGGAGCGCATGCCGAGGATGCCCCGCGTCGCCGGCGACGCCACCGCCCTGCTCCAATGAGCGCCGTGAACAACAGGAAGCACATCGAGGAGTGCGTCCGCGACAGCCTCGAGGGCTACTTCAAGGACCTGCGCGGCGTCGAGCCGACGGCGATGTACGAGATGATCCTGCGCGTCGTCGAGCGGCCCCTGCTCGAGGTCGTGCTGAAGGAAGCCGGCGGCAACCAGAGCCGCGCGGCCGAGTGGCTGGGCATCAACCGCAACACCTTGCGTCGCAAGCTCGTCGAGCACAAGCTGATCAAGTGACGGCGCCCGCCGAGGCGCCGCAACCCGGGAGCGTGCGATGCATGCGTTGATATCGGTTTCCGACAAGACCGGCGTCGTCGAGCTGGCGCGTGAGCTGGCCGCGCTCGGCATCGGCCTCCTCTCGACCGGCGGCACCGCCAGGCTCCTCGCCGGCGCGGGGCTCGCGGTCACCGAGGTCGCCGAGCACACCGGCTTTCCGGAGATGCTCGACGGCCGCGTCAAGACGCTGCATCCGACGATCCACGGCGGCCTGCTCGCCCGCCGCGACAGCGCCGAGCACATGGCCGCGCTCGCCCAGCACGGCATCGCGACGATCGATCTCCTGGTCGTCAACCTCTATCCATTCGAGGCGACCGTGGCCAAGGCCGACTGCTCGCTGGCCGACGCGATCGAGAACATCGACATCGGCGGCCCGGCGATGGTGCGCTCGGCGGCCAAGAACTGGAATCACGTCGCCGTGCTCACCGACGCCTCGCAGTACGCGGGCGTCGTCGACGAGCTGAAGCGATCGGGCGCGGTCTCGGAAGCGACGCGCTTCGCGCTGGCCGTCGCCGCATTCGACCGCATCGCGCAGTACGACGGCGCGATCAGCGACTACCTCTCGTCGCTCGCCGGCCCGACCGCGGGCGTGCCCGAGCGAAGCGAGTTCCCGAGGCAGTCGAACGGCCGCTTCGTCAAGCTGCAGGACCTGCGCTACGGCGAGAACCCGCACCAGCGCGCCGCCTTCTACCGCGACCTCGCGCCCGCGCCGGGCTCGCTCGTCACGGCCGAGCAGCTGCAAGGCAAGGAGCTCTCGTACAACAACATCGCCGACGCCGACGCGGCGTGGGAATGCGTCAAGGGCTTCGACGCGCCGGCGTGCGTCATCGTCAAGCACGCCAATCCCTGCGGCGTCGCCATCGCCGACTCCGCGGCGGCGGCGTATGCGAAGGCGTTCAAGACCGATCCGACATCGGCGTTCGGCGGCATCATCGCCTTCAACCGCGAGGTCGATCGCGCCTGCGCGGAGCAGGTCGCCAGGCAGTTCGTCGAGGTCCTGATCGCGCCGTCGTACAGCGACGAGGCCAAGACGGTCATCGCCGCGAAGGCGAACGTCCGCGTCCTCGAGATCGCGCTGCCGCCCGCGGGCCAGGGCGGCAACGCGTTCGACCTGAAGCGCGTCGGCTCCGGCCTCCTGATCCAGAGCGCCGACTCGCACGAGATCGCTGCGCGCGACCTGAAGGTCGTCACGACCCGGCAGCCGACGCCCGAGCAGACGAGCGACCTTCTCTTCGCCTGGAAGGTGGCGAAATTCGTCAAGAGCAACGCCATCGTCTACTGCGCCAACGGCATGACCCTCGGCGTCGGCGCCGGCCAGATGAGCCGCCTCGACTCGGCGCGGATCGCGTCGATCAAGGCCGAGGCGGCGGGCCTGTCGCTCGC
>JBBSBZ010000471.1:0-1941 GCA_038250795.1 Burkholderiales bacterium | reverse complement strand
GCCCGCGAATTCAGGAGCGATGTCTGTCTGCATGCGGCGCGGTCGGCGTCAAAGGCCCGGGTACAGGCGGCCGGGATTGAGGATGCCCTTCGGATCGAAAGAGCGCTTCAACCGCTCGTGGATCTGCGCGAGCGGCTTCGACAGCGCCGTGAACGCGCCAGCCGACTTGTCGCCGGCGCGAAACGCGGTCGCGTGGCCGCCGGCGCGGGCCGCGGCATCGCGCACCCGGGCGACGGGGGCCGAAGTGAGCAGCCAGCGCTGAGCGCCGTGCCATTCGATCAGCTCGTCGCCGGCGAGGCCGAGCGGCGGCGCCGTCTGCGGCAGCGACAGGCGCCAGAGGGTCGCGCCGCCACGTTCCACGGCCGTCGCCGCCGCGACGAAGAACGGATCGGCGTGATCGCGCAGGCCCAGCCAGAACGGCGCTGCGGCATCGGCGGCGATCTGCTCGCCGCCGAGCGCACGCCTGCCTTCGTCGACCGCCGCCGCCGAGCCGCGCAGGCGCACGACGAGGTTGTCGTTCCACCACGCGCTCGCGTCGAGCGGCAGCGGCTTCGCGCCCCACGCATGCAGCTGCGCGAGCGCCGGCGCGGCGGCCAGGTCGAAACGCAGCGTCGCCTCGGCCTCGGCCTTCGGCAGAACCTTGAGCGAGACCTCGACGATCACGCCGAGGATGCCCATCGAGCCGGCGACGAGGCGCGAGACGTCGTAGCCGGCGACGTTCTTGATGACTCGGCCGCCGAAGTGCAGGAGTTCGCCGGTGCCGCTCAGCATCGTCACGCCGAGCACGTGATCGCGCACCGAGCCCGCGGCGGCGCGCGACGGACCGGAGAGGCCGCTCGCCACCATGCCGCCGACTGTCGCCCCGGGCGCGTGGCGCGGTGGCTCGAAGGCGAGCGACTGGCCGTGCCGGTCGAGCAGGTCCTCGAGATCCGCGAGCGACAGGCCGGCGGGCGCGGTCACGACGAGCTCGGTCGGCTCGTGGTCGACGCTGCCGGCGAGCGTCCTCGCGTCGAGCAGATCGCCGGTCGGTGCTTCGCCGTAGAAGTCCTTGGTGCCGCCGCCGCGGATGCGAAGCGGCCGACCCGAGTCGTGGGCCTCGCGGATGCGATCGGCGATCGCCTCGACGGCTGGATTCACGCGCGCCGCGTCCTCTCTTCGACTCAGAACCGCGGCAGCTCGGGGAACGCGAGCAGCCCGCGCTTCACGTGCATCCGCCCGTATTCGGCGCAGCGCACGAGCGAGGGGATCACCTTGCCCGGATTCAGGCGCCCGGCCGGATCGAAGGCGCGCTTGACGCCTTCCATCTGCGCCCGCTCGGCCGGCGAGAACTGCACGCACATCGACGACAGCTTCTCGACGCCGACGCCGTGCTCGCCCGTCACCGTGCCGCCCATCGCGACCGAGAGTTCCAGGATCTCGGCACCGAAGGCCTCGGCGCGGTGGAGCTGGTCGGCCTCGTTGGCGTCGAACAGGATCAGCGGATGGAGGTTGCCGTCGCCGGCGTGGAAGACGTTGACGCAGCGCAGGCCGTGCCTGGTCTCCATCTCGCCGATGGCGATCAGCATGTCGGCGAGGCGTTTGCGGGGAATCGTCGAGTCCATGCACATGTAGTCGGGGCTGATCCGGCCGCTGGCCGGGAAGGCGTTCTTGCGGCCGCTCCAGAAGCGCAGCCGCTGCGCCTCGTCGGCGCTCGCCTCGATGCGCGTCGCGCCGCACGCGCGCAGCACCTCGACCATGCGTGCGCTCTCGTGCTCGACCGACGCGGCCGTGCCGTCGCTCTCGCAGAGCAGGATTGCCGCGGCGTCGAGGTCGTAGCCGGCGTGGACGAAGCCCTCGACCGCGGCGGTCATCGGCTTGTCCATCATCTCGAGGCCGGCGGGGATCAGGCCGGCGGCGATGATCGCGGCGACAGCGTCGCCGGCTTTTCGCACGTCGTCGAAG
>JBBSBZ010000470.1:0-1946 GCA_038250795.1 Burkholderiales bacterium | reverse complement strand
GGTGTAGTCGCCCTTGAGCAGCTGCGGGATGCCGCAGGCGAACTCGACGATGTCGATGCCGCGCATCACCTCGCCCTGGGCGTCGCTGAAGACCTTGCCGTGCTCGGCGGTGATCATCGCGGCGAGCTCGTCGCGGTGCTGATTCAACAGGGCGAGGAAGGCGTTCAGGACACGCGCCCTGCGCAACGGGGGCGTGTTCGCCCAGGCCGGCTGCGCCGCCTTCGCGGCGGCCACGGCGGCATCGACCTCGGCCGTGCTCGCGAGCGCGACGCGGCGTGACACCGCACCCGTCGCCGGGTTGTAGACCGCCTGGCTGCGTCCGCCCGTGCCGGCGACGCGGCGTCCGCCGATGTAGTGGCCGATGTCGGCGGTGCTGGTGAAGCTCTCGTTGGCGCCCATGATCGAAATATCCTTTGTGCGGTGAAGTTCAGCTGCGACGTTCTCCGGGGGGTCGCGGCGCGGGGATCGGGTCGGGCGCGGCCGCGGCGAGCGGCATCCGGTGCAGCGGCACCGACGGCGTGACCCACAGTATCGACTCGGGCGGGCCCGACATCACGAGCGCGAGCTTGGTGACGATCGCCCGAAGCGCCGCGACGTCTCCGGACCGCCAATGGCGTGGTGCCGTGGTCTCCTCGCAGCAGACGGTGCCATAGGCGCGACCGTTGAGGAGAAACGCGGCGTCGAGCATCGAAAGCACGTTGTTGGGCAGGAGATAGTTGTCGCGCATCGACTGCAGCATGGGATCGTGCATCGCGTCCTCGCTGACGTAGGTGCCCTTCTCGACCAGGGCGTTGAAGTAGGCGCCGTATTCGCTGCGAAGCAGGCGTCGGTCGCTGGTGTCCAGCGCGCCACCGGCCCTCTTCGAGGCGAAGCAGAGAAGGCTCAAGTCGTCGCCTTCGCCCTCGAACTTCCACAGGCTCACGCGCGCGCATCGCAGGCGGTCGAGGACGACGTCGATCAAGGCCGAGCGAGTCTCGTCGCGGCGGCTCCGCCCGGCGTAGAACTCGCTCAGGATCTCCTGCAGACGCTGTGAATCGCTGCCTCGTGTCGCCATGGCACAAGTATCCGCCGAACGCATGGAGGTCGGTTCGGCGGCGTCGCAAGACAGGCCGCTATCCTCGGTCCGTGCCACACGACCAGGACCGGGAGATCGACGAACTGCAGGCGCTGCTCGACAGCGTTCCGGCGCCGCTCGATCCGCTCGACGTGTCGTCGCTCGACGGCTTTCTCTGCGGCGTGATCGTCCAGCCTCGGCGCATCGAGCGCGAGCGCTGGCTTCGGCTCGTGACCGACGTCGACGGTCGGCCGCTGCCCGCCGGCTTCGACGCCCGTCGCCTGCACTCGCTCGTCGTCCGGCGCGAGGCGGAACTCCGGCGCGCGATCGAGCGGCGCGAGTGGTTCGATCCGCGCGTCTTCGAGCTCGAAGGTGGCGACGGCGGTGCCGAAGAGGATGGCGATCGGCGCGAAGGCGAGGGCGACGCCGTCTACCCCTGGGTGGCCGGCTTCGCCGCCGCGATGGAGAGCTTTCCGGACCTGATCGCCGACGGCGACGACAGCGCCGTGATCGAGCCGCTCGCATTGATCTACCGCCACCTCGATCCCGACGACCTGGAGGACGCCGACGCCTTGCTCGCCGAGATCGAGTCGCTCGAGCCGCCGGCCGATCTGGCCGAGTCGGTCGAGGGGCTCGTGCGCGCGACGCTGCTGCTCGCCGACGCAGGGCGCGAGCGGTCGCGCCGCTGATCAGTCCGAGGCGGCCGCGCCGACCTCAGGGCGAGAGCGCGAAGGCGAGGATGCTGTTGCCAGCAGCGATCGCCACGTACTGGCGACCCGCGATCTGATAGCTCACCGGCCCCCCCGGCATCTCGGCGCCGGCATGGAACTGCCACACAGGCGCCCCGGTCGCGGCGTCGAGCGCGAAGAACGTCTCGACATCGCTGCCGAAG
>JBBSBZ010000469.1:0-1955 GCA_038250795.1 Burkholderiales bacterium | reverse complement strand
GTTGACGAGGACCGGCCGGATCTCGGGCAGCTCGACGCCGAATCGCTTCCAGTACGCCGCCGCGAAGGCCTCGCGCAGCGCGTCGAGGGTGATCGCGGTCGAGTCGATCGCCACCGGCAGGAGGTGGCTCTGGCCCTGGAACTGCATGTCGGCGCGGTGCAGCGTGGCGATGCGCTCGACCGCCACGTTCTCGCGCTCGATCAGTGCCCGCCCGCTTTCGATCTGGCGCGCAAAGACCTCGGCGATCCGGCCCGGAGCGATCGACTCGAGCGGCGCATTCACGGTCGCAACGAAGTCGTGGCGCAGGTCGGCAACGACGCAGCCGAGGGCGTTGGTGAGGCCCGGCCGCGCCGGAATCAGCACGGTCGGAATCGCGAGTTCCTTCGCCAGCGCCGCGGCATGCAGCGGACCGGCGCCGCCGAAGGCGAAGAGCGCGAAGTCGCGCGGATCGTGGCCGCGCGCCAGGCTCACCATCCGGATCGCGCCGGCCATGCGGTCGTTGGCGACGCGCACGATCGCTGCCGCCGCAGCCGTCGCGTCGAGCCCGAGCGGCGCGCCGACCTGCTCGACCAGCGCGGCGCGGATCGCGTCCATCGAGACCGCGTGCTCGACGGCGAGCAGCCGGTCCGGGTCGAGCCGGCCGAGCACGAGGTTGGCATCGGTGATCGTCGGGCGCGTGCCGCCGCGGCCGTAGCAGATCGGCCCCGGCGTCGCACCCGCGCTCTCCGGGCCGACCCGAAGCATGCCGGAGGCATCGACCGAGGCGATCGAGCCGCCGCCGGCGCCGATCGTGTGGACGTCGACCATCGGCACGTGGATCGGCATCGCGTACTCGAGCTCGAGGTCGCTCGACACCGTCGGCATGCCGCCGAGGACGAGGGCTACGTCGCTCGACGTGCCGCCCATGTCGTAGCTGACGACGTCGGCGAACTCGCCGGCGAACGCGCCTGCCTGCATCGCCGTCGCCGCCGCCGCGATCACGCCGGAGGCCGGCCCCGACATCACGGTCGCGACCGCGTGCTCGGCGACGACCTGCGAGGCGACCGTGCCGCCGTTGCCCTGCATCACGAGCAGCTCGCGCGCGAAGCCCCGGCTCTGGAGCTCGTGGCGCAGCCTCTCGATGTAGCGGTGCAGCACGGGCTGGATCGCGGCATTGACGGCCGCCGTCGTGCCGCGCTCGTATTCGCGGTACTCCGCGACGACGGTATGGCCCGCAGTCACGTAGCGGTTCGGCCAGAGCGAGCGCACGATCTCGGCGGCGCGCACTTCGTGCGCGGCGTTGATGTAGCTGTGCAGGAAGTGGACGACGACGCTTTCCGCGCCGAGCTCGATCAGCCGCTTCGTCGCCGCCTCGACCTGCGCCTCGTCGAGCGGCACGAGGACGCGGCCCTCGGCGTCCATGCGCTCGTCGACCTCGAGCCTCAGGTGACGCTCGATCAGCGGCACGAAGCGGCCCTTCAGACCGTACGGCGTCGGCCGCGTTCGCCGACCGAGTTCGAGGACGTCGCGAAAGCCACGCGTCGTGATCAGCCCGACCCGGGCGATCTTGCGTTCGAGCATCGCGTTGGTCGTCGTCGTCGTGCCGTGCACGATCGCGTCGAGCGAGGCCGGATCGAGGCCGGCGGCGTCGATCGCCGCGAGAACGCCGAAAGCCTGGTTGTCGACCGTCGTCGGCACCTTCGCGATCCTCACCTCGCCGCTCGCATCGTCGACGACCACAAGGTCGGTAAAGGTGCCGCCGACGTCGATGCCGGCGATCCTGCTCATCGCTTCGCCCGCTTCATCCGCGCTCCACGGCAACGACATGCGCCTGGATCTTGCCGTCGACGTCGCCCAGGCCGAAGCGCGCCTCGAGCGCGCTCGTCGCGACGTCGCACGCGCTCTCGAGCTTCGACGCGTCCCTCGCCTCGATCTCGTTGCGCAGCGGCGTGCCGAGGCAGAGCGCCGTCGCGGGC
>JBBSBZ010000468.1:0-1957 GCA_038250795.1 Burkholderiales bacterium | reverse complement strand
GTCCCTGCCGTCCGCGCCGGTCGCGCCGCGCCAGCCGCACGACGTCAGCGTCCACGGCGACCTGCGGATCGACGACTACCACTGGATGCGCGATCGCGACGATCCGCGCACGCTCGACCATCTGCGCGCCGAGAACGCCTACGCCGAGGCCTGGTTCGCGCCGCACGCCAAGCTGAAGGAAGCGCTCTACCAGGAGATGTACTCGCGCGTCCAGCAGGACGACGACTCGGTGCCGATGCGCAAGGGCGACTGGTGGTATTCGCAGCGCACGCGCCAGGGCGAGCAGTACCCGATCTACCTGCGCCGCCGCGCCGCGGGCGCGGATCGCGCCTTCGACGCCGGCGGCCGCGACGACGTCCTGCTCGACCTCAACGAGATGGCGCGCGGCAAGGCGTTCCTGCGCCTGGGCCTGACGGCGGTGAGCCGCGACGCGACGCTCCTGGCCTACACCGTCGACCACACCGGCGGGCGCGACTTCACGCTTCACGTCAAGGCGCTCGTCGACGGCCGGGTCGACGACTGGTCGGTCGAGCAGGTCTCGTCGGCGACCTGGGCCAACGACAGCCGCACGCTCTGGTACACGACCATGGACGAGACCAAGCGCTCGAGCCGTCTCTGGCGCCATGAGGTCGGCGCAGCGGCCGCCGACGCGCTTGTCTACGAGGAGAGCGACGAGCTGTTCGACATCGGCGTCGCGAAGACGCTCGACGAGCGCTGGCTGCTGCTGGCGATCGAGAGCAAGGACTCGACCGAGTGGCGCGTTCTCGACGCCGATGCCGATGCCGATGCCGATGCCGCCACCGCGCCTGCGTGGCGCACCGTCTTCGCGCGCCGCGCCGACGTCGAGTACGCCCTCGAGCACCGCGCCGGCCGCTTCTACGTGCGCCTCAACGACACCGGCCGAAACTTCCGCCTCGTGACCGTCGACGCGATGGCGCCCGACCTGGCGCAGGCCACCGAGCTGATCGCCGCCCGCGACCACGTCATGCTCGACGACGTCGAGGTCTTCGCGCACCACCTGGCCGTCACCGAGCGCGTCGCCGGCAGCCTGCAGCTGCGCATCTTCGACCTCCAAGGCGGCGGCGAGCACACGATCGCCTTCGACGAGCCCGCGTACAGCGTCCATGCCAGCGGCAACGCCGAGTTCGACACGACCACGCTTCGCTTCGTCTACACCTCCATGACGACGCCCGCCTCGACCTTCGACTACGACCTCGCGACGCGCGAACGCGTGCTGAGGAAGCGCCAGCCGGTGCCCGGCTACGACGCCTCGCTCTACGCGAGCGAGCGGACGATGGCGACGGCCGCCGACGGCACCGCCGTCCCGATCTCGCTCGTCTATCGGCGCGACCTGAAGCGCGCCGGCCCGCAGCCGACGCTTCTCTACGGCTACGGCAGCTACGGCATCCCGATCGATCCGTCGTTCTCGCAGACCCGCGTCTCGCTGCTCGACCGCGGCGTCGTCTTCGCGATCGGCCACATCCGCGGCGGCGGAGACCTCGGCCGGACCTGGTACGAGGCCGGCAAGATGGCGCGAAAGACGACCACCTTCGACGACTTCATCGCTTGCGCGCAAGCGCTGATCGCGGCCGACCGGACGACGCCTGCGCAGCTCGCGATCGAGGGCGGCAGCGCCGGCGGCCTGCTCATGGGCGCGGTCGTCAACCTTCGTCCCGACCTGTTCCGCGCGGTCGTCGCGGTCGTGCCGTTCGTCGACGTCGTCACCACCATGCTCGACGAGACGCTGCCGCTCACGGTCGGCGAGTTCATCGAGTGGGGCAACCCGAAGATCGCGGAGCAGTACGGCTGGATGCGCGCCTACAGCCCCTACGACAACCTGAAGCGCGGTGCCTACCCGGCGATGCTCGTGAGGAGCGGCCTCAACGACACCCAGGTCGCCTATTGGGAGCCGGCGAAGTACGTCGCCCGGCTGCGCACGCTCAAGACCGACGACCGG
>JBBSBZ010000467.1:0-1978 GCA_038250795.1 Burkholderiales bacterium | reverse complement strand
GCGCGTGGGCGGCGATCGCGCCCAAGGCCAGGGAGAGTCCGACGCAGACCCTGGCCCTCGCCCGCGACCTCACGGCGCGACCTCGATGCCCGCGTTGGGCAATTCGCCGAAGGTCTCCGGCGCATACATCGCCTCGACCCGAGTCGGTGGCAGCGCGAACCGGCCCGGGTTGTTGAGCCGCACGGTGTACTCGACGACATGCCGGCCGCGGGGCAGGTACTCGTAGTAGCTGCGGAAAGCCTCGAAGCTGCGCTCCTCGAACGCCGGCCAGGCGTTGCCGTCGCGCTTCTCGCTGCGCGTCGCGATCGCCGAGTCGCGGCCGAGGCCGCTGCCGAGAATGGTCGCGCCGCCCGGCACCGGGTCGCTGACCACGACCCACGTCATGTCGCTCTGTGCCTCGATCTCGAGCCGCACCTTGACGACGTCGCCACGCGACCACCGGCTCTTGTCCTTCTGCTCGACCGCCGTGACGCTGCGCGCGATCGAGTAGCCGGCCCGCAGCGGCGCCGTGAGCGGGATTGCGGCGAGACTCTGCACCGTGAGCCACGGCTTGCCGCCGCCTTCCTGCGCGACGGCCAGCGTGCCGGCGGCGGCGGGCCAGTTCAGGCGCGCGGCGCCGCCCTGCGGCTGCGCCGTCCAGTCGGCGACGATCGCCTGGGCGCGCACCGTGTCGATCGACGCCGTCGTGCGGCCTTCCACCTTCTGCGACTCGAACTTCGCCGAGAACTTGTCGAGCGCCAGCGAGCCCCAGAGATTGGCCGTCGTCGTCAGCCACGCGCCACCGCGCTGGCGCGACAGGCTGCCGACGACCATCTTCGGCAGCTCGTCCTTCCAGGCGGGATCGTCGAGCACGGCGAGGATGAGGCGCGCCGCGTTGCTGTCGGCGCTGTCCATCAGCCACCACCAGAAGTCGCTCTCCTCGGTGCTGAACCGGAGCGTCGTGCCGGCGTAGGTGAGCCGGCCGCGCAGGATCTGCTGCGCCTCGTCGAGCCGCTTCGCGCGATCGGGGACGCCCTCGACGCGCTTGAGGATCAGGAGCCAGTCGATCACCGCCGCGGTCGGCCAGGTGTTGGGAACGACATTGATCGAGCCCATCATCTTCGGCTGCGCGCGGCCGTAGCGCGAGAGCGCCTCGATCGCGGCGAGCTTTCGCACCTCGAGGTCGGGCCGCGGCGACCAAAACTTGCGCTCTATGCGTCCCTCGACGAACGCCGTGAGGCCGCCGAGCATCGCCTCCTGCGCCGCGGCGGGCAACGCGAAGCCGGCCTCGTTCGTCGCCGCGAGCACGTAGGCCGTGAGGCGGTCGCTGCCGTGCGGCACCTCGTCGGCGCGCGGCGGGAAATAGCTGGCCAGGCCGTCGCTGTCGAGATAGGTCGGCAGCGAGCCGGCGACCGTGGCCCAGAGCGGCGCGCTCTTCAGGCCGACCGCCTTCGAGGTCTTCTGCTCGAGGCAGATGAACGGATAGGTCTCGAAGAAGCGCCGGATCCCCGGCAGCGCGCCGGTGAGCCGGGGCTGCACCGCGACGTGGATGCCGCCGCGCTTGACGCCGCTCGCCGGCAGGGCGTCGGCGGGCGCGGCGACCGGCAGCGTGTAGCGCCCGTCGAGCTGCGTCAGCGTCGCCTGCAGCACGCGCACCGGCACCGCGGCGGCCACGAGCTGCGTCACCTTGAGGCGATCCTTCGCCCCCGCCGCCTCGGCAGCCGCCTCCCAGGTGATGCTGAAAGCGTCGGCCGGCACGTCGACCGGCCAGGTGACTTCCAACGCCCTGCCGGCGGCGAGGACGACGTCCTGCGCGGGCAGGGCGATCGGCCTGTGCGCGATCTCGCCCGCGACCGCTCCCGGCGCGTTGACCGTGCCCTGGAGCGTCGTGCGCACCTTCATCTCGCGCGTCGTCGTGTTGCGCAGCGTCAGCATGGCGAGGAAGCGGTCGCCGTCGCGCACCAGCGGCGGCAGGCCGGCGAGCACCTGCAGGTCCTGG
>JBBSBZ010000466.1:0-1983 GCA_038250795.1 Burkholderiales bacterium | reverse complement strand
TGCGAGGACGCGTTCAGGCGTTCGAGCGTGAGCGGCGGGTCCATCGTCGGCCTTTCGGGGCGTTGGCTACGCGACGGCCGCGGCATCGTCGACGGTGAAGGGGTGCACGCTGCGCCAGTGTCGTGCGATGTCGATCCTTCGCGTGACCCAGGCGTGCTCGTGCGATTGCACGTGATCGAGGAAACGGCGCAGCGAGCCGATCCGGCCGGGCTTGCCGAGCACGCGGCAGTGCATGCCGATCGACATCATCTTCGGCCGGTCGAGCCCCTCGGGGTCGCCTTCGGCGTACAGCGCGTCGAACGCGTCGCGCAGGTAGGCGAAGAAGTGCTCGCCGGTGTTGAAGCCCTGTGCCTGGACGAAGCGCATGTCGTTGGTGTCGAGCGAGTAGGGCACGACGAGATGGGCGCGGGTGTCGCCGCCGGCGGTCTCGACCTCGGTCCAGAAGGGGAGGTCGTCGCCGTAGTAGTCGCTGTCGTATTCGAAGCCGCCGTGCTCGACGACGAGCCGGCGCGTGTTGGGGCTGTCGCGGCCGGTGTACCAGCCGAGCGGCCAGACGCCGCCGGTGAGCTCCCTGATCACGCGCGTCGCGGTCTCGACGTGGAGCCGCTCGGTCGCCGCGGGCAGGTTCTGGTAGTGGATCCAGCGCAGGCCGTGGTTCGCGATCTCGTGGCCGCGTGACATGAATTCGCCGACCAGCTCCGGATAGCGCTCGAGCGCCGTCGCCACGCCGAAGATCGTGAGCGGCAACTGCCTCGATTCGAACTCGCGCAGGATGCGCCAGAGGCCGACGCGCGAGCCGTACTCGTACATCGATTCCATCGTCATGTGCCGGCTGTCGTAGGCCTGCGCGGTGACCAGCTCGGAGAGGAAGGTCTCCGAGGCCGGGTCGCCATGCAGGACGCTGTTCTCGCCGCCCTCCTCGTAGTTGAGGACGAACTGGACGGCGATGCGTGCGCCTCTCGGCCAGCGGGCGTGCGGCGGATTCGCGCCGTAGCCGCGAAGATCGCGCGGGTAGGAAGTCGGACTCATTGGCTGCCGGCGACGATACACTTTTGAGCGAATCGAGAACCTGGCCGGCGTCCCTTCGCACGGCGCGGAGGCCGAATGGGAAAGTTGACGACACACGCGCTCGATACCGCCAACGGCACCCCGGCGGCGGGCATGCGGGTCACCCTTTTCCGCATCGGTCCGGCGGGTGCGAGCCTGGTGAAATCGCTGCTCCTGAACGCCGACGGGCGCGCCGACGAGCCGCTGCTCGAAGGCGTCGAGCTGAAGAAGGGTCGCTACCGGCTCGACTTCGCGGCCGGTGCCTATTTCGCCGCGCGCGGCGCGACGCTCGCGGAGCCGCCTTTCCTCGATCAGGTGCCGGTCGACTTCGGCATCGCGGACGTCAACGCGCACTACCACGTGCCGCTTCTCGTCAGTCCCTGGTCGTATTCGACCTACCGCGGCAGCTGAGCAGCGACGGCTTCATCGATGGACTTCTATCTTCTCGACTGGGTCGGCTTTCTCCTGCGCTGGGCGCACGTCATCACCGGCATCGCCTGGATCGGTGCCTCGTTCTACTTCGTCGGACTCGACACGAGCCTGACGCCACCGGCCGACGAGGGCGATCGCGCCAAGGGCATCGGCGGCGAGCTGTGGGCCGTGCATGGCGGCGGCTTCTATCACCAGCAGAAGTACCCGGTCGCGCCGGCGCGCCTGCCGGAGCACCTGCACTGGTCGATGTGGGAGAGCTACTCCACCTGGCTCACCGGCTTCGCGCTCTTCGCCGTTCTCTATCTCTTCAACGCGAGCACCTTCCTGATCGACAAGACGGTGTTCGACTGGTCGCCGGCCGCTGCGATCGCCACCTCGCTCGCCTTCTTCGTCGCCTTCTGGGTGACTTACGACGGCATCTGCCGCATCTTCGGCAGAGGGCCGCGCGGCGACCTCGTCGTCGGCACGCTCGTCCTGGCCTTCATCGTCTTCGCCTCCTGGCTC
>JBBSBZ010000465.1:0-1990 GCA_038250795.1 Burkholderiales bacterium | reverse complement strand
GCAGCCATCGGCGGCGTGGACCAACTTCAGATCCAAGGAACCAAGTTGACTTTCGCAATGGCAGGTGCCAAATGGCGCCTCGGCTGCGCTGGTCGACGTGCTCGATGGAATGGCCGATGTACTGCAACGCCGGCCGTCGGCCGGTGGACCTCTTCCGATATGGTCGGGCAATGCTGGGTGCGGTCAGGTCGCATCGCCTCGACCTGCCAGAAAACTCGCAGATTCTGGGTCGAGCGACTGCTTTAGGCGCCGATTCCAACGACGCGAAGGTCAGCTCCGGGGTCGGAAGCCGCAGTTCGTTGCTTCAGGCGTCAAGCGCGGACGCCGTTCGCATCAAGTAAGCATTGCCGCAAGCACGGGCGCAACATGGTCGAGAACCTGCTGCTCGGCATCGTGACGTCGCATGTCCTGGCCGAATCGGCGGGCGAGGTCTTGGTGTCGACGGCCTCGCTCGGCTGAGCGACGCACCGCGCGGGCTCGCCGCGCAGTGCGTCTCCCGCCGTTCAGTGCCAGTGCCCGCCGGGGCGCCCGGGTTCATCGCGGCCCGGGCCGCGGCCGCGAGACTCCTCGTGCTGGTGATGGCGACGCCACTCGCGATGACGCCACTCGCGATGACGCCACGCGGGCTCGCGCTCCCAGCCGACACGCGCGTCGTAGCGGCCGAAGGTCGGGCGCTCGAACACCGGACGCGGCGCGACGAAGACTGGCCGCGGCGGCAGGTACACGGGCTGCGGAAGCAGGTAGCCGCGTTCCGGCTCGATCCAGGCCGGGCCGCTGTCCACGCCGATCGACAGGAAGACCTGCGGGCGGGCCTCGGCCACGCTGGCAGCGCCGAGCGCTGCGGTGGCGAGGGCGGCGGCGACGAGGAACCTGGGGGAGAAGAGGAAGCGGTTCATGACGGCTCCTGGGAGTGGCGATGAGGTCATCTTGCTGGCGTCACCATGAACCGAACCTGAACGAAACGCGGCTTTCCGCCGCCCGACGGCAACCTCTCAGGGCGTGCTCGCACCCGACGCCGGCGCCATCGCGGCCATGGCCGCCGGCGCGGCAGACGCCATGCCCGGCGCGGAACCGGCCATGCCCGGCGGTACCGAAGCCGTGTCCACCGGGGCCAGGGTCGAGGGAGGGGCGTTCAGCGCGGCCGTCGCGGGCGGCAGCGAGGGATCGGTCGACGGCCCCGTGGGGAACGCCCCGCTGGCCGGCGTGGCGATGGCTGCCGTCGGTGCGCTGACCGGGGTTTCTTTCGAGCACGCCGCCAAGGCGAGCAACGCCGCGGCCGTGCAGCCCAACAGAACGGGTTTCATGGATGCGTCCTCCAAATCTTCAGACCGTACTCCATGCGAGCCGCCGCGGGGCCTCCGGGGATCGCATCCTCGCGTCAGCCGCGGCCTACGCGCGGTGCCGGCATCAGGCGGTGCGCAGCACGATGTCCACGCGCCCGCCGCCCGTCTCCGAGCGCGAGAGCGTCAACTCGCCGTCATGGCTCGCCACCAGGTCGTCGACGACGGCGAGGCCGACGCCGTGACCCGGCACGCGCTCGTCGCCGCGCACGTGCAGCTGCCGGATCGCGCGCGTGTCGCCGAAGCCGGGGCCGTCGTCGTCGATGCGCAGATGCAGGCGGTCGCCCTCGCGCCGCGCGCTCGCGGCGACGTGCCGGCGTGCCCACTTGGCGGCGTTGTCCATCAGATTGCCGAGCAACTCGAAGGCGTCACCCTCGTCGATCCGCCAGGCGAGCGCCGGGTCGCAGTCGAGCTTGAAGGCCAGGCCCTTGTCGGCATACACCTTGGCGAGCGAATCGCGCACGCGCTCGAGCACCGGTGCGAGCAGGAGCGCCGGCACGAAGCGCGAGGCGCCGCTCGCGGCGGCGCGGCCGAGCTGGTGCTGGACGATGTCGTCCATGCGCCTGACCTGCGCGTCCACCGTGGCCGGCAGCGTCGCCGGCTCGGCGAGGGCCGTGCGGAGCACCGCGAGCGGCGTCTTCAGGCTGTGC
>JBBSBZ010000464.1:0-1993 GCA_038250795.1 Burkholderiales bacterium | reverse complement strand
GCCGTGAGGGCCGCGTTCGAGCGCGCCCAGCCCGGCGACGCCGTGCTCCTGAGCCCCGCCTGCGCGAGCCTCGACATGTTCCGCAACTACGGCCACCGCGCCGAGGTGTTCGTCGCCGCCGTCCAAGAAGCGGCCGATCGTGCCTTCGCCGGCAGCCCGGCATGAGCGCGACGCTCGCCACCGTCTGGCAGTCGTGGCGAGAGCGCCTCGCGCCGGCCGAGCGGCCGGCGCGCGCGAAGGCGCCGAAGGCGGCGCCCGAGCGCGGCAGGCGCGCCGCCGAGGCGATCCCCGTGCGCGAGTGGATCAGCGTCGACCGCGGGCAGCCGGCCCGCCTGCTCGGCTTCGACCGCACCCTCGTCTGCGTCGTCTTCGCGCTGCTCGCGCTCGGCCTGGTGATGGTCTACAGCGCCTCGGTGGCGATGCCCGACAACCCGAAGTTCTCGCGCTACACGTCGACCTACTTCCTCTACCGCCACGCGATGTTCATGGCGATCGCCGTCTGCGCCGCGCTGGTCGCCGTCCAGGTGCCGGTGTCGATGTGGGAGAAGCTCTCGCCCTGGATCTTCGTCGTCGCCTTGCTCCTGCTCGTGATCGTCCTCGTGCCCTTCATCGGCAAGGGCGTCAACGGCGCGCGGCGCTGGATCCCGCTCGGCATCATGAGCTTCCAGCCTTCCGAGCTCACCAAGCTCGCGATCGCGATGTACGCCGCCGGCTACATGGTGCGGCGCATGGACGTGAAGGAGAACTTCGTCCGCGCCGTCGTGCCGATGGCGATCTCGATCGCGGTGGTCGGCCTCCTGCTGCTCGCCGAGCCCGACATGGGCGCCTTCATGGTGATCGCGACGATCGCGATGGGCATCCTCTTCCTCGGCGGCGTCAACGGCCGCATGTTCCTGCTCATCAGCGCGATCCTGGTCGGCGCCTTCGTGTTGATGATCACCCTGAGCGACTGGCGCCGCGAGCGCATCTTCGCGTACCTCAACCCCTGGGACGAGAAGTACACCCTCGGCAAGGCCTACCAGCTTTCGCACTCGCTGATCGCGTTCGGGCGCGGCGAGATCTTCGGCCAGGGGCTCGGCTCGAGCGTCGAGAAGCTGCACTACCTGCCCGAGGCGCACACCGACTTCCTGCTCGCCGTGATCGGCGAGGAGCTCGGCTTCGTCGGCGTCGCCTGCGTCATCGTCGCCTTCTTCTGGCTCGCGCGCCGGCTCTTCCACATCGGCCGCCAGGCGATCGCGCTCGACCGCGTCTTCGCCGGCCTGTTCGCGCAGGGCATCGGCATCTGGTTCGGCGGCCAGGCCTTCATCAACATGGGCGTCAACCTCGGCGTGCTGCCGACCAAGGGACTCACCTTGCCGCTGATGAGCTACGGCGGCTCGGCGATCGTGATGAATCTGGTCGCGCTGGCGATCGTCCTGCGGGTCGACATCGAGAATCGGCAGCTCATGCGCGGAGGGCGCGCATGAAGACGCTGCTCGTGATGGCCGCAGGCACCGGCGGGCACGTGATACCCGGCCTGGCGGTCGCCGCCGAGATGAAGCGCCGCGGCTGGCAGGTGAGCTGGCTCGGCACCGAGACCGGCATAGAGAACCGGCTCGTGCCGAAGGCCGGCATCGCGCTCGACCGGCTCGCCTTCAACGGCCTGCGCGGCAAGGGCCTCGTCGGCAACGCACTCGGCGCGATGCGGCTTGTCGGCGCGTTCGCGTCGTCGCTGCGGATCGTCGTGCGGCGTCGCGCCGACGCGGTCCTCGGCATGGGCGGCTACGTGTGCTTTCCGGGCGGCTGGATGGCGCGCCTGCTCGGCCGGCCGCTGCTGCTCGTCAATGCCGATGCGGGTCTCCTGCTCAGCAACCGCGCCCTGCTGCCGGCAGCGCGGCGGATCGCCTTCGGCTTCGACGGCGACTCGGCTCGCCAGACGGGCGCGAAGGCGGTCGTCACCGGCAACCCGGTGCGCGCCGCCATCGAGGCGATCGCCGAGCCGGCCGCGCGCTTC
>JBBSBZ010000463.1:0-1997 GCA_038250795.1 Burkholderiales bacterium | reverse complement strand
GAGGATGACGCGTCCGGCATGCCCGATGACCTACGCAGCGCCTACGACGAGGATGACGACCGCCTAGAGGTGGTGGAGGCGTGGCACCTGCCGAGCGCGCCCGATGCGGACGACGGCCGGCACATCATCGCCACGGAGGGCATCACGCTGCTCGATGAGCCGTGGACGCGCGACAGTTTTCCGTTCGCCTTTCTGCACTACTCGTCGCCGGTGGTGGGCTTCTTCGGCGACTCGTTGTGTGATGATATTAAGTCGCAGCAGTTCGAGCTGAACGCGGTCTTGGAGAAGACGCAGGAGGCGATGCTCCTCGCGGTGCCGCGCGTCTACGTCAACCGCGCCGCGAAGGTGCAACTCAACCACATGAGCAACGTGCCGGGCGAGATCGTGGAATACACCGGGCTGCAGCCGCCCATCCACGTCGCGTCGGAGCCGTTGTCGCCGCAGTACACGCAACACGGGATGACGGTGAAGAACGACGCGTATCAGGTCGCAGGCGTGTCGCAGTTGAGCGCGACATCGCAAAAGCCGACTGGCCTCAACGCAGGAGTCGCGCTGCGCGAGTTCAACGATATCGAGACCGAGCGTTTCGCTATCTTCTCTGCCGCCGTCGAGGAAATGGGGCTTGAGGTCGCGCGGCAGGTCATCGAGGCGATTCGCGAGATCGTGAAGCGCGCCGGCAAGTACCAGATCCAGGCGGTCGACGAGCGCGGACGGGCGTCGGAGATGATCGACTGGAATGAGGTCGACCTCGACCAAGATAGCTACGTGATGCAGGCGTATCCGACAGCGCTGCTGCCGACGCGTCCCGCGGCGAAGCTCGAGCGCGTGCTCGAGATGAAGCGCGACGGCGTCATCGACGCAACTGAGGCCGCGCGGCTGCTCGACTATCCGGACCTCGACGCAGTGACGCGCCGGAAACTCGCGCCGTTCGAGCTCGTGCACAAAGCGATCGACGTGATGCTCCGCAAGGGCGTCAGCGTGACGCCGGAACCCTATTGGCCGCTCGACTACGCGCTCGCGACGCTCACGGAGGCCTACTGCCGTACGGGCCTCATGGCCGAGGGCCCGGAAGAGGCGAACCGCGACCTCGTGCGCCAGTGCATCGATCTCGTGGTCGAGCTGCGAGCGATCGGCGCGACACCCGCGGCGCCCACCGGCGCGCCAGTCCCTGACCCCATGGCCGCCCCCGTCCCCAACGCGGCCCTCCCTGCCCCCGCCCCCGGCCTGCCGATCTGAGGACTCATGCCGCCAGACACCGCCGACGCCACCACAGCACCGCCGACCACGACCGAAGCGCCCGCCGCGCCCGCCGCACCGCCGACCGAGGCGAGAGAGGCAGCGCCGCCGGTCGAGAAGAAGCCCGCCGGAACACCCGCCGGCAAGCCCGACCCGTTCCATCGCGCGTGGACGAGCCTCGGCCAGAAGGAGAAGCAGCTCCTTGAGCGCGAGCGCGAGCTCGGCGCATCATCGAAGCGCGCAAAGGAAGTCGAGGATGCGTTCGCGCTCGCGAAGGACGACGCACCGGGCGCCCTCGCGCGACTCGCCGAAATGTTCGGCACGCCGGACCTTTTCGAGCGCGCGGCCACGGCGGCGGTGAGTCGCAAACGGGTGGACCCGGCGGTGGCGAAGGTCTCGACCGACATGGAGGTGCTGCGCCGCGACCTGACGATCGAGCGTGCGCTGCCGCTCATCGCGAAGGGCAGGAGCGTCGAGGAGGCCGCGAAGGCGCTCGGCGTCGAGCCGCAGGCGCTCGCCGCCGCGGCCGGCGATGCACGCGACTCGGCACGCGTCGCCGAGGCGATGCAGGAGCACGCGCGTGGCGTCGAGGCCGTTCTCGAGCGGCACGACCAGCAGGTGCGCGCGTGGGTCGCTGCGGAGGTGACCCCAGAGGGCGACGCGCGTTACGAGCTCATCGCGGGCACGCCCGGCGCTGACGCGGCGGTCTTCGCGCTCATCCAGCAGCATTTCGCTGAGACGCTTGAAGCCGGAGAGGCGGT
>JBBSBZ010000462.1:0-2005 GCA_038250795.1 Burkholderiales bacterium | reverse complement strand
GGGCGAGCGGATAGGGCAGGTCGATCGCGTGCAGGCGCTCGCGCGGCCAGCCGTTCGATTCGAAGCGCCACATCGTCGTCATCCACAGGGCGGCGGTGTCGCCGTTGCCGGGGACGAAGACGATTGGCGGCAGGTCGACGGTGTCGGCACGCGTCGCACAGGCGGCGAGTGGGCCGGCTCCTGCGGCGAGGGCGGCGAGAAGGATGCGTCGGCGGGTCGGGTCGGTCATGGTCGGCGCTTCGATAGGTATTCGTGCGGGTCCGGCGGCCGACGCGACGAGCCGGCGCCGTCGCTCGAGGAGCGATGCTACCGACTCGGCGTCCAGCGGGTGCGCCAGTCCCTGGCCGGAGGATCAGCGCGCGTCGGGATCGAGTCCGGCGTGGCGGCGAAAGCGCGTAACCCGCAGCGCTTCCCTAGAGGAGCCACTCGATCGGCAGGCGGGCCAGCAGGGAGATCCAGGCCCGCTGCCAAAAGGTCGTGCCCGGCTCGCGCCGATGCGTGACGGATCCTGCCTTCAGGCGATCGATCCAGACCAGGCCGCCCGACGCGTCCAGCTTGACTTCGTACGACCGCGCGGGCACCTGCTTGTCGAACGCATCGGCGACCCGGGACCCCAGCTGCGGGCTCTCGATCACGAAGCCGAGCTCGGTGTTGAGATAGGCCGAGCGCGGATCGAAGTTGAAGGATCCGACGAAGACGCGGGCATGGTCGGCGGCAAAGGTCTTTGCATGCAGGCTCGATGACGAGCTTCCGCCGAAGCCCGCGGCGCGCTTGTCGCGTGGGTCGCCGTTTCGCTTGAGCTCGTAGAGCTCCACTCCGCCCTCGAGCAGCGCCCTGCGCCACCTGGCATAGCCGGCGTGCACGGGGGCGACGTCGGTGGCCTCGAGCGAGTTGGTGAGGACGCGGATCCTGACGCCGCGCTGCGTCAGGGCCAGCAAGGCCGAGACGCCGGCCCGGGTGGGGACGAAGTAGGGCGAGACGATCTCGACATCGCGCTGCGCGTCGCCGATCACGTCTCCCAGCTCGGTGAGCACCAGGTCGCTGCGCTGCATCGCACGCAGGCCCTTGGCCGGATCGTCGCTGACCATCCGCGTTGGCGCCCAGATCAGCTCGAGATCGCCTTGCCGCAGGCGTGTCGCGAAGGGCGATTGGCGCAATGCGGTGGTGTAGTCGATGGCGTCCGGGTGGCTCTTGGCGGTCGCGGCCGCCGTCTCGAAGTCCGCGAGCGCGGACGGCGCCGGCGCGGGCAGGAGTCCGGCCACGGGGTAAGACGAGCCCGAGTTCCAGTACCGGTCGAAGTCGGTGGAAACATCGTCGACGATCGGGCCGACGGCCATCACATCGAAGTCGGAGAAGAGAACGCCATCGGTGGCGCCGAAGTACTCGTCGCCGACGTTGCGGCCGCCGACGATCGTGACCTGGTTGTCGGCGGTGAACGACTTGTTGTGCATGCGGCGGTTGAGCCGCGAGAAATCGGTGAGGTAGGCCTGCCAGCGCGGGCTGCGGACGACGAACGGGTTGAACAGGCGAACTTCGAAGCGCGGCTGGGCCGCGAGCAGGGCCAGTGTCGGATCGAGGCCGCCCGTGTTGTTGTCGTCGAGCAAGAGCCGCACGCGCACCCCGCGCGCAGCGGCGACGCGCAGCGCTTCGAAGAGCATCGTGCCGGTCAGGTCGCCGCGCCAGATGTAGTACTGGACGTCGAGGCTGCGCTCCGCGGCACGCGCCAGGAGCATTCGCGCGGCGAAGGCATCGGCCGCCTCGCTCAGCGGATGGATGCCTGATTTTCCCGGATGCTCGCGCAGCCTCGGCGCCAGGGCTTGGCCCAGCCGGGTGCTCTCGGTGTCACGCAGCGCGGTCGACGCCCTACGGGTCTCCAGCGAGGGCAAGGTGCCGCACCCCACGAGCAGGCCGAGCGCGGCGAGGACCGCGAACGGCCTCCATGTCATGGAACCACCAGCACATCGCTGAGCGCGGCGTAGATGACGTGCTGGGCCATGCTGCCGAG
>JBBSBZ010000461.1:0-2010 GCA_038250795.1 Burkholderiales bacterium | reverse complement strand
CGACGACCGGCTTGGAGTATTCCCGGGCTATTTGGAATATTCATCGGTAACGCGGGCGGCCGTGTCGCGCATCGAGTCGTCGAAGGGCGGGCCGATCTTGAAGATGCCGCTGACGCGCGCGACGGCGACGCCGTCGGCCTCCACCAGACCCTGCATGAACACGAGGCTGCGCGTCACGCGCAGCACCTGGGCCTCGCCCTGCACCCAGGAGCCGAGGGGACTGGCGGCGAGGTAGTCGATCTGGAGGTTGATCGTCGGCAGGAAGCGATTGCCGACCTCCTTCGAGACGGCGTGGGCGGAGATCGGCAACAGCATGTCGCAGAACGTGGCCATCATGCCGCCGTGGCAAATGCCCATCGGGTTGCAGTGGCGTGGCTCGACACGAAAGCCGAGCTGGACGCCGACGTCGATGCGCCGCACGTAGAGCGGCCCGTTGACGCTGATGAAACCGCCGCCGAACTGGCGCGCGACGAAGCCGTCGGGGACGGCGGGCGATGCGGAAGGAGATGTCATTGGGTGGCGGATCGGGTTTTCGCTGAAGGTTCAGAGCGGATCGAGCGGAAACACCGGCCGCCGGACGTTGCGGAACGGGAACAGCGCGTAGTCGGAACTGGTGACGCCGCCGCTGTCGCATTCGATCAGGGCTGCCGCGAGTGGCCCGAACACGGGTCGGCAGTACATGCGCGACTTGAGGAGGATGAAGCGGTGTCGAGTGGGATCGAGGCCGACACACGAGAACACGCCCATGTCCCAGGGCTCCTGCGTGCGTTCGGTGACGACGATCTGCGCCGCGCCGACGTCGAAGTGCACGCTGCGGCCCATCGAGCAGCGCATCCCGGTGTAGGTGGGGCCGGTGACGGTGTACTGGCCGTCGCTGACGAAGCGCACCGTGCCGCGCAGCACGACCGGCTGCTTGTTCACGCCGATCGACGCGAGCGGAATCTTGTTGCCGAGCGGCAGCTCGACCTCGGCCCCGACGCCGGCCTGCGCCAGGATGCGCGCCGCTTCCGGGTCGCAGAGCGGTCCCACGGCGATGTCGTTCAAGCCTTGCGCGAGAGCCTCTTCCAGCACGTCCATCGTGTCGCACGTGCCCCCCGACATGCAGTTATCGCCGTGGTCGAGCAGCAGCACGGGACGGCCAGCGTGTTCGGCCGCGGCCCGCGCGCGCGCGAGCGACGCGCCCAACGGCTCGCTGCTGTAGATGAAGCCGCTACGGGCGGCCCAGATCTGCTCGGCGATCGCATCGAGCGCAGTCTGTGCCTGCGCCCTGGCCGAGGGCGTGTCGACGCTGGTGACGACGACGCTGACGCAGGGCGCCTCGATGTCGGCGAGCGCAAAGCCGGCGAACACCGAGACCGCCGCGACACCGCCGGCCTCCGCTGCGCAGGCACTCTCCACCGCCTCGCGCATCGCGCCCGACAGCGTCGTACTGCGCAGGGTGTGGCTCATCAGCGGGAGGCGCTTCCAGAGCACGACGTGGCGCCGGCGCTCGCGCACCATCGCGAGCAGCAGCCGTCCCGCACGCTCGCCGGTTTCGTACATGTCGATGTGCGGGTAGGTCTGGAAGCCCGCCATCACGTCGGCATGCTCCACCATCTTCTGCGTGATGTTGCCGTGCAGGTCGAGCGCCACGCCGATCGGTGCGTCCGGCGCCGCAGCACGCACGCGCGCCAGCAGATCGCCTTCGCCGTCGACGCTGTTCTCGGCCACCATGGCGCCGTGCAGGTCGAGCAGGATCGCATCGCAGCCGGGCGCGGCCTCGACGATGCGCCCGCACAGCGCGTCGTAGGCCGCGGCATCGACGCGCCCGCTCGGGTTGGCCGCCGCACTCACCGGAGTGACGAGCTCCGCTCCAGCGGCTTCAGCCAGATCGATGAAGGCGGACATCGCGGTGCGCATGCCTTTTTGCGCGCGGTAGGCGTCGGCGCCGAAGCTCGGCTCGAACGCCTCGAGGGGCGTCGGCACGGGCGAGAAGGTGTTCGTCTCGTGGTTCAGGCGCGCGATCAGGAT
>JBBSBZ010000460.1:0-2013 GCA_038250795.1 Burkholderiales bacterium | reverse complement strand
TACGGCGACCGCGGCCACCGCGGCGATCACGGCGATTACGGTGACCGCGGCGATCACCGCGAGTACCAACGCCGCGGCCGGCCCGACTGGCGGCCCGATCGACGCGACGGCTGGGGCGCCGGGCCCGACCATTCCTTTTATCGGGGCGATCGGTTGCCACCTCGGTACCGCAGCTACCAGTACGTGGTCGATGACTGGCGCGGCCACCGGCTGAGTGCGCCGCCCCGCGGCTACCACTGGGTGCAGACCGGCGGCGACTACGTGCTCGCCGCGATCGCGACGGGCGTCATCTTGTCGGTGCTGCTCAGCCATTGAGCTGGGCGCAGACACCGGGCGACGTCGCTCGGCGGCGGTGGCGCATCGCGGCGACTGGAAGCAGGCATCATCGATGCTCGAGGAGACCCGTCCCGTGCCCCACTTCATTGCCCTGTCTGCGCGCAACGCGTGCGCCACCCTCGCGGTCTTCGTCTTCGCCGGCTTGGCGGGCTGCGAGGTCCTCAAGCACAACGAGGCGGCAACGTCGGTGATCAACCGGCGAGCCGTCGGCATGCCGGCCGGCGAGTTCTTCGACCGCTTCGGGCGGCCAGGCAAGCGGGTCGAGGCAAGCGACGGCAGCACGGCCTACGACTGGGTCTCGAGCGTGCCCGAAGCTCCTCCGGGCCCGGAAGGACGTGACGATCGCCTCTGCCGCCTCAAGGTGTCAGTCGACCCGCGCGGCCGGATCAGCGCGGTGGAGATCCTCTACGACGCGCCGGGCCTGAAGAGCACGTCGCGCTGCAGCGAGCTTTTCGCCGGCCCGTAGGTCGGCCGAGCGGAGGCTGCCACCGGTCAAAGCAGCACTCGTCCGACGCCGGCACCGGCCCGACCCGGACGATCGCTACGCGACGCATGCGTCGCCATCAGGTCAGCCCTTTCGTTCAAGCTTGGACGCGAGTCGCCTCGCAGAATTGTCGGCACGGACACACCGATCCGCAACCGCGCTTCCAACGGAGACCATCCCATGAACGACACGATCCCTGCTTCGAACTGCAGCTGCACCGACTGCCCCGGCGCCGGATGCACCTGCGGATGCCGCTCGACACCCGCATCGACGCAAGCCACCGACCGCGCGGCGACGTGCCGTTGCGGGCCGGCGTGTGCGTGCGAACGCCCGGCCGACGGCGCTGACCGATAGCCGACACGGCGCCGGCGCGGCTCAGCCGCCGGCGCGCCTGGCCGCGTGACCCTCCGCGGCGAGGAACGCGAGCACCGCATCGCGGTGATCGCCCTGCAGCTCGAGCACGCCGTCACGCGTCGTCCCGCCGGTGCCGCAGGCCGCCTTGAGGCGGCGGCCGAGGGCGGCGAGCGCCGCATCGTCGAGCGGGAGGTCGCGAACGACGGTCACCGTCTTGCCGCCGCGCCCGGCCTTCTCGCGACCGACGCGAGCGATGCCGCCCGGCGGCAGCGCCCGCGGCGCCGCGCAAGCGCAGTCCGCAAGCGGCCGGCGGCAGGCAGGGCACATGCGACCGCTCTCGGTCGAATAGACGAGACCGCCCATGGCGGTTGCTTTGCGCATGTCGCCATTCTTGGCGAAACCGCGCTCACCAGCCGACCCCGTACTCGATGGCCGCCTGAATCTCCGCGAGATCGGCGACGTCCTGGCGCGGCAGCGAGAGCTGCAGCAATCCGGTGCCGGGCGGTCCGCCATAGCCCATCAGCCAGGCGCTCGCCATGCCGAACTCGTCGAGCGCGAGCGCCGTGAAGCGCTCGCCCTGCTGCAGTTCGATCGGCTGGTAGCCGATCGAGAACGAGCGCAGGCCCATCGCCCGGCCCGCGGCCGTCGGCTGGCTGGCGTAGAAGCCGTTGGCGACGTTGGGCGCCGGATAGCGGATGCCGAACACCGCCAGCGGCGCCGTCGTGTCGATGTCGAGGAGCTCGCCGGTCACGGCGTCGGTCTTGTAGATCACGGGGTTCGGGCCGAGCAGCACGACCTTGCCGCCGCGCTCGAGGTAGCGACGGATCGGCGCAGGCCCG
>JBBSBZ010000459.1:0-2015 GCA_038250795.1 Burkholderiales bacterium | reverse complement strand
GTCGATGTCTTCCGGATGGACCGAGCTCGTCCAGCCGGACCCGGCGATCGATTCGGGCGCGCGGCCGGAGAACGCCGCCCACGAGGGGCTCATCCAGTCGTTTCGGCCCGCGTCGGACGCGCTCCAGATGAGAACGGGCGCCGCGTCGGCGATGACCCGCGCGACATCGGCGCCCTGCGACGAGGGCGACTCGACGTCGGCGGCCGTCGCACCGGCGGGCGAGGAGTGCGCTGCGTGTGCCACGGTCGAATTCGTCTCCCCGTTGCGTCGGGGGCGCGCAACCTGCGTGGGCGCTGAGGCAATCACCATGCCGTCGAGCGATTCGGAGGTCGCGCCGCCCTCAGGCCGGCGTCTCGACCGGCCGCCCGAGTCGACGACGACGCTCGACGGACGCCACCTTGAGGAGCTGTCGGTACTTGGTGACGGTGCGGCGCGCGACCTTGAGGCCCTGGCGCACGAGGAGACGTGCGATCTGCGCATCGGAGAGCGGATCGACCGGGTTCTCCGCCTCGATCATCCCCTTGATCACGCCGCGGATCGCCGTCGCCGAGCAGGCGCCACCGCTCGCCGTCGCCATCTCGCGCGAGAAGAAATACTTCAGCTCGAACACGCCGACCGGGGTCGCCATGTACTTGTTGTTGGTGACGCGAGAGACCGTCGACTCGTGCAGGCCGAGCTCGGTCGCGATCTCGCGCAGCCCGAGCGGCTTCATCGCCATCGGTCCGAACTCGAGGAAGTGCTGCTGGCGCTTGAGGATCGCCTCCGACACCAACAGGATCGTCGAGAACCGCTGCTGCACGTTCTTCACCGTCCAGCGCGCATCCTGCAGGTGCTGCGCCATCTCGCCGTGACCGGCGTCGCGGTGCTCCTGGAACATCGACGCGTAGGCCTGATTCAGCTTGACGCGCGGCACGACGGCGCGGTTCAGCGTCGCCGTCCAGCGGCCGCGCACCTTGCGCACGATCACGTCCGGCGTGATGAACTGGGTCGCCGTGGGCTCGACGTTCCAGCCCGGGCGCGGGCTGAGCTGGCGGATGCGCTCGCAGGCCGAATCGATCTCGGCCGGCGTGCGCTTGAGGAGCCGGGCCATGCCGTTGATGTCGTGCTGGGCGAGGCGGGCGAGGTGGCCGGAGACGATCGCGCCGGCGAGCTCGCGCTCGTCTTCGTCCTCGATCGAAGGCAGCTGAAGAGTGAGGCACTCGGCGACATTGCGCGCGCCGACGCCGAGCGGGTCGAGTGCCTGGACGCGCTTGAGCGCGATCTGCATCTCGATCGGCTCGACCGCCGGGGTCATGCCGCTCGTCTCGGCGAGCTCGTCGAGATCGACGCGCAGATAGCCGTCGTCGTCGAGCGACTCGACGATCGCGAAGGCCAGCGCGTGGTCGCGGGCGCCGAGCGGCAGCACGGCGATCTGGCCGCGCAGGTGCTGACGCAAACCGACGTCGGCAGCGATCAGGTCGAGCGCGGCGATGTCACCGTCGCCTTGCTGGCGTGCGCTCGACGCGCCCTGCTGCCAGCTGTCGCGCTCGTAAGGCGTGTCGGCGATGGGCGCCATCGCGTCGAGATCGATGCCGCGCGGGTCGGCGTCGCCGGCCGACGGTGCGACGTCGACGCGCGCCGCATCGTGCGGCGTGTCCTCGACTTCGAGAAACGGGTTGCGGCCCATCGCCTCGTGGACTTCCTGCGCGAAGTCGAGCGAGGAAAGCTGCAGCAGTCGAACCGCGTGCTGCAGCCTGGGCGTGACGGTGTGCTGCTGGCGCTGACGCGCCTGGAGAATCGGAAAGCTCATCGTTCGGCGTCTTCAAACTTGCGAGAGGAACGGCGAGCTGCCTTCGCCGCGATCGAGCGAGAGCCGAGAGCAACACCCATGCCAATGCGCGAATGCCCGGTCTCCCTGCTGGAGCTGGCGAGGCGGCGTTCGGGATGAAGCCTTCCGGGACGCGCTTGCGGCAACTTTTGCCGGGTCGTCTCGACCGAGCGGCGCCGACGGCATGGGGTTTGCCCCGCATCGCGGC
>JBBSBZ010000458.1:0-2020 GCA_038250795.1 Burkholderiales bacterium | reverse complement strand
GGCGTGCGTGCAGTAGGCGTAGACCTTCTTCGCGCCGCGCTCCTTCAGCACGTCGGCCGCCTTCACGAGCGTGCCGGCGGTGTCGATCATGTCGTCCATGATCACGCAGTTGCGGCCCTCGATGTCGCCGATGACGTGCATTACCTCGGAGACGTTGGCCTTGGGCCGGCGCTTGTCGATGATCGCGAGGTCGCAGCCGGCCTGCTTGGCCAGCGCCCGCGCGCGCACCACGCCGCCGACGTCGGGCGAGACGACGACGAGGTCGTCGTAGCGCTTGCTCTGCAGGTCGGACAGCAGCACGGGCGAGGCGTAGATGTTGTCGACCGGGATGTTGAAGAAGCCCTGGATCTGGTCGGCGTGCAGGTCCATCGTGAGCAGCCGCTCGACGCCGACGGCCTCGAGCATGTTGGCGACGACCTTGGCCGAGATCGGCACGCGCGTCGAGCGCGGCCGGCGGTCCTGCCGCGCGTAGCCGAAGTACGGGATCACCGCGGTCACCCTGCGCGCCGAGGCGCGCTTGAGCGCGTCGACGATGATGCAGAGCTCCATCAGGTTCTCGTTGGTCGGCGAGCACGTCGGCTGGACGACGAAGATGTCGCGTGCGCGCACGTTCTGCTCGATCTCGACGTCGACCTCGCCGTCGGAGAAGCGCCCGACCTTGGCCTTGCCGAGGCCGATCGACAGGTGCGTGGCGATGTCCTGCGCGAGCGCGGGATTCGCATTGCCTGTGAAGAGAACGGTGTTGAAGAGCACGGCTACTTTCGAGGGTGGCGACGATTCGGCGCGTTGTTGGCAGGGGAGGAAGGATTCGAACCTTCGCATGTCGGAATCAAAATCCGATGCCTTAACCAGCTTGGCGACTCCCCTACACCGGAGCGCGGCTCGCGCCACGCACCTGAAACCTGGCGCAGCTCGCGCCACGCGCCTCGACCCCTACGGCTTGCGCCGGCCTGCCCGCCTCAGCGCTCGACCCAGCCGGCGAGCGGGTGGCGCTCCAGGGAGCGGCACATCCGGCTCGACCAGCCTTCGGGCCAATCGCTCGGCATCGCTGCCGATGGCGCCGCGCCGTCGCCCGCCCGCGCAAAGACCGCGCTGCCCGAGCCCGTCATCCGGCTGTTGCCGAAGGCTCGATCCAGCAGGGCCGCCGCGCGACCGACCTCGGGGCAAAGACTCTCGGCAGCCGCCTGGAGGTCGTTGCGCCCGAAGCCGGTGGCAAGTTCCGGCTCGGTTTCCCCTCGCTCGCCCGGCTCGCCCGGCCATGCCGACGTGCCCGATGAGGCTTGGGAAAAGCCTTCGATTCTAGCAGCGGCGGCGATTTCGGCCACGCGCGGGTGGGCGAAGACGTCCCGGGTGGGCAGTCCGGCCTCCGGCTTGACGACGGCGAACCAGGCCGGCGTGATCGGCACGGGACGCAGTCTTTCCCCGATCCCGGTGGCGACGGCATTGGCGCCGGCCAGGAAGAACGGCACGTCCGCGCCGAGGTCGATGGCGAGCGGCAGGAGGCGATCGAGCGGCCAGTCGAGCCGCCAGAGCCGGTTCAGGCCGAGCAGCGTCGATGCGGCGTCCGAGCTGCCGCCGCCCAGGCCGGCGCCCCAGGGCACGCGCTTGTCGATCGTGATGTCGGCGCCCAGCCCGGTGCCCGATGCGGCTTGCAGTGCGCGCGCCGCGCGCAGGCAAAGGTCGTCGGCCGGCAGCTCCGCGAGCCGATCGTGGCGGGCGAGGTGCCCATCGCGGCGCAGCTCGAGATGGAGCGTGTCGCACCAGTCGATCAGCACCATCAGCGAGTGGAGCAGATGCATGCCGTCGGCGCGCTTGCCCGCGACGTGCAGGAACAGGTTCAACTTGGCCGGCGCCGGAAGGTCATAGAGCGCGGTGACGGCCATGGGCGCGACTCTAAGAGCGATCGAGGCGGATGCGCACGGTGACCGCCGGTGCCGGCCCCGCGCGCGTCGCCGTCACGTCGCCCTCGCCGAAGTTCGTGAGATCGACGGTCCAGCCGAGCTGGGCGAAGCTCTCCGGT
>JBBSBZ010000457.1:0-2021 GCA_038250795.1 Burkholderiales bacterium | reverse complement strand
GCGGGCGGCGAGCGCTGGGTCGAGCCCGAGCTCGTCGCCGAGGTCGCGTTTCGCGAGTGGACGCCAGTCGGCCACGTGCGCCATGCCGTCTACCAGGGAGTGCGCGTCGACCGTCCGGCCAAGGAGGTGAGGCGAGAGGTCGCGAAGGAGACTGCGACCGCACCGGACGGGCGCGCTGCGAAAGGCGCGAAGAACGCCGTTCGCAGCATCACGGTGTCCAACCCCGATCGCGTCGTCGATCCGACGACGGGGCTCACCAAGGTGGCGCTCGTGCGCTACTACGAAAGCGTCGCCGAACGCATCCTGCCGCACCTGGCCGACCGTCCGGTCTCGCTCGTGCGCGCACCCGAGGGCATCACCGGCGAGCTCTTCTTCCAGAAGCATCCCGAGACCCGCATGCCGGGCCTGCGCGTGCTCGACGCGAAGCTCTGGCCCGGTCATTTGGCGCTGCTCTCGGTCGACAGCGCCGACGCGCTCGTCTCGGCGGCGCAGATGAACACGGTCGAGTTCCACACCTGGAACTCGACCGCCAGGAAGATCGACCAGCCCGATCGCGTCGTCTTCGACCTCGACCCGGGCGAGGGCGTGACCTGGGCGCACGTGCAGGAAGCCGCCCTCCTGACCCGGGCCATGCTCGCCGAACTCGGCCTCGAGTGCTGGCTGAAGACGAGCGGCGGCAAGGGCCTGCACGTCTTCGCCCCGATCGTGCCGAAGCTTCCCTACGACGTCGTCAAGGCTTTCTCGCAGAGGGTCGTCGTCCACCTCGCGAAGACGATCCCCGAGCGCTTCGTCGCCAAGAGCGGCGGCTCGAACCGGGTCGGCCGGATCTTCGTCGACTACCTGAGGAACGGCCACGGCCAGACGACCGCGGCCGCGTTCTCGGCGCGCTCGCGGCCCGGTCTCGGCGTGTCGATGCCGGTGTCGTGGGACCAGCTCATGGCCCTGAAGGGCGGCGCGCAGTGGTCGATCGCGACGGCACGCGAGTACCTGAGCTTCGAGGCGGTCGATCCGTGGGCCGGGTACTGGACGAAGCGACAGACGCTCGCCGCGGGCATGAAGAAGTTGGCCTGAAGGCGTGCCGGCCGAGGCTTCGGCGCAACGGTCGACGTGACAAGGGCTTGCAGGGGGTCGTATGCTCCCCGTCCCGCCGCGCAGGGCACGCCCCGAAGCGGCGACACCGGGAAAATTCATGGCTGCTCGCTCGATCGCGTCGCTCTCGCTCTCGTTCGGTCTCGTCTCCATCCCTGTCAAGCTGTACTCGGCGACCGAGAGCTCGGCCTCGGTCCGCTTCAACATGCTCGACAAGGACGGCGCGCGGCTCAAGCAGCAGTACGTCTCCGAGAAGGACCAGCGCGTCGTCGAGCGTGCCGAGATGGTCAAGGGCTACGAGTTCGAGAAGGACCGCTTCGTGATCTTCCAGCCCGACGAGCTGAAGGCGCTGCAGGAAAGCCCGAGCCACACCGTCGACATCGTCGCCTTCATCCCCGAGAAGGCGGTCGATCCGATCTTCTACGACAAGGCTTACTTCCTCGCCCCCGACAAGCGCGGCGGCAAGCCCTACAACCTGCTGATGGAAGCGATGCGCCAGAGCGGCCGCTGCGCGCTCGCGAAGTGGGCGTGGAAGGCCAAGCAGTACGTCGTCCAGGTGCGCCCGGCCGAAGATGGGTTGGTGCTGCAGCAGTTGCTCTACGCCGACGAGGTGCGCTCGATGAAGGAGCTCGACATCGAGAAGGTGACGGTCTCCGCCGCCGAGCTCAAGCTCGCGATGCAGCTGATCGAGCAGATCAGCGAGGACACCTACGACCCGACGATGTTCGAGGACGAGGAGAAGAAGCGCATCCTTTCGGCCATCGACGAGAAGATCGCCGGCAAGCAGATCGTCGCCAACGAGCCGCACGAGACCGAGTCGACCGGCGGCGGCCAGGTGATCGACCTGGTCGAGGCCTTGCGCGCCAGCCTCGGCGCGCGCGGCGGCGCGAAGGCCAAGGCGGCTGCGCCGACGAAGGCGGCGGCCTCTGCCG
>JBBSBZ010000456.1:0-2025 GCA_038250795.1 Burkholderiales bacterium | reverse complement strand
GAGGTGATCGACATGGGCGTCGAGGCCAAGATCCTCGAGAAGAGCGGCTCCTGGTATGCCTACAACGGCGAGAAGATCGGCCAGGGCAAGGACAACGCGCGCGAGTTCCTGAAGGAAAACGCCGATCTCGCGTTCGAAATCGAGAACAAGGTGCGCGCTGCGATGGGCATCCCGCTCCTGCCGGGTGCCGAATCCGACGCCGATGCGCCGGCGCGTCTGAAGGTCGTCAACAAGGACTGAGCCGCTTGCCGCCGCGCCGCTCGCTGAAGTCGCGCGCACTGCAGCTCCTGGCGCAGCGCGACCAGAGCCGGGTCGAGCTGCGCCGCAAGCTCCTGCGCCACGCCCGCAGCGACGTTGCCGTCGCGCCTGCCGGCGACGACGACGACGATGGCGCCGCGGCCGCCGTCGAGCAGGTCGAGGCGCTGCTCGACTGGCTCGAGGCGAACCGGTTCCTGTCGAGCGAGCGGTTCGTCGAATCGCGCGTTCATGCGCGCGAGGCGCGCTTCGGCAACCAGCGCATCCGAAGCGAGCTGGCGCAGCACGCGCTCGTGCTGCCGCCGGAGCTTGCCGCGCAGCTCGCCGACAGCGAGATGGCACGGGCTTCGGCGGTGCGGGAGCGCCGCTTCCCTGCCTCGCCGCGCGATGCAGGCGAACGTGCCGCCCAGTCGCGATTCCTGGCCGCGCGCGGGTTCTCGCCCGAGCTCGTGCATCGACTGATGCGCCAGCTGCGAATGCGTCGCCCCGACGACGCGGCGAGCGACGCCGAAGCCGCCTGAGATCTTCGCGCCGCCGACGTCCGCCCACGGGCGTCGTTCGGCCAGCGCGGTCAGATCGGTGCAGACCTGCGTGCTACATTTCCCGGCGCCTTTTCGGGCGTGCGCGGCCGGGACGGCGCGTCGACTCCGGCTGCGCAGTGCGAACGTCCCGATGAAGATCCACGAATACCAGGGCAAGGAAATACTGGCCCGCTTCGGCATCCCGGTGCCGCGCGGCTATCCCGCGTTCAGCGTTCGCGAGGCGAGCGAGGCGGCGCAAAAGCTCGGCGGCTCCGTCTGGGTCGTCAAGGCACAGATCCATGCCGGCGGCCGCGGCAAGGGAGGTGGCGTGAAGCTCGCGCGCTCCGAGGCCGACGTCGCCAGGCTCGCCGGCGAGATCCTCGGCATGCAGCTCGTCACCCACCAGACCGGGCCGCAGGGACAGAAGGTCCGCCGCCTCCTCGTCGAGGAAGGCGCCGACATCAAGAAGGAGTACTACGTCGCCGTGCTCACCGATCGCGCCACCCAGAAGGTGGCGATGATGGGCTCGAGCGAAGGCGGCATGGACATCGAGCAGGTCGCCCACGACACGCCGGAAAAGATCGTGCGCGTCTTCATCGATCCGATCGAGGGAATGAAGGACGACTCCGCGGCCGAGCTCGCCGCCGGCATCGGCATCCCGAAGGAAGCCCAGGCCCAGGCGATCGACGTCTTCAAGAAGCTCTACGCCTGCTACATGGAAACCGACGCATCGCTCGCCGAGATCAACCCGCTGATCCTCGAGGGCGCCAAGGGCGGAGGACCGATGACGATCAAGGCGCTCGACGCCAAGTTCAATTTCGACTCCAACGCGATATACCGCCATCCGGAGATCGCCGCCTACCGTGACCTCGACGAGGAAGACCCGGCCGAGATCGAGGCCAGCAAGTTCGACCTCGCCTACATCCAGCTCGACGGCAACATCGGCTGCCTGGTCAACGGCGCCGGCCTGGCGATGGCGACGATGGACACCATCAAGCTCTTCGGCGGATCGCCGGCGAACTTCCTCGATGTCGGCGGCGGCGCCTCGGCCGAGAAGGTGACCGAGGCGTTCAAGATCATGCTGAGCAACCCGAAGGTGAAGGCGATTCTCGTCAACATCTTCGGCGGCATCATGCGCTGCGACACCATCGCCGAAGGCGTGATCGCCGCCTGCAAGGCCACCAACCTCAGCGTGCCGCTGGTCGTGCGCATGAAGGGGACGAACGAGGAGCTCGGCAAGAAGATGCTC
>JBBSBZ010000455.1:0-2026 GCA_038250795.1 Burkholderiales bacterium | reverse complement strand
GGCAGATAGCCACCCTCCTCGTACGACGTGACGCTGACGGCACCGCGGCGCTTGGAGAGCTTGTGCCCGTCGTCTCCGAGGATGATCGGCACGTGCGCGAAGACCGGCAAGGACGCGCCGAGAGCCGTGAAGATGTTGATCTGCCAGGGCGTGTTGTTGACATGCTCGTCGCCGCGAAAGACGTGGCTGATGCGCATGTCCCAGTCATCGACGACGACCGCGAAGTTATAGGTCGGGATGCCGTCGGCGCGGACGATGACGAGGTCGTCGATCTCCTGGTTGGAGATCGTGATCGGGCCCTTGACCATGTCGCCCCACGTGACGGCTCCATCCTTCGGGTTGCAGAAGCGGATCACCGGCGGCACGCCCTCGGGCACCGCCGGCAAGGTCTTCCCGGGCTCGGGACGCCAGCGACCGTCGTAGAGCGTCTTCTCGCCCCGCGCGCGCTGCGCCTCTCGCATCGCCTCGAGGTCGGCCGGCGTCGCATAGCAGCGGTAGGCCGTGCCGGCGGCGAGCATCTGATCCACGACTTCGGCGTAGCGTGCGAGGCGCTGCAGCTGGTAGACCGGGCCTTCGTCGTAGCCGAGCCCGAGCCAGCGCATCGACGCGAGGATCTGCTCGACCGACGCCTCGGTCGAGCGCGCGACGTCGGTGTCCTCGATGCGCAGGACGAAGTCGCCGCCGTGATGGCGCGCGAAAGCCCATGAGAAAAGCGCCGTGCGCGCCGTGCCGAGATGCAGAAAGCCGGTCGGCGACGGCGCGATCCGGGTGCGCACACGTTGGCCCGGCCGCAACGACGGCGGCGGATGCGGAGCGTGGATGCCGCTCATAGTCCGGCGAAGCCGCGCGCGAGGTCGGCCTGGATGTCCTCGACGTCGTCCAGCCCCATCGCGATCCGTATCAATCCCTGCGTGATGCCGGCCGATTGACGCTGCGCCTCGGTGAGACGGCCATGCGAGGTGCTCGCCGGATGGGTGATCGTCGTCTTGGTGTCGCCGAGGTTGGCGGTGATCGAGCAGACCTCGGTGCTGTCGATGACGTGAAAGGCGTTCTTGCGCGCCAGCACCGGATCGCTGTCGCGCGCCTTGACGACGAACGACACGACCGCGCCGCCGCGTCCCGACTGCTGCGCCATCGCCAGGGCATGCTGCGGGTGCGACTCGAGGCCCGGGAAATACACCCGCTCGACGACGCCCTGGGTCTCGAGCCAGCGCGCCAGCGTCAGGGCCCGTTCGCTCTGGGCGGCCATCCGGATCGAGAGCGTCTCCAGCCCCTTCAGGACGACCCAGGCATTGAACGGCGACAGCGACATGCCGGCGCTGCGCATCACCGGCATGAGGCTCGCGTTGACGAACTGCTCGCTCGCGCAGATGGCGCCCGCGATGACCCTGCCCTGGCCGTCGAGGTACTTGGTGCCGGAATGGACGACGAGGTCGGCGCCGTATTCGATCGGGCGCTGCAGGGCCGGCGTGCAGAAGCAGTTGTCGACGGCGAGTTGCGCGCCGCCACGATGCGCGATCTCGGCCAGGGCCCGGATGTCGCACACCTCGGTGAGCGGATTGGTCGGCGACTCGGCGAACAGCAGCCGGGTGTTCGGCTTGAGGGCGCCCCGCCACTGCTCGACGTCGGTCTGCGAGACGAACGTCGTCTCGACGCCGAACTTGGCGAATTCGCGACCGAAGAGCATCACGGTCGAGCCGAAAACGCTCTGCGAGCAGACGACGTGGTCGCCCGCCTTCAGGAGTCCCATGCCGAGCAGCAGGATCGCGCTCATGCCGCTCGAAGTGGCGATGCAGGCGCCGGCGCCTTCGAGCGCGGCCAGTCGCCGCTCCATCATCGTCACCGTCGGATTGGTGAAGCGCGAGTAGATGAACGCCTCGTCCTCGTTGGCGAAGCGCGCCGCCGCCGACGCGGCGTCGGGCTGGACGAAGCTGCTCGTCAGGAACAGGGCTTCCGAGTTTTCGCCCCACTCGCTCGGCGGCAGGCCCTCGCGAACGGCGAGCGTGTCGCGGCGCAATCCCGCCGG
>JBBSBZ010000454.1:0-2027 GCA_038250795.1 Burkholderiales bacterium | reverse complement strand
GGCGCCCATTCTTCGATACACGGGCATGATAGGGATCCAGATCAACAGGAGACAGACATGACAGTCCGAAAGGTTTCGTCCATCCCGGGCGTGCTGAGCCGGGTCGCTCTCGTCGGAGCGTGTGCCGCGTTGTTCATGGCCGCTGCCACGCAGGCGCAGGCGCAGGCTTCGGCGCCGGCGCCGGGGCTCAAGAGCTACGACTCCACGAAAAAAGATTTTTGGGAACATCCGCCCGCCGACTGGTTCCTCGGCGACGAGACGCCGGCGCAGAAGGGCCTGGCCCCCGACGCGTCGCCGGCGTTGCCGGCGTCGATGGCCGACCTGGAGAAGAACCTCCAGAGCGTCAAGCTGCCCAAGGGTTTCAAGATCAGCGTCTATGCCAGCGGCGTGAACAGCGCGCGGCAGATGGCCTGGGGCGACAAGGGCACGCTGTTCGTCGGCTCGTTCGGCGTCGGCACGGTCTACGCGATCACGGACGAGGGAAAGACGGTCAAGCCCATCCTCACCGGCCTGAAGATGCCCACCGGGGTGGCCTTCCGCGACGGCGCGCTCTACGTCGTCGACATCGACAAGATCCTCAAGTACGACAACGCCGAGGCCAGCCTCGGCAAGATGCCCGAGCCCAAGGTCGTGTACGCCGACATGCCCTCGTACGTGGCACACGGCTGGAAGTACCTGACCTTCGACAAGGAAGGCCGGCTCTACGTGCCGTTCGGGCCGCCGTGCAACATCTGCCTGCCGCCGACCAGCCTGTCCCAGGTGCGCCGGGTCAACCCCGCGACCGGCGAGGCCGAGCTGATGGCGATCGGGGTGCGCAACAGTGTCGGCGGCGACATCGATCCGCGTACCGGCGACTACTGGTTCACCGAGAATGCGCGCGACTGGGTCAGCGACGACCTGCCGAGCGACAAGCTCAATCACATCGCCAAGATCGGCGCGCACTACGGCTACCCGTACTGCCACCAAGGTGACCTGCTCGACCCGAAATACGGCAAGGGCCACAAGTGCAGCGAGTTCACGCCGCCGGTGCTCAATCTCGGTGCGCATGTGGCGCCGCTCGGCATGAAGTTCTATACGGGCAGCCAGTTCCCCGCCGACTATCGCAACAACATCCTGATTGCCGAACACGGCTCGTGGAACCGCCACAAGTACCAGGGCGCGCGCATCGTGCGTGTGATCACCGACCCGCAGGGCAAGAACGTGAAGCAGGAGGTGTTCGCCAGCGGCTGGCTCACCGCCGACAAGACCTACAGCGGCCGTCCGGCAGACATCGTGGTGGCGAAGGACGGGTCGATCCTGGTCGCGGACGACTGGGCCGGCGCCATCTACCGCATCAGCTATTCGAAGTAGGCGGGTCGTCTGGTCACGCCGTCCGCTGCACGTCGCCGGCGGACGGTGTGCCTCAAACCAAGACCCTGTGATTGGAGCCCATGAAATTTGCCGCGGCCTGCCTTGCCCTGTTCCTGACAGCGACGAGCGCCTCCGCCGTCGATCTCGCTGCCGGCGCGGCCAAGGCCGAGGTCTGCGCCGCCTGCCACGGCGGGGCCGGCGTCGCGCCGCTGGCGGGCACGCCGTCCCTGGCGGGCCAGCCGGAGCCGTTCCTGCAATGGCAACTCGTCTACTTTCGCACCGGCACGCGCAAGAACCCGACCATGCAGCCGCTCGCGGCCGGCCTCTCGGACGACGACATCCGCAACCTCGCCGCCCACTTCGCGGCCCAGAAGCCGCCCGCGCGAGGCGCCAACGGCGCCGCAGACCCGGCGATGTTTTCGGTCGGTCAGCGAGTGGCCCAGGCGAACCGGTGCGCGTCCTGCCATCGGGAGGACTATTCCGGCGAGAAGGCGGCGGCGCGCCTCGGCGGGCAGCGCGAGGACTACCTGCTGAAATCGTTGCGCGACTTCAAGAGCGGCGCTCGCACCGGCGGCGGCGTGGCCGCGATGCCCGACGCGGTTTATCGGCTCGGCGACGAGGAGCTGCAGGCACTGGCCCACTTCATGGCGCACCAGCCCTAGTGCGTCGCGCGGCCG
>JBBSBZ010000453.1:0-2034 GCA_038250795.1 Burkholderiales bacterium | reverse complement strand
TGGTCGGCATGATCTACGAGCGCTGCCACACGAGAGAGCTGCGCGCCTACGGCGGCCTGGCCAAGCTGCTGCCGGTCTATTCGGTGTTCTTCATGGTGCTCACGCTCGCCTCGGTCGGCCTGCCGACGACGAGCGGCTTCACCGGCGAGTTCCTGGTCCTGCTCGGCGCCTTCCGCGCCGCCTGGCCGCTCCATCTGGCCGGCGACAGCCTGCCGCTCACGCTTGCCGCCGTCGCCGTCACCGGCGTCATCCTCGGCGCTCTCTACATGCTGCGCTTCGCGCTCGGCTTCCTGTACGGCGCACCGGCGGCGCCGCACCAGCCGCTCGTCGATCTCGGCGCGCGCGAGAAGACGATCCTCGGCCTGATCGTGGTCGCCGTCTTCGCGCTCGGCCTCTTCCCCGACGGGCCGTTGAAGAAGACGGAGCTGGCGGCCGCGGCGTACCGCCAGCTCGTCTCGACCTCGCGCCTTCCCGGAGGATCGCCTTGAGCGCGTACGCGATGCTGAAGGCGATGCTTCCGGAGCACCTGCTGCTCCTCGGCATCGTCATCATCATCGGCGTCGAGGTCGCCGGCTGGGGGCGGCGCCTGTCGTTCGCCGTCGCCCTCGGTGCGGTCGCCGCGGCATTGGTGGCCGCCGCGATGCTCGCCCTCGACGGCTACGCCGCAGCGCCCTTCGTAGGCTTGTTCTCGGTCACGCCCGCGACCCTGCTCGTCAAGGCCATGGTGCTCGCGTTCGCGCTGCCGGTGCTGCTCATGTCGCGCGACGACTTCAGCGGCGGCGAGTTCGGCGTCCTGCTGCTCTCGTCGCTCTACGGCGCCTGCCTGATGCAATCGGCCGACAGCTTTCCCACCCTGTTCCTCGGCCTCGAGCTGATGTCGCTGCCGGTCTACGTGCTGGTTCTTCTCGCCTACCGGCGACCGCAGAGCGCGGAGGCGGCGCTGAAGTACCTGGTGCTCGGCGGCACCGCCACCGCGATGTTCCTGATGGGGGCGTCGCTGCTCTACGGGACCAGTGGCTCGCTGGCCCTCGGCGCCTTCGCCCGCGCGCTCGCCGTGCCGGACAGCCTGTCGCGCGCCGCCGTCGTGCTGATCGTGCTCGCCTTCTTCCTGAAGGGCGCGATCGTGCCCTTCCACGCCTGGGCACCCGACGCCTACGAAGCGGCCAGCGTGCCGGTGACGGCCTACATGGCCACTGTCGTCAAGGCCGCCGTGCTGCTCGCCGTCGTGCGCCTGTTCTCCGGCGCGACCGTGACGGCGCCGCTGCTCGGACTCATGGGCGCGCTGCCGCTCCTGTCGATCGTCTGGGGCAACCTGGCGGCGATGCGCCAGCCGAGCCTGCGCCGCATGATCGCGTACAGCTCGATCGCCCACGCCGGCTATCTCTTCTACGCCGTCCTCGGCGACCCGGCTGGGCGCCTCCAGGCAGTGGCGTTCTACCTGCTCGCGTACGGCGTCATGAACCTGCTCGCCTTCGCCGCGCTTCCCGCCGCCGCGGACGACCGTGAACGCGACCGCTTCGACAACTTGCGCGGCTTGTTCCACCGCGCCCCCTTCGCCGCCTTGATGCTCGGCATCGCGATGCTTTCACTCGCCGGCATCCCGCCCTTCCCCGGATTCGTCGCGAAGTTCCTGATCTTCAGGAACGTCATGACGGCGGGCCACACGACCTATGCGGTGCTGGGCCTGATCGGCAGCTATCTCGGCATCTATTTCTACCTGCGGGTCATCCAGGTGATGTTCATGAGTCCGGATGCGGCGGTCGCCCGATCGGGCCGGCCGCGTCCGGTCGCCGTCGGCGCCACCCTCGCGTGTCTTGCCGCCGCGCTGCTGCTCATGCTGTTTCCCGGTTGGGTGATCGCACGGATGTAGCGCCCCGGCACTTGCGCCAGGTCAAGTCATGACTCGACCCGCCGTCCTATCGTCGAGGCGTTCCCTTCCAACACGAGAGAGCCCATGAGTCAGCTCAACGTCGGCAATGTTGATCGCGCGATACGCATCGTCGCAGGCTTGACGCTCGTCGGGCTCGCGGGATT
>JBBSBZ010000452.1:0-2043 GCA_038250795.1 Burkholderiales bacterium | reverse complement strand
CTCGCCGGCGCGGCGCTGAAGGCCATCGACGGCCTGTCGGCGCGGGCCGCCGGGCTGGCTGGCGCATCGCTCGACCGCTCGCTCGCGCTCCTGGCCGATCCCCAGCAGGGAATCGCCGGCGCGCTCGTGAGCGCGAAGCTCGGCGCCCGGGTGATGCGCGACGTCGCCGCGATGGCGCTGATGGCCGACGACTCGCCGACCTTGCTCAAGGGCCGGCCGAGCGGCGTCAAGCGGGTCGCCTGGGGCGAGCCGATCGCACTCGCCGACGTGAAGGCGGTCGGTCGCGCGCTCGGCGCGTCGATCAACGACGTGCTCCTGGCCTGCGTCGCCGGTGCGATCGCCGCCTGGCTGCGCGACCGCGGGGACGATCCGGCCGGAAAGGAGATCCGCGCCATGGTGCCGGTCAATCTGCGCCCGCTCGACGAGGCCTGGAAGCTCGGCAACCGCTTCGGCCTCGCGCCGCTGGTGCTGCCCATCGGCATCGCCAATCCGGTCGCGCGCGTCGCGGCCGTGCGCGCGCGCATGGGCGAGCTGAAGTCGAGCTACCAGCCGCTGCTCGCGTTCGCCGTGCTCGCGGTCGCCGGACAGATGGTGCAAAGTGTTCAGGACGCGCTGCTCGGCCTGTTCGCGAAGAAGGCGACGGCCGTGATGACCAACGTGCCCGGTCCGCCGGTGCCGCTCACCTTCTGCGGCTCGACCCTTCGCCAGACCATGTTCTGGGTGCCGTCGTCGGGCGAGATCGGCGTCGGTGTGAGCATCCTGTCGTACGGCGGTGGCGTCCAGTTCGGGCTCATCACCGACGAAGCCCTCTGCGCCGAGCCGCAGGCGATCGTCGATCGCTTCGGTCCCGAGTTCGACCAGCTCGTGTGGCTGGCGATGATGCTGCCTTGGGGCCCCCGGGGCGAGTAGCTCCGCCGCCCGCGGATCGGCTCGCGTGTCGAGCGACCTCAGGCGGGAGACGCCGCGTCGATGCGCAACTGCACCGCCGGGCCCCTGGCCGTCGAAGGCTTGGCCAGCCGGGTCTCCGCGACGCCGCGCGCGCGCAGGAAATCGTAGACGTGCGTCGCTCGCTTCATGGCCAGCGCCGTGCCCTTGCCGCCGGCATCGTCGGGCGCCGCGATGAGGTGAAGCTCGGCGATCGCCGTGCGGCGCATCGACTGCGCCACCTTCTCGAGCACGGCCCCGAGGGCCGGCTTGACGGCGTCCTTGCCGGGATCGAAGCAGAACTCGCGCGGCACGTCGACGGTGACGGCACCGCTCGGGTGCTGCGCGATGACGACGCCGGTCCCCTTGAACCACGCCGCCAGCCATTGCCGCTCGACCGCGAGCGTCGAGGCCGCGGCGGTCCGCAGTTCGGCGGGGGAGCTCGCGGCGGCAGCCGGCGAAGAAGCGACGGACGGCGGCACGACATCGACCGTCGCGGCCGCGGAGGGTCCCTGCGAAGAGGGCGCGGTCGCGGGGCCGCTCGCGCAACCGGCCAGCGAGAGCAGCGTGAGCAACGCCGCGAACTTCGCGGACCGTCCGATCATCGAGCCAATCGGTTCGGGTGCTGCGGGCATCGCGGGCATCGTCCGTCCTGGGTTCGCGACGCCGAGGGCATCGGCACAGAACGGAGGTTCGAGGGTGACGATGCTGACCTTCGTCGACTGCCGCCGGCTATTCGTCGTGTCCATGTGTGAGGGCAGTGGTCCGGAGTTCTCGGGGCGTGGAAGGGGAGCCGACGTGCGATGGGCAATGCTACGTTGCCTTGGCCGCGCCATCGCTTCGTCGCGGCGGGAAATGCATCCGCGCTAGCACCGAACCGACGCGATTGCGCCAAGTGTTCTCCCTCAGCCGCGAAACACGACTGCGGGTTCGTCGCGCCCCCAAACCGGGGGGGTGACGCGTGGACGAGCGCGCCGCGTCATTGATGGCCGATATATCGCATGCAAGAATCTTTTCAGGTTGAACGAGGGAGACATCATGCGTTGGTGCGGCGTGCTCAAGAATTGGATCGCTTTTGCGTTTTTCGGCGTGATGACGGCACTGCCGAGCCAAGCGACG
>JBBSBZ010000451.1:0-2093 GCA_038250795.1 Burkholderiales bacterium | reverse complement strand
GTACGCGGCGCGGTAGATCGTGCCCTCGTCGTAGTCCTTGCCAATCAGCATCAGGCCGACCGGCAGACCGTCGACCAGGCCGCACGGAATGCTCATGGCCGGGTGTCCCGTGACATCCATCGGGCAGGTGTTGGGCAGCATTTCGAATGCACGCTGGATCACCTCCGCGAGCGGAGCATCGGCCTTCGGCAACGGCGTTGCGGTGAGCGGCAGCGTCGGCATCAGCAACAGGTCGAAGTCGGCGAAGGCACTCTCGTAGGCGAGCTTCAGTTGCCGGCTGAGGTTCTGCGCCTTGCCGTAGAAGCTGCCGTGGTACTCCTGGATGAAATATTCGCCCAGCACCATCGTTATCTTCAGCGTCTCGGACAACTCGTCGGCGCGCTTTCTCCAGTCGGCGTGGTAGTTGATCAGCGCGGTGTCGAAGAACCCCTTGTAGTTGAACCCGTAGCCGTTGTTCTTCATCATCTGCTGGGTCGCCCCTTCGGCGGCGATCGGCAGCCAAATGGCCGGCCCGACGCGGTGCATCGGCACCGAAACCTCGCTCACCTTCGCGCCGAGGCCCGCAAGGCGCTCGGCCGCCTTGCGCACCTTCTCGTCGACCTGCGGCATCGACTGCGGCCAGGCGAAGCCTTCCGTGACGACGCCAATCCTCAGCCCTTTCACGCCGCCCTTCATCAGCTCGCTGTACGGCTTCGCTTTCTGCCCCGCGTGCTGACGCGGATCGAGCCCATCGGGGCCGGCGAGCACCTCGAGCATCAGCGCGTTGTCGGTGACGTTCGCGGTCATCGGCCCGGTATGGTCGATCGTCACCTCGATCGGCATCACACCGGTGTAGGGAACGAGGCCATGGGTCGGCTTCATCCCGTAGATGCCGCAATACGAAGCCGGCATCCGGATCGAGCCGCCCTGGTCGCCGCCGATCGCGAGATCCACCTCGCCGGCCGCGACGAGAGCCGCACTGCCCGACGACGACCCGCCCGCCGAATACCCCATGCGATGCGGGTTGTGCACCGGCCCCGGCGCACTGGTGTGCGAGCCGCCGGAAAAGCAGAACATCTCGCAGACCGACTTGCCGACGATCGTCGCACCGGCGTCGAGCAGCCGGGTGACGATGGTCGCGTCGATCGTCGGGACGAAACCCTCCATCGTCGGCGAGCCGTTCATCATCGGCACGCCGGCAACGCACACGTTGTCCTTGATGACGACCGTCCTGCCGGCAAGCTTGCCGCCCGGCGCGCCCTTGATGGTCGCCTTCGCGTACCAGGCGCCATAGCGATTTTCATCACCGGTCGGCAGGTGCGAAGCGCCGCGCGGGTATTTCACCTTGGGCACGAAGTCCGGCATCTCGTCGATGGCATCGTAGGCATCGAAGTTCGGTTGCAGGAGCTCCCGATAGGCTTCGGCCTTGGCCTCGTCGAGATGAATGCCGAGGCTCAGCGCGACGCTGCGCAACTGGCCGGAGGAAGGACGCTTGACCGCCATGGAGGACTCCAACTCGAACGAAGGTAAGAAGCCGCATGCCGGGACGGCGCCCGGCTGCGGGCCGCGAAGATGCTCGGGGATCGCCCGGTGGCCAAGGCATTGTGGGTGGCGATATTTTCCGAGTCAAGAAGTTTGTTTGCCTTGGAAAGTGTTTGCCACTACAGGCGACTGATCACCCTGAACGCGTGCCCTTCAGCGCGGGCCATGTAGATGGAGGCCACGTTCATGCCGTCGCCGGCATGGCCGGCCTCGCGCGCGCTCCGGTAGCTGATCGGCTCGCGGCCGACGCGCTTCCACTGCGACCGCTCGATCAGGCCGCGCTCGAACAGGGAGGCGAGAAAGTGCACTCCTTCGTAGGTCGACTGGCCGAGCGAATTGAGGGTCGGCGCGCGATCGCCGAAATGGGCGTGGTAGCGCTCCTTGAAGGAGAGGTTCGCATCGGTCGTGAGCGCCGCGAAGTAGCTGGAGGCTACATAGAGTCGCTCGGTGTTCGCGGCGCCGATCGCGAGCAGTTCGTTCTCCTCGATCGCGCATGAAAGTCGCAGCGTCGAGGCGGCGAATCCCTCGTCGCCGAAGGCGCGGTTGAACGCGATCGCGTCCTCGCCGACCAG
>JBBSBZ010000450.1:0-2114 GCA_038250795.1 Burkholderiales bacterium | reverse complement strand
GCGTACCTGAACGCGATCTGCAACGCGGCGACCTGGACCATGCCGCACTTCCCGCGCTACCTCTGGACCCTGCCGATGTTTCACTGCAACGGCTGGTGCTTCCCGTGGACGATCGCCGCGCTCGGCGGCACGCACGTGTGCCTGAGGAAGATCGATGCGCAGGGGATATTCGAGGCGATCCGCAGCGAGCGCGTCGATCACTATTGCGCCGCGCCGATCGTCCACAACCTGCTGCTCGCCGCCCCCGGGTCGATGCGTGACGGCATCGCGCAGAAGGTGAGGGCGATGGTCGCCGGCGCTGCGCCGCCGGCGGCGATGATCGAAGGCATGGCCCGAATCGGTTTCGACCTCACCCACGTCTACGGCCTGACCGAGGTCTACGGCCCGGCGGCGGTGGCGGTGAAACGCGAGTCGTGGGTCGGCGAGCCGGTCTCCGAGCAGGCGCGGCTCAACGGTCGCCAGGGCGTGCGCTACGTGCTCGAGGAAGGCATGACGGTGATGGACCCGCAGTCGATGCGCGAGGTGCCGGCCGACGGCGCGACGATGGGCGAGATCATGTTCCGCGGCAACATCGTCATGCGCGGCTACCTCAAGAATCCGGAGGCGACCGCCGAGGCCTTCTCCGGCGGCTGGTTCCACACCGGCGACCTCGCCGTGCTCGAGCCCGACCGCTACGTGAAGATCCGGGACCGCAGCAAGGACGTGATCATCTCCGGTGGAGAGAACATCAGCTCGCTCGAGGTCGAGGACGCGCTCTACCGCCATCCCGACGTCATGGCCTGCGCCGTCGTCGCCCGGCCCGACCCGAAGTGGGGCGAGACGCCGCTCGCCTTCGTCGAGCTGCGTGCCGGCGCGACGGCCGACGCGGCAGCGCTCGTCGCCCACTGCAAGTCGCTGCTCGCCGGCTACAAGGTGCCGCGCGAGATCCGCTTCGAGCCGATCCCGAAGACCTCGACCGGCAAGATCCAGAAGTTCCAGCTGCGCGAGCGCGCCCGCTCGGCAGCGGCCATCGAATAGGACACCAGAATGAACGAAATCCTCACGGCCACGACGCCCTTTGTCCGACGTTCACGCGACGACCGCGGCGTCGTCACCCTCGTTCTCGACCGGCCGAAGTCTTTCAACGCGCTGGGCGAGGGCATGCTGGACGCGCTCCAGGCCGAGCTCGACGCCGTCGCCGCCGACGAGCGCGCGCGAGTCGTCGTCATCGCCGGCGAAGGCAAGGCGTTCTGCGCCGGCCACGACTTGAAGCAGATGCGCGCCGAGCCGTCGCAGGCCTACTACGAAGCCCTGTTCGCGCAGTGCTCGCGCGTGATGCTCACGCTCCAGCGCCTGCCCGTTCCGGTGATCGCGCGCGTCCAGGGCATCGCGACGGCGGCGGGCTGCCAGCTCGTCGCGGCGTGCGATCTGGCGGTCGCGGCAAGCGAGGCCCGCTTCGCCGTGAGCGGAGTCAGCCTCGGGCTCTTCTGCTCGTCGCCGAGCGTCGCGCTCGCCCGCAACCTTCAGAGGAAGGCCGCCTTCGAGATGCTCGTCACCGGCGAATTCATCTCCGCCGACGAGGCCAAGGCGAAGGGGCTCGTCAACCGCGTCGTTCCGGCCGACCGCCTCGACGCCGAGGTGGAATCCCTGGTGGCGTCGATCGTCGCCAAGCCGCGCGTCGCGATCGCGCTCGGCAAGGCGCTCTTCTATCGCCAACTCGAGAGCGGCGTCGCTGCCGCCTACGAAGACGCCGGCCGGACCATGGCGACGAACATGATGGACGGCTCCGCCCTCGAGGGCGTGCAGGCCTTCATCGACAAGCGCAAGCCCGACTGGTCGCGCTAGGCGCCGGCGACCGTTCTCACATGCTGGCGGTGAACCCGCCGTCGACGTAGAGGATTTGTCCCGTGACGAAGCTCGCCGCCGACGAGGCGAGGAACACGGCCGCACCCGCGAGCTCGTCGGGCTCGGCCCAGCGGCCGGCCGGCGTGCGCTTTTCCACCCAGGACGAGAAGTCCGCGTTGGCCGTCAGCGCGGCATTCATCTCGGTGCGGAAGAAGCCCGGTGCGATCGCGTTGACCTGGATGTTGTGCGGCGCGAGCTCGACGGCGAGGCCGCGCGTGAGCATCGCGATG
>JBBSBZ010000449.1:0-2142 GCA_038250795.1 Burkholderiales bacterium | reverse complement strand
GACTCGGCATCGAGGCCGCGCGCACGCAGGCGCTCGACCCAGGGCGAGGCCTGCGCGGCGGGCCGGGTGACAAGAACGGGCCGGCGCGAAGTCATCGGCGCGACGGGCCGGCCCCGCCTCTAGCCGACCGAGGTCGGCGCACTCAGGCTCTCGGCCGCGGCCAGGTACGGCGCCGCGCCGGCGGCCACCAGGGCGCGCGCCGCCCGCGTGCCGAGCGCCTCGGCGGCGTCCTCGTCGCCGACGCGCTCCTCGACGGCCACGCGCAGGAGCGGCGCGTCGCGCTGCGACGGATGGCCGATGGCTCCCTCGAGGTGGAGCGTGTCGCCGCGCCATGTCGCATGGGCCGCGAGGGGCATGCTGCAGCTGCCGCCGAGAGCGCGCGACACGGCGCGCTCCGCGGCCACCGCAAGCTGCGTCGGCCGATCGGCAAGCGCGGCGATGCGGTCGATCAGGCCGCAAGCGTCGGCGCGGGTCTCGATGCCGAGCGCGCCCTGGCCCGCGCAGGGAAGCATGTCCGCCTCCGCGAACCGGGCGCGGATGCGCGATGCCAGGCCGAGCCGCACGAGGCCGGCGGCAGCGAGGACGATGCCGTCGTAGAGGCCCTCGTCGAGCTTTCTGAGGCGGGTGTCGAGGTTGCCGCGCAGCGGCTCGATGCGCAGGTCGGGGCGAAGCGCCACGAGCTGGACCACCCGGCGCAGGCTCGACGTGCCGACGACGGCGCCCTCGGGCAACTCGGCCAGCGTCGCGTATCGGCTCGACACCCAGGCGTCGCGCGCGTCCTCTCGCGCGAGCACGCCGGCGAGCGCGAAGCCGGCGGGCAGGTCCATCGGCACGTCCTTCAGCGAATGGACGGCAATGTCGGCCCGGCCGTCGGCCAGCGCTGTCTCGAGCTCCTTCACGAAGAGGCCCTTGCCGCCGACCTTCGAGAGCGTGCGATCGAGAATCTGGTCGCCGCGCGTCGTCATCGGCAGCAGCGTGACCTCGGCCCCGCCGGCAACCAGCAGGTCGCGCACGAACTCCGCCTGCCAGAGCGCGAGACGGCTCTCGCGGGTGGCGATGACGATCGGTGCGGCCATGCTTTCATGCTAGCAGGCACGTCTCCTGCATCATCGAGCGCATGAGCCGAGCGACAGCAGGGTCGACGACCCGGACGACACGCGCGAAACGACCCGGCGGCGGGTGCGACGTCGACAAGAACCGGCCGCTGGTCGACGACATTCGGCTGCTCGGCCGAATCCTGGGCGACGTCATCCGCGAGCACGAAGGCGGCGCGGCCTTCGAACGCGTCGAGCGCATCCGCCAGCTCGCCGTCGCCTATCGCCTGAAGCGCGACAAGGGCGCAGGCCGCGCCCTCGACCGGCTGCTCATGGGGCTGTCGGGCGATCACACCGTGAGCGTCATCCGCGCCTTCAGCTATTTCTCGCACCTGGCCAACATCGCCGAGGACCGCCATCACCTGCGCCGGCGCGCGTTCCATGAGCGCCAGGGCCACCTGCAGGAGGGCTCCCTGGCGAAGGCGTTCGAGCGGCTGGCGCGACGCGACCTCGATGCCGGCGAGATCGCCGCGACGCTCAACCGGGCCTTCATTTCGCCCGTGCTCACCGCCCATCCGACCGAGGTGCAGCGCAAGAGCATCCTCGACGCCGAGCGCGCCATCGCCGAGCTGCTCGCAGCGCGCTCGCCGCACGCGAGCGGGCCCGAACTCGCCGAGAACGAGACGCTGCTGCGCGCCCGCGTCACCCAGCTCTGGCAGACGCGCATGCTGCGCACCAGCAAGCTCACCGTCGACGACGAGATCGAGAACGCGCTCAGCTACTACCGCAGCACCTTCCTGACGCAGATCCCGATGCTCTACCGTGACATCGAGGAGGCGCTCCCGGGCCACGAGATCGCGAGCTTCTTTCGCATGGGCAACTGGATCGGCGGCGACCGCGACGGCAATCCCTTCGTCGGCGCCGCGACGCTGGTCACCGCCTTCGAGCGGCAGAGCGAGACGGCGCTGCGCCACTACCTGACGCAGGTGCACGAGCTCGGCGCCGAGCTCTCGAATTCGGCGATGCTGCAGCCGGTGTCGCCAGCGATGAGGAAGCTCGCCGACGCGTCGGGCGACGCGAGCCCGCATCGCGAGGACGAGCCGTACCG
>JBBSBZ010000448.1:0-2162 GCA_038250795.1 Burkholderiales bacterium | reverse complement strand
GCGAGCGCGGCGTTGAACGGCCGGGCGATGTCGGCGCCGGCGCTGTTGATCGCGCTTTCGGCGAGCTGCTTGTAGTCGGTGCCGGTGAAGAAGGCGGCCAGGTCGCTGATCACGAACTTCAGGATGTCTCCGGTCAGGCCGTGCGAGTCGAGCTTGGCATCGGACAGCGTCACGCTCGCCGCATCGGCGCGAAGCGTCTGCGTCGGACTGGGCTGCACCGAGATCCTGAGCGCCAGGTTCATGCGCACGTTGATCGAGAAGCGCGGATCGAGCGCCTTGTCGAAATGGTCGGGCGTCGTCGAGGTGGCAGCGACATAGCCGCCGAAAGCCATCAAGGCGGTCAGCCCGTTCGGGCCGTTCGAGGCGACGCTGAACACCGGCGTCTCGTCGAGCACGCAATCGATGTCGCGCAGGGTGAAGCCATGGGCCGCGCCGCCCAGCCCCATCCGGTTGCTGAGAGCGGTGCAGAGGCGGGGCCGGGCCTCGCGCCAGGCACGCTGCAGCGCCTCGCTGACGAGCCCGGGCTCGTCAGCGAGCCGGCGGGTCGACTGCTGTGCCGGCTGGGCCGGGTTCCAGTCCTGGGCCATCACCCGGATGCCGACGCCGGCGTGCGCGCCGCCACCGGCGACCAGCAATGCGGCGGCGTACAGCGGCGCGAGGCGCGACGAGATTCGGGTCTTCATGTCGTTCTCCTTTGAATTCGGGGGCGGGTTGAGGCCTGCTTCATTGCGCCGCGCCCACGCTCGGGAATCGCGCCGCCAGCTCGATGACGGCCTGGTCGATGGCCGCACGCAGGGCGACGTCGAGGCTCTCCCTGCGCTGCTGCTGCAGATGCACGTCGGGCACGTAGGTGGTGCTCCTGCCCTTGTGCGCCATCACCGTGCCGATCAGGTTGCCGACACCGGAGACGCCGGTGGCGTCGCTGGCGACGGACTTGCGCACCGTGACCACATCGACGATGTCGCCGCTGGCGACATCGACGATGCGCACGTCGATGCCGATGACGTCCTTGTTGGTGCTGCGGTTCATCTCCATGCCCGCGACCGCGAAGCCGGCGCTGCGTTGCGTCTGGCTGGCGTTGGCCTCGGTGATCGAGCCCTCGAAGAGGTAGCGGGCGCCGGTCAGCTGCTCCGCGCCGGCCTTGCCGGTCGAGAGGCCCGAGGCGTTGAGCTGCTTCTCGCGGATCACGCCCTCGCTCAGGCGCGACCGCTCGACGACGCGGAACTGGCCGCTCTGCACGAGCGCGGTCTTGAACATGTCGGTGCTGCCGCGCGCCGGGATCTCGACGACGCTCGAGCGGAACTCGTAGATCGAGACGGCGACGCGCTCGCCGGCCTTTCGCGGCAGCTTCTTCAGCGCCTGCGTGCTGGCGGCGCGGTCGACCTGCGGCGCCTCGGCCGTGGGCGTGTCGGCGCAGGCCGTCAGGACGACCGTCGAGGCCAGGACGGCGGCGAAGCGATGGAGATGCAGACGATTCATGGTGTGATCCTTTGAGGCAATGACGAAGCGCTTCACGGTCGGCGGCCGGCGGTCAGCAGCAGCTCGTTGGGGCCTGCCCAGCCTTCGGCTGTGTCGAAGGCACGCAGCCGCTCGCGGATGTCGGCCCAGGCTGCGTCGGCGGCCGCCGGGGCGAGGCGCGCGAGGATTTGCAGGATCGGCCCGCCCGACGTGCGCACGAAGGCCAGGTAGTGGTCGACCGATGGCAGGCGAAACGGCGCGGCGATGGCGGTCGTGGCGACGTCGCCGAAGCCGGCCTCGCGGAACAGCGCATCCATCCGCCCCGGTCGGCCGAGGCTCAGCAGGCCGCCGGGGGTGTTCGGATCCGCTGGCGGCAGGCCGGCATGCTCGAGCGCCGTCGCCATCAGCGTCGCGATGCAGGGGTTGTGCTCGCGGCCGGAGAAGACCATCGCGCACACCCTGCCGCCGGGCCGCAGGGCGCGGTGCATCTCGCAGATGCCGCGAAGCGGCTCGGGAAAGAACATCAGCCCGAGGCGGCAGACGACCGCGTCGAAGGCGGCCGTCGCGACGGGCAGTGACTCGCCGTCGCCCACCTGGAACTCGACGTGGGCCAGGCCGGCGCGGGCGGCCCGCGCCCGGCCGAGCTCGACGATCGCCGGCGACAGGTCGATCGCGAGGACGCGGCCGCCGGCGCCGGTGCGCTC
>JBBSBZ010000447.1:0-2173 GCA_038250795.1 Burkholderiales bacterium | reverse complement strand
CGCAACGCGCGCAGGATGGCGGCAATATGGATCTTCACCGTTCCCTCGGTGAGGTTCAGCTCGCGAGCGATGGTCTTGTTCGGCGAGCCTCGCAAGAGGCGCTGCAGAACATCGAGCTGGCGCGGCGTGAGGGCGACGGAGTTCGTCGTGCCGGCGCGCGATGCGGTGTCGACATCGGCGAGCGCATCCATCGGCACGTAGCTGCCGCCCGCAAGCACGAGGCGTACGGCCTGCATCAACAAGTCCGATTCCGACGACTTCGGGAAAAACCCGTTCGCACCCGCGGCGAGCACGGCCCGGATCGTCGGCGGATCCTGCTGGCCGGAAGCAACGATCATGAAAAGGTTGGGAAATCGACGGCGCAGCGTGCGCAGTCCGTCCAACCCGTTCATGTCTGGCATGTTCAGGTCGAGCAAGGCGAGCACGGGGCCGAGCGTCTCGCAGATGGTCTGCGCGGTGGCGAAATCGCTGGCTTCGTGAACGTCGGCATCGGGCTCGATGCGACGCAGCGTGCGCGCCAGCGCATCGCGCACGAGCGGATGATCGTCGGCAACCAGGAGATTCATGGTTCGGGTACTCCAGTGACGATCGCCGCCACGCCGCCACGCTCGCGCGACCGCGAGCGCATCACCGCGGCGAGCCACTCGCGCAGACGCGCCGGGCTGACGGGCTTGCTCATGCAATCGAAGCCGCTCGCGCGCAGGCGCGCAAGCTGCTCGATGCTGGATTCGCCGGACACGATGAGTGCCGGTACGGCGCGTCGCACTGCGGCGCGTACCGCATTGATCGCGTCGACGCCGGTCATCTCGCCACGCAAGCGATAGTCCGCCACGATCGCCTCGGTGTGTGCCACTGCGTCGCTCTGGCGCAGCACCACGTCGCCGCCGTCGGCGCCGGCGACGACGACGCAGCCCCAGCGTCGCAGCAGCAGCTCGGTGCTGCCGCGCACCTCGGGGTCGTCGTCGACGACGGCGACGCACAGGCCAGCGACGTCACTCGCGCCCAGCGGCGCGACGACGCTGGCGGGCACCTCCTGGCTGGCGGGCAGGTCGAAGGTGAATCGGCTTCCGCGGCCGACCTGCGACGTCAGTTGCAGCGGATGGCCCAGCAGCTCGGTCAGCCGTCGCACGATCGAAAGGCCGAGGCCCAGTCCACTGGCTCGATCGCGCTCGGGGTTGCCGACCTGGAAGAACTCCTCGAACACCCGCGTTCGGTCTTCTTCCGCGATGCCGGGGCCGGTGTCCCAGACTTCGACCCGCCAGTGGCTCGCGCCGACCTTGCCGTCGCCGCGCAGGCGCGCGCTGACCAGAATTCCGCCATGCTCCGTGTACTTGACGGCGTTGCCTATCAGGTTGCGCATGATCCGCTCGATCAGCATCGGATCGCTGAGGGCGGCAACCGGCGTCGGGGTGGCGGCTATCCGTACCGACAAGCGCAGCCCCCTCTCGGCTGCCTGCGCGCCGAACTCGTCGGCCAAGCGGTGCAAGAGCGGAGCGAGTGCAAAGGCGTGCGGGGCGGCGACGACGATGCCGGCATCCATGCGCGAGATGTCCAGCAGCGAGTTGAACATCGCCTCGAGCGCGGTCAACGACGTCTTCATGCGCTGCACGACCTCGCGCTGGTCGTCCGACAGGCGGTCATCGGCAAGCGTCGCCATGTAGAGGCCGAGCGCGTGGGTCGGCTGGCGCAGGTCGTGGCTGGCGGCCGCGAGAAAGCTGCTCTTGGATCGGTTTGCGGCTTCGGCCGACTCTTTCGCGCTGCGCATCTCGTCGAGCGCCTTGATCAACTGCGCACCCTTCGCCTCGACGCGCTGCTCCAGCTCGCGGTTCATGGCGGCGAGTTCGCGCGTCGTCGCGACGAAGCGGTCGATCAACATCCAGGCGACCAGGACGACGAACAGCAAGCCCGCATAAGGCACGAGCCAGACCGGGTTGTTGTCCTTGCCCGACTGCGCCACCATGAAATCGCGCACGCCGAGAGTCAGCGAAACCGCGCCCGTGAGGAGCAGCAGCAGACTGCTGGTGTCCTGTCTAAGCCAGGCGAATCGGCCGACCGCCACCAGGCCGACGGCGACGATGCCGATGAACAGCAGCCGCCAGGTTTCTTCGGCTTGGCCAAGGACTCCGCCGCGGTGGGCGAGATACAGGACGATCGGGCCGGCGATCGAGAGCGT
>JBBSBZ010000446.1:0-2174 GCA_038250795.1 Burkholderiales bacterium | reverse complement strand
TCCATGCCGAGCTTGTCGATCTCGTCGAGCAGGAAGAGCGGATTTCTCGTGCCGATCTTGGTCAGCGACTGCAGCACCTTGCCCGGCATCGAGCCGATGTAGGTGCGACGGTGGCCACGGATCTCGGCCTCGTCGCGCACGCCGCCGAGCGCCATGCGCACGAACTTGCGGCCGGTCGCGCGGGCCACGCTCTGGCCGAGCGAGGTCTTGCCGACGCCCGGAGGCCCGACCAGGCACAGGATCGGCGACTTCATCTTGTCGACGCGCTGCTGCACCGCGAGGTACTCGAGGATGCGGTCCTTGACCTTGTCGAGGCCGTAGTGATCCTCGTCGAGCACCTGCTTGGCGAAGGCCAGATCCTGCTTGATCTTGGTCTTCTTCGCCCAGGGCAGGTTGACGAGCGTGTCGATGTAGTTGCGCACGACCGTCGCCTCGGCCGACATCGGCGACATCAGCTTGAGCTTCTTGAACTCCGCATCGGCCTTCTTGCGCGCATCCTTCGGCATCTTGGCGGCGATGATCTTTTTCTCGAGCTCCTCCATGTCGGCGCCCTCTTCGCCGTCGCCGAGTTCCTTCTGGATCGCCTTGACCTGCTCGTTGAGGTAGTACTCGCGCTGGCTCTTCTCCATCTGGCGCTTGACGCGGCCGCGGATGCGCTTTTCCACCTGCAGGATGTCGACCTCGTGCTCGAGCTGCTCGAGCAGCTTCTCGAGCCGCTTGTCGACCTCGACGAGGTCGAGCACAGACTGCTTGTTCTCGAGCTTCAGCGGCAGGTGCGCGGCGATGGTGTCAGCGAGACGCCCGGCGTCGTCGATGCCCGCGATCGACGTGAGAATCTCCGGCGGGATCTTCTTGTTCAACTTGACGTACTGGTCGAACTGCTGAGTCACGGCGCGGCGCAGCGCCTCGACCTCGCTCTTGGTCTCGACCTCGGGCGGCACGGGCGTCACTTCGGAGACGAAATACTCGCCGTTGTCGGTGACGCCATGCGTGGTCGCGCGCTGCACGCCTTCGACCAGCACCTTCACCGTGCCGTCCGGAAGCTTCAGCATCTGCAGGATCGACGAGACGCAGCCGACCTCGAACATGTCGTCAGGCTTGGGCTCGTCCTTGCCGGCGGCCTTCTGGGCGACCAGCATGATCTGGCGCCCCGCTTCCATGGCGACCTCGAGCGCCTTGATCGATTTCGGTCGCCCCACGAACAGGGGAATGACCATGTGCGGGAAGACGACGACGTCGCGCAGCGGCAGCAGCGGCAGCGTGATCTTCTCGGCGGGCAGAACAGGATGTCCGGACATGTCAGAAACCTCTCTTTCTCGTGCCGATCTGGGGCCCGAGGGGACATTTAAAAGGGCCGGCCGAGAGGTGGGCCGCGCCGAGGGTTGAATCCTGCCCGAACGGGGAGTCGGGCAAAAGGCGCATCAGGCGCTGAACTTGGCCGGTTCTCGGTACACGAGGAGCGGCTTGGCTTCGTCCTGGATGGTGTGCTCGTCGAGCACGACCTTGGCGACGCCGTCGAGGGTGGGCAGTTCGAACATGGTATCGATCAGCGACTGCTCCATGATCGAGCGCAGGCCGCGCGCGCCGATCTTGCGAGCGAGCGCCTTCTTGGCGATTGCCGCGAGCGCCGACGGCCGGATCTCGAGCTCGACGCCATCCATGGCGAAGAGCTTCTGGTATTGCTTCACGAGCGCGTTCTTCGGCTCGGTGAGGATGCGCACCAGCGCGTCGTCTGTCAGCTCACCGAGCGTCGCGACGACCGGCAGGCGCCCGACGAGCTCGGGGATGAGGCCGAACTTGATCAGGTCTTCCGGCTCGACCTCGCGGAAGATCTCGGAGACCCGCTTTTCGGACTTGGTGTGAACGGTGGCGCCGAAGCCGATGCCCGACTTCTCGGACCGGTTCTGGATGACCTTCTCGAGGCCGTCGAACGCGCCGCCACAGATGAACAGGATGTTGGTCGTGTCGATCTGCAGGAAGTCCTGGTTGGGGTGCTTCCTGCCGCCTTGCGGCGGCACCGAGGCCATCGTGCCTTCGACGAGCTTGAGCAGCGCCTGCTGCACGCCCTCGCCCGAGACGTCGCGGGTGATCGACGGGTTGTCGGCCTTGCGGCTGATCTTGTCGATCTCGTCGATGTAGACGATGCCGCGCTGCGCCTTCTCGACGTCGTAGCC
>JBBSBZ010000445.1:0-2176 GCA_038250795.1 Burkholderiales bacterium | reverse complement strand
GCCGAAGTGACGGCAATGGACGGCGAAAGCGCTGCCAATCGACCTTCGACGCATTGGCACGCGGCCTGCGTTTCATGACGAGTAAGCAAACTCGTCAGGTGTCTCGCAGGGGTCGATGGTGGACAAACTCGAAAAAATGCAGTTGGCGCGCGGCAAGCTCGCGCGCCCTGCCGTCGCGACGGCGGCGGCAGTTCTCGTGCTCGCCCTGGCCGCGTGCGGCGGAGGCAACAACGCCGGCGATGGCGGCGGCGGCGGGTCGCCGGTCGCGCCCACCTCGACGCCGACCAAGGTGGAGGCGTCGCGCTTCCTCGGCCAGGCGACGATGGGGCCGAGCAGCGCCGACATCGACCACATGGCCTCAGTGTCTTACTCGGCCTGGTTCGACGAGCAGTTCGCCAAGCCGCAGACGCTCCATCGCCTCTACATCAACCAGGCGACGGCCGACGCCGCCGCCCTCGGCCAGCAGGTCAGCGAGGTCAATTTCTACGACTCGTGGTGGAGCCAGGCGCTCGGCGCCGACGACCAGCTGCGCCAGCGGGTCGCGTTCGCCCTGTCGGAGATCTTCGTGATCTCGTTCTCCAACGCCACTTTGCAGACCCAGCCGCGTGGCGTCGCGTCGTACTACGACATGCTCGGCGAGAAGGCGTTCGGCAACTTCCGCGACCTGCTCGACAGCGTCACCTATCACCCGATGATGGGTGTCTACCTGACCCACCTGAAAAACCAGAAGGAAGACGCGACGACCGGCCGCGTGCCCGACCTCAATTTCGCGCGCGAAGTCACCCAGCTCTTCACCATCGGCCAGTACAAGCTCAACCTCGACGGGTCGCCGGTCATGGCTTCCGGCGCGCCGGTCGCGGCCTACAAGTCGGCCGACCTGGACGGACTCTCGCAGGTCTTCACGGCTCTCAGCTGGTACGCGGGCCCGAACCTCACCGACCGCACCAGCGCGCGCTTTTTCGGCGGCAGCCCCGATCCGTCGCGCGACTGGCGGCCGATGCAGGACTACAACCAGTACACGGCCAACACCAGCTTCCATTCGGTGAGCGCCAAGACTTTCTTCGGCTTGACGATCGCACCGCAGACGACGCCCGACACGGTCGGCGACGTGAAGATCGCGCTCGACACGCTCTTCAACAACCCGAACGTCGGCCCCTTCATCGGCAAGCAGCTGATCCAGCGCCTGGTCAGCAGCAATCCGAGCCCGGCCTACGTCGCCCGCGTCGCGGCCGCGTTCAACGACAACGGCAGCGGCGTGCGCGGCGACATGAAGGCGGTGTGGAAGGCGATCCTGCTCGACCCGGAAGCACGCGCCGTCGGCACATCGACCAGCGCGGGCAAGCTGCGCGAGCCGGTGCTGCGGCTGTCGCACATGCTGCGCGCCTTCAAGGCCACCTCGACCAGCGGCCGCTTCACCGGCATCGGCCTCACCGACGATCCGGCGACGCGACTGAACCAGACGCCGATGTTCGCGCCGACGGTGTTCAACTTCTTCCGTCCCGGCTACGTCCCTTCGGGCAAGGGCCTGTCGGACGCCGGCCTCGTCGTCCCCGAGATGCAGCTCACCCACGAGCTGTCGGTCGCCGGCTACATGAACTACATCCGCGGCTGGGTCCCGCTCAGCACGACGCGCGATATCCGGCAGGACTACGCCGCCGAGGTCGCGCTCGCCGGCGTGCCGGCCGACCTGGTCGACCGGATGGACCTGCTCCTTTTCGGCGGCACGATGCCGGCGGCGCTGAAGACGCAGCTGATGGCGGCCGTGACGAGCCGCGCGATCCCCGTCGCCGTGCTGCCGCCGGGAACGCCCGCGAGCGGCGCGCCGGCGCCGGTGCCGACCAACCAGGCGGCGATCGATGCCGCCAGGCTCGACCGCGTCTACATCGCCGTCTTCCTGTCGATGGCCTCGCCCGACTACCTGATCCAGAAATAGCAGACCCACCATGTCGCAATTCAACGCTGAACGCCGTCGGTTCCTCCGCACCGCGTCGATCGTCTCGGGCTCCGTCGGCGCCGCCGGTGCGCCCTTCGCGCTCAACCTGGCCAGCCTCGGCACCGCGGTCGCGCAGACCGTGCCCGACTACAAGGCGATCGTCTGCCTCTTCCTCTACGGCGGCAACGATTCGTCGAACATGGTGCTGCGCACCGACACGACGTCGTTCGCCGAGTACACGCG
>JBBSBZ010000444.1:0-2179 GCA_038250795.1 Burkholderiales bacterium | reverse complement strand
TCCGGCGAAGGCGAGCGGACGGACGTGGCTGAGCGCCGCCGTCTCGCTCTCGCAGCCCGGCGTGCCGCCGAGCCGGCGCTGAGTCGCTCCCGGCTCCGCGTCGACGACGCACAGACGCAGGTAGCCCGGCACCTTGCCGGCGAGGCTGTCGAGCTGGGCGTCCATGGTGAGGGTGACGAACACGGCGCCGCGGACGGCGCTGCGCCGTTCCGTCGATGTCGCCGGGTCGCCGTCGTAGATCGCCTGGTAGACCACCGTGCCCAGGCGCGGGTTCTCGGCGGCCGTCTGGGTCAGTCGAAACGCCGTTGTCGCTGCCGGAAGACCGCTCTCGATCGATTGCACGATGGCGGCGCGCGCCGCCGGAATCGACAGGCTGTTGACCCCGAGCGCCGGCGTGTTGCCGAGCGGCGGCTCGATCAGGCGCACGGCAAACGCGTCGTGCGTCTCTTCCCCTGGCGCGGCCGGCTGGACTGGCGCCGCGACGGCTGCCGCCGAGTCGCTGTCGCGGTCGAAGACGCGGTAGCCGACCAGGCCCTCGGCACGCGCGCGCGCCTCGAACGGCTGCAGCTCGTCGCGCCGGATCCGTTCGCTCCAGCCCATCGCGCTGACCGAGCCGCTCTCGAGCCAGCGTCCGGTCACCTGGTGCATCTCTCCTCGCGACGGCCGGTGCGAGATCACGAAGACGCCGCGCAGCGCCTCGAGCGCGCGCAGCGGCTCCTCGAGCTGGGTCGCGAGGACGAGCGAGGCGCCCGAGGCGTCGCGCTCGAAGCCGGCGCGCATGCGCTCCTCGTTCCAGCGCGTCGACTGGACGATGCCCAGCACCAGGAAGGCCAGCACGAAGGTCATCGTCAATCCGACCGGCAGGCGGCGCGCCGCCCAGTCGGCGCGCGGCCGGCCGATGAGCGTGAGGATGACCGGGGTGATGATGAAAAGACCCGTCAGGTCGCCGAGCACGGTCGAGCCCCAGAGCGCGAGCAGCTTGGCGCTCGCGACGATGCCCCCGGCGCCGAGTGCCACCGCCACGAAGGTCGCGCGAACGAGGCTGGTCGCCGCGCATGCCGCCAGGAAGGCGAAGATGTCGGCAGGCTCCGAAAGGGTCAGGGGCTGGCGCACGAAGCGCCGGATCAGCATCGCCCCGACGGCCGCCTCGGCGACGGCGCCGACGGCGCTGACGAGCGACACCACGACGATCGCCGCGCCGTGCCGACCGGCGAGCCCATGGGCGACCAGCGCCAGCGCCATCGCGCCGACACCGATGCCGATCAGAATCCGCCCGCCGTAGACCAGCACCCCCGCCAGGGCGATCGCCGTCGCAAGCGACTGCGGCGCGCCCTGGCGCGGCGCGACCTGGAGCCAGATCGACAGCAGGCCGGCCGCGACGTAGGCGAGCGTCGTCAGCGCCAGCGGCAGACCACGCCGGCCCGAGTCACGGGCGCGCGGCGTCGCGGAAGAGGATCCGGCGGCTCGCGACATGCGGGTCGGCCGGATGCCGCTAGACGTTGAACAGGAAGTTCAGCACGTCGCCGTCCTTGACGACGTACTCCTTGCCCTCCGAGCGCATGCGCCCCGCGTCCTTGGCGCCGTGCTCGCCGCCGTGGGCGATGAAGTCGTCGAAGGCGATCGTCTGGGCGCGGATGAAGCCGCGTTCGAAGTCGGTGTGGATGACGCCGGCGGCTTGCGGCGCCGTGTCGCCGACATGGATGGTCCAGGCGCGGACTTCCTTGACGCCGGCGGTGAAGTAGGTCTGCAGCCCGAGCAGGCCGAAGGCGGCGCGGATCAGCCGCGCGAGACCCGACTCGGTCTGGCCCATCTCGGCCAGGAACATCGCCTTGTCGGCGTCGTCCATGTCGGCCAGCTCCGCCTCGGTCTTGGCCGAGATCGCGACGACCGGCGCGTGCTGCTTCTCCGCAAACACGCGCAGGCGTTCGAGGTGCGGGTTGTTCTCGAAGCCGTCCTCGGCGACGTTGGCGACGAACATCGCCGGCTTGGCGGTGATGAGGCAGAGCGGCTTCAGGACCGCCTGCTCTTCCTTGCTGAAGGCGATGGAGCGCACCGGCCGCGCCTGGTCCAGCGCCGCGTTGCACTTCTCGAGCACGTCGACCAGCCGCTTGGCTTCCTTGTCGTTGCCCGACTTGGCGGCCTTGATCGACCGGGCGAGCGTCTTCTCGACGGTCGCGAG
>JBBSBZ010000443.1:0-2184 GCA_038250795.1 Burkholderiales bacterium | reverse complement strand
GTGCTCACCGACGACCCGACGGCCAGCGCGGCGAACAGCGCCTGCGCGTCGCCGACACCCGCCGGCCTGGCAAAGCACGCCTCGAATCGGCTGACGACTCCGGCGAAGTTCGTGTAGTGGCCGCTGCGCTCGGTCTGCACGCTGACCGGCAGGAAGACCTCGGCCGCGCCGTGCTGCGACTCGCGCCACGAATCGAGCTGGATCACCTTCGCCGCGGCGGGCAGCAGGCTGAAGTCGCAGCCTTCGCCCCAGACGATCACCAGGTCGCTCGCACCCAGTGCGGCGCCCATATCGGCCGGCAGCGGCGGGTAGAGCGCTTCCGCGGCGGCGCGGTTCGGGTTCTTGTCGCGCCTGATCAGGATGTCGTCTTCGATCAATTCTCCCGGCAGGGGCAGCCAGTCGGTCTTGACGTAGCAGTCGATGCGGTGGCCGAGGGCGGCATGGAAGGCGGCCAGCTCCTCGTTGGACGCCCAGGTCGAGACCAGCGCGACCGGATGCCGCGCCGCGGCGATCAGCTCGCGCGCCTGCTCGAGCGCGTCTTCCAGAGCGACGACGCGGCCCCGATGCAGCGACGCGGTCGCGCGCGGCCGCCCGAAAATCGCCGCGAGGTCGCGCGCCTTGTTGCACGTCCACGGTCCGTTGACCGCCGGGTTCTCGCGCGGCGTGACGCGGTCGATGCGCGCGTTGGCGCCCGGGTCCAGGCGGTTCAGCTTCCAGTCGGCGCGGCGGTGCCAGATGTCGATGTTGCAGCCGCGCGCGCAGCCGGGGCAGATCGACGCGGTCGGCTCGAGATACCAGACTCGCGTCTGATGCAGGTGCTGCAGCGGCAGCAGCGCGCCGACCGGGCAGATGTCGATCACGTTGTCGGAATACGGATCGCGCTGGAATGCGCCGTCCTCGACGGCGCGCACCAGCGAGCGGTCGCCGCGGTTCTGGATGCCCAGGCCGTGCGACTTCGAGATCTCGTGGGTGAAGCGGACGCAACGCGAGCAGAGGATGCAGCGCTCGTTGTCGAGGACGATGCGATCCGAGAGCAGGTGGTGCTTGCTCGCATGGACCTTGCTCTCGTGCGACACCGACGCGGCGCCGTTGTAGGCGTAGTGGTAGTCCTGCAGCTTGCACTCGCCGGCCTTGTCGCAGATGCCGCAGTCGACCGGATGGTTGAGCGTGAGGAGCTGCAGGATCTCCTTGCGCCGCGCGCGCACGCGCTCGCTGTCCGTGCGCACGCGCATGCCCGCGGCGACCGGCATGTTGCAGGCGATGTCGAGCCAGCCCTCGGCGCCGCCCTCGTTCTCGACCTCGACCATGCAGACCCGGCAATTGCCCGGGACCGACAGCTCCGGGTGCCAGCAGAAATACGGGATCTCGTGCCCGCTCGCGCGCGCTGCCTGCATCACGGTCTGGCCGTCGTCGGCATCGATGCGCTCGCCGTCGATGAAGATCTCAACCATGGAGCACCGCCTCGCGCGCGAGTTCGGCATGGCCGGCCTCGAGGCGACCGTCGTTGCGCGAGCGCCCGTGCGCGATCCAGTGCTCGAGCTCGTCGCGGTACTTGGCGATGATCCCGACGGTGGCGTAGCCGGCCGCGTCGCCCATGCCGCAGATCGTCGTGCCGTCGTTGGCGTTCGAGATCGCGATCAGGCGATCGATGTCGGCAGCCTCGCCGTGGCCGGCGACGATACGGTCGATGATGGCGTGCATCCAGCCCATGCCTTCGCGGCACGGCGTGCACTGCCCGCACGACTCGTGGTGGTAGAAGCGCAGCAGCACCTGCAGCAGCCGGACCATGCACGTGCCTTCGGCGACGACGATCATGCCGCCCGAGCCGAGCCCGGAGCCGGCGGCGGTGAAGCTGGCGTGGTCGAGCGTCAGCGGCTCGATCTCGGCGGCGGTCAGAACCTTGGTCGAGATGCCGCCGGGGATGACGCACTTGAGGCCACCGCCGTCGAGCACGCCGCCGCAGTCGTCGCGCAGGAACGTCGCGAAGGGCGTGCCGTACTCCACCTCGTAGACGCCGGGCCGCTGCACGTGGCCCGAGATCGAGATCAGCTGCGTTCCCGGGCTCTTTGCGGTGCCGACCTTGCGGAAAGCCTCGGCGCCGTCGCGCACGATGCCGGTGACGTTGGCGAGCGTCTCGACGTTGTTGACCACCGTCGGCTGCTGGTAGAGGCCGCGCACGGTGAG
>JBBSBZ010000442.1:0-2215 GCA_038250795.1 Burkholderiales bacterium | reverse complement strand
GCGCCGCGCGCCAGGCGCAGGGCGCTCATGGCCGCCTCGGTGCCCGAGCTCACGAGACGGAGCTGCTCGACCGAGGGCACGAGATCGATGATCGCCTCGACGAGCTCGGTCTCGCGCTCGGTCGGCGCGCCGAAGGACAGGCCGCCATCGACCGCCGCGTGGACGGCCGCCTGCACCGCCGGGTGGCGGTGGCCGAGGATCATCGGCCCCCACGAGCCGATGTAGTCGATGTATCGCTTCCCTTCGGCGTCGAAGAGATGGGCGCCGTCGGCGCGGGCGATGAAGCGCGGCGTGCCGCCAACGGCGCGAAACGCTCGCACCGGCGAGTTCACGCCTCCGGGGATGACGCGCTTGGCGCGCTCGAACAGCTCTGCGTTCGTCATGAGGGTCATCGCGGCAGGCCCGCGCTTTTCAATGGACGTGGCGCGGGTTCTTCGGTGCCGTCACCGCTTCGGCCTCGGCTTCGCCGGATGCGGCCGGCGACTCGTCGCTGCCGTCGACATCGTCCTCGCCCTCTCCGGGCAGTGCCCAGAAGAAGCGGTCGGGCAGGACGTTGCCCATGCCGGGCCGGAAGCCCGCGTCGAGGGCCTGGTCGAGGAAGGCAAGCGACTCGCCGACGGCGGCGTGCAGCTCGACGCCGGTCGCGATCAGCGCCGCGAGCGCGGCCGAGAGCGTCTCGCCGGCGCCGACGAAGGTCGTCTCGAAGCGCTCGAACTTCTCGCCCGTGATCGCGCCCTGCGGCGAGGCCAGGACGTTGTCGAGGAACTGGTCGGGCAGGGGGATGCTCGTGACGAGCACGTGGCGCGCGCCGTGCTTGTTCGCGGCGATGGCGATCTCGCGCGACGACGGCGGTCGCTCGCCGTCCCATTCGGGCAGCAGGAAATCGGTGAGCGTCTGATGGCTGCCGACGAGCACTTCGGTCTGCGGCAGAACGAGTTCGCGGAAGGCCTCGAGGTACGCCTGCTGCTCGTCCTCCTCGACCCAGGCGAGGTTGGGCAGGTAGGCGATCAGCGGCACGTCGGGGTAGTCGGACAGGATCTCGGCGACCGCGCTCACGCCATCGGTCGAGCCGAGGAAGCCCACCTTCCACGCGGAGATGGTCACGTCCTCGAGGACGCTTCTCGCCTGCTCGACGATCACGTCGGCGTCGATCGCGTGGTGATCGAAGATCTCGGCGGTGTCGCGCATGACGATGCTGGTGATGACCGGCAAGGCATGCGCGCCCATCGCCGCGATCGTCGACACGTCGCCGGCGCTGCCGCCCGCGCCGCTCGGGTCGTTGACGTTGAAGCTCATGACGCACGCGGGCGCAGCCTGCTCTTCGAGGACGCCGGGGTCGGCGCCGGCAGCAGGGGAGACGTCGGTCATGGAGTGCTCGAAAGGGGGAGAGAGCCGTAACGCGAAGGGCCGCTGGAGACCTCTAGGCGAACGTGAAGAATGTTGCGTATGTACCTACACAGCCTTGCATTTTCTCGAAGGGCCATGCCTACAATCTGTTTGCATTGTAGTGAAGGCATCGCCCCGAAGGCATTGCACAGAGACGTGAGCGACCCCAAGACCTGGATGTGCCTGATCTGCGGTTGGATCTACGACGAGGCAGCGGGCGACCCGGAGCACGGCCTGGCCGCCGGAACGCCTTGGGCCGACGTGCCGATGAACTGGACCTGTCCGGAATGTGGCGCTCGCAAGGAAGACTTCGAGATGGTGCAGATCTGATCGGACAGCGTTTGCGCGCCGCCGACGGGTCTGCCCGAAGACCCCAGTTCGTTGAGGAGAACGTCAGGTGACGAACGCGGCCCCCGCCGAAACAGCCGGATTGAAGGTGCTCGTCATCGACGACAGCAACACCATCCGTCGCAGTGCCGAGATCTTCCTGAAGCAGGGCGGCTACGAGGTGCTTCTCGCCGAGGACGGCTTCGACGCGTTGTCTAAGGTCAACGACCACGACCCCGACCTCATCTTCTGCGACATCCTGATGCCCCGTCTCGACGGCTACCAGACCTGCGCGATCATCAAGCGCAACGCCAAGTTCCAGGGCGTGCCGATCATCATGCTGTCGTCGAAGGACGGCCTATTCGACAAGGCGCGCGGGCGCATGGTGGGCTCCGAGGACTACCTCACCAAGCCCTTCACCAAGGACCAGTTGCTGACGGCGGTGCAGCAGCACCGGCGTTCGGCCTGAGCGGGCGGCCGAGCGCCACCTGAACGAAGACCG
>JBBSBZ010000441.1:0-2239 GCA_038250795.1 Burkholderiales bacterium | reverse complement strand
CGATCTTGTTGATCGTGCGCTTGATCGTGAAGAACTCGTTGAGCGTCGGCAGGACACGCATGCCGATGAGCGCGACGAAGCCGATGATCACGGCCCAGAAAAGCAGCCCGAACAGGGTCACGCCGCGCTGGCGCCGTGCTGTCTCGCCTCGAACGAACATCCGCCCCCGTCCTTCCCAGGCCGCTCGGGCCTTAATGGAACGAACCAATCCGCTTCAGATCGCTGAAATTCATCCAGACATAGAACGCCTTGCCGATCACGTTCTCGTCGGGGACGAAGCCCCAATATCGGGAATCGAGCGAGTTGTCGCGGTTGTCGCCCATCATGAAATAGTTGCCGGCCGGCACCTTGCAGGCCACCCCGTCGGCACTGTAGCGGCAGTTCTCGCGGAACGGAAATTGATTGCCGTCCTGGCCTCCGAAAAAAGGCGTGGACTGAGGATTAATGAGGATCCCGTGCTCGACATTGCCGAGCTTTTCCTTGAACTCGGGCACGTAGCGGCGCGCTTCCTCGTCGTAGAACCCGGGCGCCGGCATCGGCTCGGTCGGCACGAGCTGGCCGTTGAGAAAGAGCTGCTGGTTGCGGAACACGACCTCGTCGCCAGGAACGCCGACAACGCGCTTGATGTAGTCGGTGCTCGGGTCCTTCGGGAATCGGAAGACCATCACGTCGCCGCGCTCGGGATCGTGGTTTTCGATGATCTTCTTGTTGATGACGGGCAACCGGATGCCGTAGTGAAACTTGTTCACCAGGATCAGGTCGCCGACGACGAGCGTCGGCATCATCGATCCGGAAGGAATCTTGAAGGGCTCGAACAGGAACGAGCGCAGCAGGAAGACGACCAGGATCACCGGGAAAAGGCCGGCCGTCCAGTCGAGCCACCAGGGCTGCATGAGGAGCGCCTGGCGCGTCTCGGCGACGTTGTCGTCGACTCGCACGATGCCCTGGCGGGCGAGCTGCTCGCGACGCGCTGCGTCCTGATGCTCGAAGTTAGCGACGGCGGCGCGACGCCTGGGTGCGAAGTAGAACCGCTCGGCCAGCCAGTAGACGAACGTCACGACCGTGAGGACGAAGAGGACGAGCGAGAAGTTGCCCGACCACCGGTTGAAGTACCAGCCGAGGCCGAACACGGCCAGGCACGCGTAGAGCAATCCGGTCAGCAAACCCATCAGTCGTCCACCTGCAGAATGGCCAGGAACGCTTCCTGCGGCACCTCGACGGAGCCGATCTGCTTCATGCGCTTCTTGCCGGCCTTTTGTTTTTCGAGCAGCTTCTTCTTGCGCGTGATGTCGCCGCCGTAGCACTTCGCGATCACGTTCTTGCGCAGGGCTTTGATTGTCTCACGCGCGATGATGTTGGCTCCGATCGCCGCCTGGATGGCAACGTCGTACATCTGCCGCGAAATCAGCTCGCGCATCTTCGAGACGACGGCCCGCGCGCGGAACTGGCTCTGGCTGCGGTGGACGATGATAGAGAGCGCATCGACCTTGTCGCCGTTGAGCAGGATGTCGACCTTGACGACATCGGCGGCGCGGTATTCCTTGAACTCGTAGTCCATGGACGCGTAGCCGCGCGAGACGCTTTTCAGCTTGTCGAAGAAATCGAGGACGATCTCGGCCAGAGGCATCTCGTAGGTGAGCAGCACCTGGCGGCCGTGATACGCCATGTTCTTCTGCTCGCCGCGCTTCAGGTTGGCCAGCGTCATCACCGGCCCGACGTGCTCCTGCGGCATGTAGAGATGGACGGTCACGATCGGCTCGCGGATCTCGGCGACCCGGCCGAGGTCGGGCATCTTCGAAGGATTCTCGATCTGGATCGTCTCGCCGCTGTTGAGCTGGACCTCGTACACCACTGAGGGCGCGGTGGTGATCAGATCCTGGTCGAACTCGCGCTCGAGCCGCTCCTGGACGATCTCCATGTGGAGCAGGCCGAGGAAGCCGCAGCGAAAGCCGAAGCCCAGCGCCTGGCTCACTTCGGGCTCGTAGCGCAGCGAGGAGTCGTTGAGCTTGAGCTTCTCGAGGGCGTCGCGGAGCTGGTCGTACTCGCTCGCCTCGGTCGGATAAAGGCCGGCGAAGACCTGCGGCTGGATCTCCTTGAAGCCCGGAAGCGGCTCGGTCGCCACGCCGGCGTTGTTCGGCAGCTTCTTCTCGAGGGTGATCGTGTCGCCGACCTTGGCCGCCTGGAGCTCCTTGATCCCCGCGATCAGGAAGCCGACCTCGCCGGCCGAAAGGCGCTCTCG
>JBBSBZ010000440.1:0-2248 GCA_038250795.1 Burkholderiales bacterium | reverse complement strand
TCGAGCTCGTCCGCCGCCGCGCGACCCAGTGGGCACGGCGCGGCGTCGAGGGCGCCCGGTTTCTCGACCGCGACGCGGTCGCGGCGCTGCTCGGCACCGACAAGTACCTCGGCGGATGGCTCGATCCGCGTGGCGGCGGCATCCAGCCGCTGTCGTACGCGCGTGGCCTGGCACGGGCCGCGATCGCCGCCGGCGCCCGCATCCACGGCGGCAGCGCGGTGGCCGCGATGCAGCGCGGCAGCGGGCGCTGGACGCTGACGACGGCGCAGGGCGCGTCCGTCGACGCCGGCCGCGTCGTGCTGGCGACCAACGGCTACACCGGTGACCTGTGGCCGGGCCTGCGCCGCTCGATCATCACGCCGAACTCGTTCCAGGTGGCCACCGAGCCGCTCGCCGAAGCGGTGGCGCGGACCATCCTGCCGCAGGGCCACGTGTCGTCGGACACGCGCCAGCTGCTGTTCTATTTCAGGCTCGACCATCAGCGGCGGCTGCTGATGGGTGGGCGAGGGCCGTTCCGCGAGCCGACCTCGGAGGCCGACTGGAGCCACCTCGAGAAGGTCGTCAAGACGATGTTTCCGGCCGCTGCCGATGCGGCGATCGCCTACCGCTGGTGCGGTCGGGTCGCCCTGACGCGCGATTTCCTGCCGCACCTGCACGAGCCCGCAGAAGGCCTGCTGGTCGACATCGGCTGCATGGGACGCGGCATCGGGCTGCAGACCGCCATGGGGCGGGCGATGGCGACCTACCTGCTCGGCGGCCGGAGCGGCGACCTGCCTCTCCCGGTGACCGGCATCCGCGGCCTGCCGCTGCACCGGCTGCGCCGCATCTACATCTCGGCGATCGTCGCCTGGTACCGGCTGCGCGGAGGCGGCCTGGCCTAGCGGCGCTTCGAGCCGCCGAGGATGCCGCCGAGCACGCCGCGGATGATCTCGCGGCCGACGCTCGAGCCGATCGAGCGCACCGCCGAGCGGGCGGCCGACTCGGCCAGGCCTTCGTGCTTGCCGCCGCGCGGTCCGGTGGTGCCGAAGAGCACGCCCTTGAGACCGTCGAACAGGCCGCCGCCGGCATCCGCGGTCGCCGGGGCCGTGCCCCCCGGCGACGACGCGGTCGCGCCGGCCTGCGCCGCGGCGACGCGCACGGTGAGCTTCTCGTAGGCCGACTCGCGGTCGACCTTCTTCTCGTACACGCCGGCGACGAGCGAGCCGGCGATGAGCGCCTTGCGCTCGTCGTCGCTGATCGGGCCGATCCGGCTGCCCGGCGGGATCACGAAGACGCGCTCGGTCACGGCAGGCCGGCCCTTTTCGTCGAGCAGGCTGACGAGCGCCTCGCCGGTGCCGAGCTCGGTGATCGCCTTCTCGATGTCGAGGCCAGGATTGGCCCGCATCGTCGTCGCCGCCGCCTTCACCGCCTTCTGGTCGCGCGGCGTGAACGCGCGCAGGGCATGCTGGACGCGGTTGCCGAGCTGGGCGAGGATCGAGTCAGGCACGTCGAGCGGGTTCTGGGTGACGAAGAACACGCCGACGCCCTTGCTGCGCACGAGGCGAACGACGAGCTCGATGCGGTCGAGCAGGATCTTGGGCGCCTCGTCGAAGAGCAGGTGGGCCTCGTCGAAGAAGAAGACGAGCTTGGGCTTGTCGAGGTCGCCCACCTCGGGCAGCCGCTCGTAGAGCTCGGAAAGCATCCAGAGCAGGAAGGTCGCGTAGAGGCGCGGGCTCGTCATCAGCCGGTCGGCGGCGAGGATGTTGATCACGCCCATGGCGTGGCCATTGACCTGGACCGTCTGCATGAAGTCGGCGATGTCGAGCATCGGCTCGCCGAAGAACTTGTCGCCGCCCTGGGCGTCGATCTGCATCAGGCCGCGCTGGATCGCGCCGATGCTCGCGGCGCTGACGTTGCCGTAGCTGGTCTGGAACTGCGGCGCGTTGTCGGCGACGTGCTGGAGCATCGCGCGCAGGTCCTTCAGGTCGAGGAGCAGGAGGCCGTTGTCGTCGGCGATCTTGAAGACGAGCTGGAGCACGCCCTGTTGGACCTCGTTCAGGTCGAGCATGCGGGCCAGCAGGAGCGGCCCCATGTCGCTCACCGTCGCGCGCACCGGGTGGCCCTGCGCCGACTTGTCGTCGGCGAACACGTCCCAGAGGGTCGCCGGACAGGCCATCGGTGTCGCCGGCTCGATGCCGCGCTCCTTCAGCAGCGCCGTCATCTTGGCGCTCATCGCGCCGACCTGGGTGATGCCGGTGAGGTCGCCCTT
>JBBSBZ010000439.1:0-2253 GCA_038250795.1 Burkholderiales bacterium | reverse complement strand
GATCTTCCATTCGCCGCCGCGGCGCAGGTAGATGTCGATGTAGCGATAGTGGCTCGTGAACGGCTTGCCCCGGTACGCGCCCGTCATCCGCGTCCGGCCGCTGAGGAGCGCGACATCGCCGTAGACGCGCACGTCGAAGTCGTCGACCGTGTAGGGATGGATGACCAGGTCGGGCGACATCAGGTCGTCGACGAACGGCGCCTTGCTCTCGACGTCGCCCGAGCCGTCGATGTTGCGAAAGTCGTCGGCCATGTTCGACTCGATCGCCGCGCGGTCCTTGCTCACGATCGCCTTGTCCCAGCGATCCGCCTGTGCCGTGAGAGCCGCGACAAGCGCCGGATCGGTCGAGCCGTTCGCCCGAGGCGGGATGGCGCATCCGGTCAGCAAGAGCGACGCCGCGGCTGCGGCGAGAAGCGCCTGGCGCGCCGATCGGAGGACGGACGATCGCAGCGTCATGGAGGTCGTTCGCGGCTCGTGTCGACGCCTCAGTCGATGCGCCGCACGGAGCGGATCCCGATCGGTCTCGACACCCGCTGCGTCGCCTCGCCCTTCGCGTACAGCGCGCGAACGACGTCCATTCCGTCGACGACGCGGCCGAACGCGGCAAAGCCCTGGCCGTCGGGATTGCGGCCGCCGCCGAAGTCGAGCGCCGGCTGGTCGCCGATGCAGATGAAGAACTCGGAGCTCGCCGTGCCGGGCTGGCTGCGCGCCATCGAGAGCGTGCCGTCGAGATGCCGGAGGCCGGTCGCGCGCGTCGTCTCGTGCACGATCGGCGGCAGCGGCGACGACCCGTCGTCGTCGCGGTCCAGGCCCCATTGCACGACCTCGATCTCGTGGCGCGTCCCGGGCGGCTGGTTGGCGGGTGTCACGATCCGATAGACGACGGCCCGGTCGAGCAGCCCGCGATCGACGTAGGCGAGGTAATTCGCGACGGTCACTGGCGCGACCGCGCCGTTCATCTCCACGACGAACGCGCCCAGCTCGGTGTCGACGCGCGTGCGCACGACGCCGCCCGACGGCGCGGCGATCGACGGCGTCGCAATCGCCAGGGCGACCGGGAGTGCGAGGAGACGCCTTCGCCTCATGTCGCCTCGCTCAGGCCCTAGCGAGCGTGAGGGCGTCTTCGGGACACGCCTTCACGCACAGACCGCAGGCCTCGCAGGCCCCGGCGTTGACGAGAGACGCCTGCTGCCAGCGATGGGCAAGGCCCTTGATCCGGCCGCGCAGGCTCAGTCCTGCTCGCTCGCTCTTCGGCAAGGTGGCCACGGCGAACACCGACACGGGGCAGACCCGCGCGCAGTCGCCCTTGCCCTCGCAGCGGTTGCGATCGATCACCGGTCGGAACACGCCGGGCGCCTGTCTGCATTCGGGGGGATGGGGCAAGCGGCTTCTCCTCGCGGCGCGGTCAGGCGTCATTGTCGACGGTGGCTCGCCGACGATGCGCGTTCGCCAGCCGGCTTCTTCCCCGTCTTCCGCCTTGTCGCCGGCGCGGCGATCGCGGTGGCGCGCAGGAGCCGCTGCATGAGCTCGCGCTGGTCGAGCTCGTCGTCGATGCGGAAGTAGAGCTTGGCGCCCGGGAAGGGGGAATGCTCCGAGACCTGGCCGAGCACGGCGCGACCTTCGGCCGTCGGCTTCACGTAGAGCTGGTTGTCGCAGACGAAGGCGACCACCGTGCCGTCGAGATAGAGCGCGTACTCGCCGAACATCTTGCGGTGCGTGACCCGGTGCCCGAGGCCGATCTGGGCGCTCACGTAGTCGACGAAGTCCTGGTCGGAGGCCATGTCGTCAGACGGTGGGTGCGTCGACGGTCGAGATCTGGCGCGCAGGCGGAAATTCGCCGGCGAGCAGGCCGAAGATCTCGACGTCCTTCGCTTCGCCCTGGGTGACCCAGCGCTGGCGCAGGAGGCCCTCGCGCGTGAAGCCGAGGCTTCGCAGCAATCCCGAGGAGGCGGCATTGCGGGGGTCCACTTCGGCCTCGACCCGGCGCACGCCCATGCCGTCGAAGGCGCGCCCGAGCAACGCCGTCAGGGCTTCCTTCATGAGCCCGCGTCCCCAGTGCGCCCGCCCGAGGACATAGCCCAGCTCCGCCCGCGCGCTGCCTTCCTCGAACCGGAACAGGAGACAGGTGCCGATCGCCTGCCCGGACGATCGGCTCTCGACGACGAACTGCAGCGCCAGGCCGGTCGCCTGGATGGCGGCCATGCGGTCGTGCCAGGCGCGGGCGTCGTCGAGCGAGCGCCAGGCCGCATAGGG
>JBBSBZ010000438.1:0-2267 GCA_038250795.1 Burkholderiales bacterium | reverse complement strand
CGGCGAGGCGACCAAGGCAATCGCGCTGGTCGGCGTCGACCTCGACCGCTACGACCGCATCGTCCACCTGCGATCGAAGGTTGTCGAAGGCGTCGCGAGTCTGGCTCCCGGCGAGGCGATGCTCGGCCGCGAACTCGCCGAGGACCTCGGGGTCCACGTCGGCGACCGGGTCTCGCTGGCGACGGGCACCGTCTCCGACTCGGCGCGCATCACGGCGCTCGTCGATCTCGGCGTTCGCGAGCTCAATCGGCGCAGCGTCTTCGTTCCGCTGCGCACCGCGCAAAGCCTGCTCCAGCTGCCGGGCGGTGCCACGGGCATCGACATCACGCTGGGCGACGTCTGGTCGGCGCAGCGGGTGGCCGACGAACTCTCCGAACGTCTGCCGTACCGGATCGAGAGCTGGCAGGAGACGAACGCCTCGCTGGTGTCGGCGCTCAACGCGCAGTCCGTCAGCACCGCCGTGATCCGCGGGGTGGTGATGATCGTCGTCGTGCTCGGGATCGCCAGCGTGCTGGTGGTGTCGGTCGTGCAGAAGCGACGCGAGATCGGCATCCTGCGGGCGATGGGCGCCACGCGCGGCCAGGTCTTGCGAATCTTCCTGCTGCAGGGCGCGATCGTCGGTGCACTCGGGTCGATGCTTGGCGTGGTCCTCGCGGTCGGACTCATCTTCGCGTTCACCGGGCTCGCGAAGGGTGCCGACGGGCTGCCGCTCTTCGCCATCACGCTCTCACCCGCCCTCGCCCTGCAGGTCGCCGCCATCGCGACGGTGTGCGGCGTGCTCGCGGCGGTGGCGCCGGCCCGGAGCGCGGCGCGGCTGGACCCGGCGCAGGCGATCCGCATGTGAGCGGCGAGCGAGGCCGCCCATGACCGATTCCGCTGCGCCGCTGATCGAGCTCGCCGACATCCGCAAGCGCTACAACCTCGGCCGCCCGAACGAGGCCGAGGTGCTTCACGGGCTGACGTTTCGGATCGAGCGCGGCGAGTTCGTCGCCCTCATCGGCCCATCGGGATCGGGCAAGAGCACGCTGCTCAACATCGTCGGCCTGCTCGAGCGCGCCACCTCGGGCAGCTACCGCATCGACGGCGAGGAGACGAACGAGCTGAGCGACGCCGAGCTGACGATGCGGCGGCGGACGGCGCTCGGCTTCGTGTTCCAGTTCCACCACCTCCTGCCCGCGTTCACGGCGCTGGAGAACGTGACGTTGCCGGCGCTGATGCGCGATGGGCGCGTGACGCCGGCGCAGCGCGAGCGCGCGCTCGCGGTGCTGTCCGCGGTCGGGCTGGCCGCGGCGGCGGCCAAGCGGCCGGGCGAGCTGTCGGGCGGCATGCAGCAGCGCGTCGCTATCGCCCGCGCGCTGGTGCAGCAGCCTGCGCTGGTGCTCGCCGACGAGCCGACGGGAAACCTCGACACGCAGTCGGCCGACGAGGTCTTCCGGCTGATGCGGCGCATGCACGGCGAGCTCGGCATCTCGTTCCTGCTGGTCACGCACGACGGTCGGCTCGCGGCCCGCTGCGACCGCGTGATCGAGCTCGTCGACGGCCGCATCCAGCGCGACGAAGCGCTCGCTGCGAACCCGGTGCAGAAGGCCGGGAACTGATTCGGCGTGCCGCGTCTGCGCGCTGCGCATCCGAAGTCGCCAGGCCCGAACGGCGCGGATAATCCGTGCAATGCGGCTGCGCTTCACGAAGATGCACGGAGTGGGCAACGATTTCGTCGTGCTCGATGCGACTCGCGCGCCTCTCGACCTGTCCGCCGAGCAACTGCGCCGCCTCGCCGATCGCCGGTTCGGCGTCGGTGCCGACCAGATCCTGGTGGTCGAGCCGAGCACGGCGCCCGGTGTCGACTTCGGCTACCGCATCTTCAACGGCGGCAGCGGCGACGAGGTCGAGCACTGCGGCAACGGCGCGCGCTGTTTCGTGCGCTACGTGCGCGACAAGGGTCTCGCCGACAAGCGCACGCTCGTCGTCGAGACCATGAACCGTCGCCTCGAGCTGCGCCTGCAGAGCGACGGCCGCGTCACCGTCGACATGGGCCCGCCCGACTTCGATCCTGCGCATGTGCCGTTCGACATCACGCGGATGGCGCCGCGCGCGAGCGACGCCGGCCTGTCGCTCTGGCCACTCGAGCTGGGCGAGGGCAGGACGGTCGACGTCGCCGTGCTCTCCATGGGCAATCCGCACGCGGTGCAGATCGTTGCCGACGTCGATGCGGCGCCGGTCGCGACGCAGGGACCGAAGATCGAGAAGCACGTGCGCTTCGCGCAAGG
>JBBSBZ010000437.1:0-2289 GCA_038250795.1 Burkholderiales bacterium | reverse complement strand
GTCATGTCTGCAATCTGGGCGACGCCGGGGATGACGCCGAGGGGTCACGCGGTCGACGACCGCATCCGCAGAGCTTGCGCGCACGGTGCGATTCCGCCACCGGGCAAGCACGGTAACCTTCGTAGGAAGACTCCCACTGCGGCTTGGACGCGGCCTGCGGTCGAGCGCCGCCGGGCCGCGAGACGCGGGCTTGCCGCATGCGTCGGCGCGGCGCACAGTGGCCACGCCGACAGCGGCCCTTTTCCGCAATGACATGCATGCCAGTTTGCCGATGCAGCAGTGTCGATGGCACGGGGTGGTCGACGCCCGCGCGATGTGCGCAGAAGTGGCCGCACGGACGCTCGCTGCGGCCGATGCCGCGCTGAAGCGGCGAGGTCGTTTCGACGTCGTCCTCGCCGGCGGCAACACGCCGCGCGGCGTGTACGAGACGCTGCGCGTCGCGGCCACGGACTGGTCGGGCTGGCAGGTCTGGTTCGGCGACGAGCGCTGCGTGCCGAGAAGCGACCCCGAGCGCAATTCGCTGATGGCCGGCACGGCCTGGCTCGACCACGTGCCGATCCCAGAGTCGCAGATCCACGCGATGCCCGCGGAACGGGGGCCGATCGACGCCGCGAAGGCCTACGCCGCGTCGCTCGAGCCGGTCGGCGCGTTCGACCTCGTCCTCCTGGGCCTGGGCGAGGACGGCCACACCGGAAGCCTCTTTGCGGGCCACGAGATCGGCCGCGGTGCGCATGCGCCGAGCACCTTGGCAGTGCTCGACTCACCCAAGCCGCCGCCCGGGCGCGTCACCCTGAGCGCGCATCGCTTCTCCTGCTCTCGCGAGGTGTTCTTCCTGGTGGCCGGAGAGAGCAAGCGCGAGGCCGTCCGGCGCTGGCGGGCGGGAGAGGACATCCCGGCGCGGGCGATCACGCCCGAGGCGGGCGTCGACGTCTTCGTCGAGGCGACGCTTCTGTCTTCGGCGCGCTGCTGAGGGTCGGGGTCGTCCGCGACCGAAGGCGGCGTCGCGCGGCGTTCGACGGGCCGTCGTCCTACGTCGACACGCCCTCGCCGGCGAATCCGCAGGCCCGGCGCCGACGTATCCAGGAAGGCGCAAACAGCCGTCGAGTCCCACCATGCATACCTCCACCCCCCTCGGGCGATCCGTCGAATCCAGCGGCGCGCCGCGTCCCCCGAAGAGTCGCTCCGTCTACTTCGCACTCCTGTGCGCCCTCGCGTTCGCCTCCTCCCTCCTGAGCGTCGAGGCGACAGCCGACGAATCACCGATCGCGGTTGCGCTGAGCGCCCTGCCCTGAGCGAACTCGTCCCTGCGCACCGGACGATGGCCACCTCCGTAGTGAGCTGGGTGATGCGATGCCTGCGCGCGCTGGTGAAGCGCTCGCTGAGGCATCGGCCCGTCCCCGCGCCGTCAGCCTTCGAGCCGACGAAGTTCGCCGACACCCAGGATCTGCTCGACGACGTCCGCGCAACCGAGCAGACCCGCGGCATCGAGGTGCGCGAGAGCGAGCTCGGCAACCTGCCGCCCGACGTGCAGCGGCATTTCCGGCTGGAGTCGCCGACGGAGCGCGCCTAACCCTCTTCGCGCGCACTGCCGCGCGATCCGTCACGTCCGTATTTCCAGCACCCCCGCGACGGCGCGCAGCTCGTTCATCATCGCCAGCAGATCGCTCTTCGCGACGCCGCGCACGAAGGCGACGCGGATCGAGTCGCTGGCGCCGTCGTCGCCCGGAACGATGGTCAGCTCGGCGAGGTGGCCGCCGAGCCTTTCCGCGATCGCCTCGATCTCCTGCAGCGATGCGAAGTGGTGGTCGACCCGCACCGTGATCTGGCGGCTTTCCTTGCGGCGGAAGATGCGCCGCTCGAGAGGCCGGACGAGGGCGAGGATGACGAGCGCGATCATCGTCGTCGCGACGGCCGCGGTGTAGAGGCCGCCGCCGACGGCGAGGCCCACGGCCGCGATGGTCCACAGGCTCGCCGCCGTCGTCAGGCCGCGGATGACCTCCTGACGCAGGAAGAGGATGGTTCCGGCGCCGAGAAAGCCGATGCCGCTGATCACCTGCGCCGCGACCCGCGACGGATCGAACGACACGTGCGCGTCGTTCTGCACCTCGGCGAAGCCGTACATCGAGACCAGCATCACGAGCGCCGAGCCGACGCACACCAGCATGTGCGTGCGCAAGCCGGCCGCCCATTCGTGGCGCTCTCGCTCGAGCCCGATCACGGCGCCGAGCAGCGCGGCGCCGGCCAGCCTGACGACGACTTCACCGGTGGCGATCATCTTGGCTCCTCAAT
>JBBSBZ010000436.1:0-2318 GCA_038250795.1 Burkholderiales bacterium | reverse complement strand
AGCGCCGAGACGAGATAGATGCCGAGCAGGGCCGGGTCGGCGAGGCGCGCGAGCGGCAGGCTCGAGCCGAAGCGAAAGAGCAGGCAAGGCAGGGCGAAGAAGAGCACGTAGGCGTTGAGGCCGGGAATCGCGCTCTCGGGCAGGGCGTGCCCCCGCGCGGCGAGCCAGCCGAGCAGGACGAGCGCGAAGAACGGCACCGTGACGGCGAAGATGTCCTGCATCCGGTCGAGTATGGCAAGAGCCGCAGCGCCGTCCGGGCGGCCCAGGGCCTGACCGTCCCGGCGTCGCCACGAGGTCGCTTAAGCTAAGCGGTTTTTCGCAGGAGACCAGGTTCATGTCAGCGTCCCATCCCGGCTTCGTGCGTCGGTTCTTCCGCGGCCTCTGGCGCACGATCGACACCAGCCGGCGGGTCGTCCTGAACCTGATCTTCCTGGCCATCGTCGTCTTCATCGTCTTCGGACTGATCCGAAGCGGGGCGCCGGCGATCGCCGACAAGACCGCGCTCGTCCTGCGCCTCGACGGCACGGTCGGCGAGCAGAAGAGCGGCAACCTGCGCTCGACAGCGCTCGACCAGGTGCGCGGCGAAGCGGTGCAGAAGATCCAGCTGCGCGACATCGTCGCGGTGCTCGACGCGGCCGCTGCCGATTCGAAGATCACCGGCCTCGTCGTCGTCCTCGACGATCTGAGGCCGACCGGCTTCTCGACGCTGCGCGAGATCTCGGCCGCGATCGACCGCTTCAAGGCGAGCGGCAAGAAGGTCGTCGCCTGGGGCTCGTCGTACGACCAGCGCCAGTACTACATCGCGGCGCACGCCGACGAGGTCTACCTGCATCCGCAGGGCATGGTCTACATCGCCGGCTTCGGCAGCCTGCGCAACTACTACAAGGACGCCCTCGACAAGCTCGGCGTCACCGTCAACGTGATGCGAGTGGGCACGTTCAAGAGCGCGGTCGAGCCGTTCATCGACAACCACCCTTCGGCGCCGGCGCTCGAGGCCGACCGCTTCCTCTACGCGGGCCTCTGGCAGACCTATACCGATGCGGTCGAGAAGCAGAGAAAGCTCGCGCCCGGATCGATCGCACGCGGCATCGACGAGGCGCCTGCGCGGATGGCTGCGGCCGGCGGCGATGCCGCCAGGCTCGCCCTCGACGCGAGGCTCGTCGACGGCCTGAAGACGCGCGACGAGCTGCGCAAGATCATGATCGAGCGCGGCGCCCGGGACGACGACGACAGCGAGACCTTCCGCCAGATCTCGTTCGACGACTACCTCGGTCGAATCCGGCAGCCCAGCACCGGCGACGCGATCGGCGTCGTCGTCGCCGAAGGCGAGATCGTCGACGGCACGGCGCCCGCCGGGACGATCGGCGGGGTGTCCACCGCCGAGCTGATCCGGCGTGCCCGCGAGGACAAGGACGTGAAGGCGGTGATCCTGCGCGTCGACTCGCCCGGCGGCAGCTCGTTCGGCTCCGAGCTCGTGCGGCGCGAGCTCGAGCTGACGCGGGCCGCCGGCAAGCCGGTCGTGGTGTCGATGGGCAACGTCGCAGCCTCGGGCGGCTACTGGATCTCGACCGCGTCCGACGAGATCGTCGCCGACGCGGCGACGATCACCGGCTCGATCGGCGTCTTCGCCCTGCTGCCGACGGCGGACAAGACCCTCGCCAAGCTCGGCGTCCACCCGGCCGGCATCGGCACGACGTGGCTGCGCAATGCCGACGATCCGCGCCTGCCGCTCGACCCCCGCCTGGCCGATCTCGTGCAGCAGAGCGTCGAGCACACCTACCTCGAGTTCACGACCAGGGTGGCGGCGGCGAGGAAGTCGACCCCGGCCAGGATCGATGCGATCGCACAAGGGCGCGTGTGGACGGGCACGCAGGCCAAGGAGCGCGGCCTCGTCGACACCGTCGGCCTGTTCGCCGACGCAGTGCACGCCGCAGCGACGCGCGCCAGGCTCGGCGCCAGGCCGCGTCTGATCTACATCGAGCGCGAGCCGGGCCGGTTCGCGCAGGTCGTCGCGATGCTCAGCAACGAGGTCTCTGCGCTGATCGGAACGCAGCTCGATGCCCGTCTCGGTGCCGCGTTCGCGATCGCGCCGTCGCTGGCGAAGGACGCGGGGCGCGACCTCGGCTGGGTCGCGGGGCTCGCCGAGCACCGCCGGCCGTTCACGGCGATCGTCCACTGCCTCTGCGGCAACCCCGACTGAGCGCCGATCGGTCGCTGCCGGCGACATTGAATCCGGCCCAGCTCGAAGCGGTCCACCACCTGGCCGGCCCCTGCCTCGTCCTCGCCGGCGCCGGCTCGGGCAAGACGCGCGTCATCGT
>JBBSBZ010000435.1:0-2359 GCA_038250795.1 Burkholderiales bacterium | reverse complement strand
TACGGGTCTCCAGCGAGGGCAAGGTGCCGCACCCCACGAGCAGGCCGAGCGCGGCGAGGACCGCGAACGGCCTCCATGTCATGGAACCACCAGCACATCGCTGAGCGCGGCGTAGATGACGTGCTGGGCCATGCTGCCGAGGTGGCTGTCGGTCGCCGCGCCCTGCCCATGATGGCCGACGACGACGCAGTCGGCCGCGAGGTCGGCGGCACCGACCAGGATCGCCCTCGCCGGCACGTCGTCGGCGACCACCGCGGCCAGCGGATGCGTCGTGACGGCAGAGAGTCGCCGCGCCACCTCGTTCAGGTCGCGTTCGGCCTTTGCGTACAGCGATTCGTGCAACAGGCGCAGCGGCTCCGCGCCGACGGCGTCGGAGCCGACCGGCAGGGCCTCCAGCGCGTACAGCAGGTGGTGATGCGCTTGCGGAAAGAGGGCGACGGCCAGGGACGCCGCCCGGATCGAGCCGTCACGCAGATCGACGGCCGACAAGACCGCTTCGTAGGGACGGTCGTCGCTGGCACGCACGATCAGCACCGGACAGGCCGGTCGGCGCACGACCTTCAATGCCGTGCTGCCCAGGCCGGAGATCGTCGGCTCGGCGCGCGAGCCGATCACGACGAGGCTGTCGGCGTGCGAGCCCACATAGGCGGCGATCACCTTCGCCGGCGGCCCCGAACCGAAATGGACGCCGACCTCGAGACCGGTGTTCGCGGCCAGCGACGCGCCGACTCGGGCGAGATGCTGCTGCATCCGCAATTCGGGCGACAGGTCGCTCGCCATGCCCGGCGTATCCGAGGTTTCCGTCGGGCCACGCGATGCGTGCGGGTCGAAGGCATGCAGCAGGCAGAGCGCCGCCCCTTGATCGGCGGCCAGTCGCGCCGCACGGCGCACGGCGGCATTGGAGGCGGCCGAGAAATCCAGTGCGGCCACGACGTGGCGGATCGTCGTCATGGCTGGACTTTCCTGGAAATAGGTGGATTGAGCAAGCGCGTCAGAGCGCGGTCAACGACCCGGCCGGGGTCAGCAGGACATCACAACGCAGGCGGCCGAGCAGGCGTCGAAGCGTGCTGCCGGGGATGAAATCGGCGAGCGACGTGGTCTTGCGCTTCGTCATCACCACGACCTGTGCGTCCACCTCGTCCTGCATCGACAGGACCGCTCTCGTGGCGTCCCCGTACGCGAGGCGAAGGGCCACGTTGCGGGTCGAGACCTGGGCCCGGGCTGCAAGCGCCTTCAGGTAGCGCAGGCCCCGGGAAATGCGCCGGGCGTGTCGCTCGCGTGCCAGCGAAGGCGCAATCTCGTGAAGCCGCATCGAGTGCTCCTGCCGCGTCTCCAGGGCGTGGAACAGCGTCAGCTCGGCATCCGGCCACAGTCGCGCCGCCGCACTCACCGCGGCGACCGAACCATAGGTGCCATCGACCGGAACGAGGGCGCGCGCGCAGCGGCCTTCGTGCGGTCCGTTCACGACCAGGATGGGCAGCGCGCACTTGCCGATGAGGCGCTCGGCCGTGGACATGTGCAGCGCCGCCGCCAGGCCGCTCATGTTCGTCCCGCCGATGAACAGCACGTCCGCGTCCTGGCACGCGTGCGTGATCGCCGACACCTTCTCCGCGATCTCGATGCGGAAGTCGACCGACAGCCGATCCTGCGCGGCGATCTCGCCGGCATACCGGGCCAGTTCCTTCCTAGCGTGGGCCACCCGCGCCCGCAGCAACGCCTGCTGCTCGGGCAGATGCCGAACGCTGCGGCGCTTCGCGGGCTCGACGACGTGCAGCAAAGTGACGTTCGCGTGCCGCTCGGCGGCCAGGCGCGCGGCCTTCCGCACCGCGTCGATCGACCGCTCGGAGAAGGAGACGGCCACGAGGATCCTGTCGATGGTCATGAGATTTCCTTTGTCGAAGCACGCATCGGAAAAGGCGTTGCAAGCGCAGCGCCTCGACCGTCGGACTCGCAACTGCTTCGCTGGCTATGTCGTGTAGTCGCCGCTTGCCTCTGGCTGGAAGACGATCGCTTCCACGACCGCCGTCCGTCTCGTGCCATCGGGAGACTGCCACCGGATCGTCGCGCCGACCTGCTGGCCCAAGAGGGCGAGGCCGATCGGCGACAGCACCGACACGAAACCCGCCTGAGGCTCGGCGTCGCCCGGATAGCACAGGGTCAGCTCGCGCTCGATGCCGTCGTCGACGAAGCGCAGTCTCGCCTTCGAATACATCGTGAGGATGTCCGGAGCAACCCGCCGGGACGGCACGACGAGGGCGTCGTCGAGCACCGCATCGAGACCCGGCGAGCTGAGCAAGCGAGCCCTGGCACCCCGACTGGCGATCGTCGCCAACCGCACACGATCCAACTCCGTGAGCAC
>JBBSBZ010000434.1:0-2367 GCA_038250795.1 Burkholderiales bacterium | reverse complement strand
TCTCGACGAAGACGCGCAGCGTGTCCTTCAGCGTGTCGACGGTGTCGAAGAGCGGCTCCTTGTCTTCCTGGTTGTCCTTGTTGTAGGCCAGCGGCTGGCCCTTCATCAGCACGAGCAGCGACATCAGGTGGCCGACGACCCTACCGGTCTTGCCGCGGGCGAGCTCGGGGACATCGGGGTTCTTCTTCTGCGGCATGATCGACGAGCCGGTCGTGAAGCGGTCGGCGAGCTGGATGAAGCCGAAGCTCTGGCTCATCCAGAGGACGAGCTCCTCGCTGAAGCGCGAGACGTGCACCATGCAGAGCGCCGCGGCCGACGCGAACTCGATCGCGAAGTCGCGGTCGCTCACGGCGTCGATGCTGTTGAGGCACAGGCCGTCCATGCCGAGCGCCTTCGCGACCGCCTCGCGGTCGAGTGGAAAGCTCGTGCCGGCGAGCGCTGCCGCGCCGAGCGGCAGGCGATTGGTGCGCGCCCGCACCTCGGTCATTCGCTCGGCGTCGCGCGAGAACATCTCGACATAGGCGAGCAGGTGGTGTGCGAACGACACCGGCTGCGCGACCTGCAGATGCGTGAAGCCGGGCAGGATCGTCTCGGTGTGCGCCGACGCGAGCTCGACCAGCGCGCGCTGCAACGCGACCAGCAGCTCGTTCACGAGATCGATCTCGTCGCGCAGCCAGAGGCGCACGTCGGTCGCGACCTGGTCGTTGCGCGAGCGGCCGGTGTGCAGCCGCTTGCCGGCATCGCCCGCGAGCGCCACCAGGCGCGCCTCGATGTTGAGGTGGACGTCCTCGAGGTCGACGCTCCACGCGAACTCGCCGCGCTCGATCTCGCCCTCGATCGTCGCGAGGCCGCTGCGGATCGCGGCGAGATCCTCGGCGTCGATCACGCCGCGATCGGCAAGCATCGCCGCATGGGCGAGGCTGCCGGCGATGTCGGCGCGCCAGAGCCGCTGGTCGAAGCCGACGCTGGCCGTGTAGCGCTTCACGAGCTCGCTGGTCGGCTCCGAGAAGAGCGCCGACCAGGCCTCGGTTTTTTTCTCGAACTGGTTCGCGGACATGTCGTGTTCTGGGGGACTCGGGGTGTGCCAAGCGTGCGCATCGCACGGATTGGTGTCGGCACGGGCGCAGCGGGCCCCACGGCGGCGCGTCGGTTGGCGACAATCCCCGGCATGTTCGACGCCAGGACTCGCTCGATTCTATCGGCGCCGCCCGCCTGCGGAGCCTCGGCGTGAGCGCGACCGAGGTCGCCGCCGCGGCGAGCAGCGCGGCGTCGCGCTCCACCGATTTCGGCTCGACGGTGTTCGACGTCGTCGCGCCGACGACCCGGCGTCGACCCGGCCTCGAGTCGGCGTTCGACGTCTGCCATGTCGGCGTGGTGCTGCGCGCCATCCTCTTCGTGCACGGCACGATGGCGATCGGTCTGGTCTTCGGCGCCAGCAGCCTGTCGGCCTGGCTCTCGCTCGTCGCCGCCGGTGCAAGCGTCGCGCTGCCGGCCGTCCTGCTCTGGCTGCTCGTCGTCTGCGGTCTCAAGGAGCCGCTCGCGCGCTCGCCGTTGCCCCTCCAGTGGATCGCGGTGATCGCGCTCGGCGCGGTCGCCGCGTTCAGCGCCTCGCGCCTGATCGCCGCGCTCCTGCCCGACGCCAGCGCCGCGGGCCTCGGCGCGCTCGCCGGCTGGGGCCCGATGCTCGCCGGCGCGGCGATGGCCGCCGCGATCTTCCAGTGGCTGCGCCTCCTCGCGCAGGCGACGTTGCCGGCCGAGACGACGGCACGCCTGGCGGAGCTGCAGTCGCGCATCCGGCCGCATTTCCTCTTCAACACCCTCAACACCGCGCTCACCCTCGTTCGCCTCGACCCGGCCAAGGCCGAAGGCGTGCTCGAGGACCTGGCCGAGCTCTTCCGCGTCGCCATCACCGAGACCTCCGACTCGGTCTCGCTCGGCGAGGAGGTCGACCTCGCGCAGCGATATCTCGACATCGAGCAGATCCGCTTCGGCAGCCGCCTGCACGTCACGTGGGAGCTCGACGCGCAGGCCGCCACCGCGCGCGTGCCGCCGCTCCTGCTCCAGCCGCTGGTCGAGAACGCCGTGCGCCATGGCGTCGAACCGTCGCCCGAGGGCGGCGTGATCCGCGTGCGCACCAAGGTCAAGCTCGGCCGGGCCGTGCTGTCGATCGCCAACAGCGTGCCGAAGGAGCCGTCCCGGCCGGGTCACGGCATGGCCCTGAAGAATGTTCGAGAACGCCTGCGCCTCATGCACGACGTGGCGGCGCAGTTCGAGATGCGACAGGACAAGGACGTCTTTCGCGTCCAGATCGTGGTGCCGCTATGAGTGCAGAGATGTCCCGGTTTTCGATGCAGGCCGGCGCGCAGG
>JBBSBZ010000433.1:0-2388 GCA_038250795.1 Burkholderiales bacterium | reverse complement strand
CAACCTGGGCGACGGGTCGGCGAAGTTCACGGGCGGCAGCGCGGATACGTCCGGGGCGCTGACGCTCGCATCGGGCTGGCTGTCGACGCTCACCAACGGCGCGCATCCGAGCATCGCCGTGCTCGAAAGCCGCGATCACCAAGACATGATCTACGCGCCCGTGCCCGAGCCCGAGACCTACTCCCTCCTGCTCGGCGGCCTCGCCGCGATAGGCTTCGTCGCCCGACGCCGCCGCAGCTGAGCGCCCAGCGCACCGCGCAATCGGTGCGGTTGTCGACGAAAAAGGCGAACCTCGGTTCGCCTTTTTCATGTCCGCGAGAGAGGGCATCCAGCACAATCGCTGCCGATGTCGGAACCGTCACCACGCGCTGCTTACGGAATCGCGGCCAGGGCGCTCCAGCTCCTGCTCTTCCTGCTCGCGGCGGTCGGCGCTCTGACGCTCGCGCAGGCGGCCGGCCCCAGCGACGCCCCACGGCTGATCATCGATCGCGCGATGGCGGTGGCGAGCGGCGACTCCCGTTTCCCCTCCAACGCACAGGCGACGCCGGTGCGGCTGCCCGACGACTGGTCGCAATCCCGCCGTGGCTACGGTGGCGGAGTCTGGTATCGGACCGGCTTCCGGCTGAAGGGCAACCCGCCGGCCGACGATCTCGTCGGCGTGTACATCGAACGTGCGTGCAGCAATCTGCAGGTCCATCTCAACGGCGCCCTGATCTTCAGCGGCGGACGGATGATGGAGCCCGTCACGCGCAACTGCTCGCGGCCTCTGATGATTGCCCTTCCACCAGCGCTCCTGCGCGCCGAGGAAAACTTCCTCGATTTTCGTGTCCAGGGTCACCCGCTCGATCGTGTCGCGTCGCGCCAGGCTGCCGCCGGGCTGTCGCGGATCGAGATCGGGCCCCAGTCGAGCCTCGTGCAGGCCCACGCCGCCCGCCTCTCATGGGGAGGCACGTGGATCGAGGCGAGCAGCCTCATCCTCATCGGTCTGGGCTGCGTGCTCGTCGCCGTTGGCTGGCTGAACTCGCGTGAGGTCTATTTTTCCTATGCTGGATGGCTCTGCCTGGCGTGGGCCGTCGTGTCGCTGTTCTCGCGCGCGCGCGATATGCCGTGGCCGAACGACGTCACCGAATTCCTGTTGTGCTCGTCATGGGCCGTGCTGCTCGCCATCGCGGTCCAGTTCTTTCTCAGCTTCGCGGGCCTGCGCTCCCGGGTGATCGAGAACCTGATCGCCTTGCAGTGGGTGTTGCTGCCGCTGACCCTGGTCCTCGCCGGCGCCGACCGGATGTTCGCCCTTGCGTTGACCTGGTACCTCATCCTCGCGCTCGAGTTGGCGTTCGTGATGGGCATCTATCTCGTCGTCACGCGTCGTCAGCGACCGCAGGACTTCGGGCCGATGGCGCTCGTCATCGCCGCCGGCGGTCTGATCCTGCTCACCGCGCTCGGGGTGCAGACGGGGCTCATCGAGCCTTCCCCGGTATCGGTCGGGGAAGTCGCCGTCCCGCTCCTGTTCGCGGCCGTCGGGACGCGCCTGTTCCTGATGTTCGCCCGTGCCCTGCGGGCGACGGAGCTCGATCGCAACCGCTTCTCGGCCCAGCTGCAGCAGCTCACGGTCGAGTTCGACAATCGGGTCGAGCACCTGACGGCGCAGCGCGTCGAGCAGTTCACCGAACGGGAGCGCAAGCGGATCGCGTCCGACCTGCACGACGATCTCGGTGCCAAGCTGCTGACCATCGTCCACACCTCGGATGCGACTCGGGTGCCGCAGCTCGCGCGCGAGGCGCTTGAGGAAATGCGGCTGTCCGTGCGCGGCCTGGCCGGCAAGCCGGTGCGGCTCGACGATGCCCTCGCCGACTGGCGCGCCGAGACAATGGTCCGTCTCGGCCAGGCGAACATCGAAGCGGTATGGGATCACCCCGACGGCGGGGTCTCCACCACCCTGCCGGCACGCGTCTTCATGCAATTGACGCGGATCTTGCGCGAAGCTGTCAGCAACGTCATCAAACACAGCGCTGCGAAGCGCTGCAGCGTTCAGTGCACGGTGGCCGATGGATCGCTTCGCGTGATGGTGAAGGACGATGGGAGAGGCATTGCGGCCGACCTGCAGCGCGGCCAGGGCATGTCGAGCATGAAGCGGCGCGCGAAGAAGCTGAACGGTCAGTGCCTCGTCGAGTCCCGACCCGGGTACGGCGTTGTGATATCGCTCACGGTTCCGCTCTGATACGAAATGCCTCGCGCACGGGCGCTTGGTACCATGGGATGCAGACGCCGCGAGCGTCACTCGACCTTGCGGCACACCGTTTGCTTTCGCCTGTTGCGCTCCATCCGGCCACGTCGGAAGCCGCCTGGGCGACTCACGAGGAGGCTCGCATGACGAACATCTTGCTGCTT
>JBBSBZ010000432.1:0-2403 GCA_038250795.1 Burkholderiales bacterium | reverse complement strand
TACTCGCGCCTCGTCGACCACCTCACCTGCATCGCCGCCGGGCTGATGGAGATCGGCGCGATGACCGCGTTCCTCTACCTGGTGATGATCCGCGACTACATGTACGAGCACCTGGCCGCCCTCACGGGCGCCCGCGTGACCTACTCCTACGGCCGGATCGGCGGGCTGGCGCACGACCTGCCCGAAGGCTGGCTCGTCCGCCTCGAGGAGATCCTGGTCCAGTACGAGGACTTCGTCGGCCGCGTCCATGCGCTCGTCGACCGCAACCGGATCTTCATCGACCGGCTGCGCAGCGTCGGCGTCATCTCGACCGCCGATGCGCTCAGCTTCGGCTGCACCGGCCCGATCCTGCGCTCGACCGGCGTGCCGCGCGACCTGAGGAAGGACACGCCCTACCTCGCGTACAGCGAGCTCGACTTCGACGTGCCGGTCGGCATCCAGGGCGACAACTACGACCGCTACTTCGTTCGCATGCGCGAGATGGACGAGTCGGTCTACATGATGCGCCAGCTCGCGCAGATGCTGCCGGCCGGGCCGATCAACGTCGACGACCGGCGCTGCGTCTTTCCCGAGAAGCATCTCGTCTACAGCGAGATCGAGTCGCTCATCAACCACTTCAAGCTGGTGATGGAAGGGCCTGCCGTGCCCCCGGGCGAGGTCTACTGCGCCCACGAGGCGCCCAACGGCGAGCTCGGCTTCTACCTCGTGAGCACCGGCGGCGGCGTGCCTTACAAGGTGCACGTCCGCTCGCCGAGCTTCGTCCACATGGGTGCCGCCAGCCGCATGCTCGACGGCGGCCAGCTCGCCGACATCATTCCGACCTTCGGCTCGATCAACATGATCGGCGGGGAGTGCGACCGGTGAAGCACCTGCTCGACGAGTTCGAGACGATGCGCCGGCGCTTCCCGCCAGGCTTTTCGTCCTCGCTCGTGCTGCCGTGCCTGCGCCGCATCCAGGAAGACCGCGGCCACGTCGCGAACGAAGACATCGACGGTCTCGTCACATACCTCGGCGTGGCACGGATCCAGATCGAGGAGGTGCTCTCGTTCTACACCGAGTTCCGGCGCGCGCCGATCGGCCGCACCCACCTGCAGGTGTGCCGCAACCTGTCGTGCACGATGCGCGGGGCCGAGCGGATGGTCGCGCACCTCGCCGATCGCCTCGGCATCGCCCCGGGCGAGACCAGCGCCGACGGCCGCTTCACGCTGTCGACGGTCGAATGCCTGGGCTCGTGCGGCACGGCGCCGGTGGTGCGGGTCGACGAGGCGTACCACGAGGACATGACGCCGGCGCGGCTCGACGCCCTCCTCGCGGAGCTCGCGCGATGAGCGGGACGAAGCTGCTGATGACCTTCCCGGTCACGGCAAGCTCGCACGGCCTCGCCGACTACCGCGGCCGCGGCGGCTACGCGACGCTCGAGAAGGTCCTGCGCGAGATGCGCCCCGACGAGGTGACCAAGGAAGTCGCGGCGTCCGGCCTCCTCGGCCACGGCGGCGCGGCGTTCCCGGCCGGCCGCAAGTGGGGCGTGATCCATCTCAACGACGGGGTGCCGCACTACCTCTGCGCCAACGCCGACGAGGGCGAGCCCGGCACCTTCAAGGATCGCTGGATCCTCGAGCACGCACCGCATCTGCTGATCGAGTCGATGGCGATCGCCGCCTACGCGCTGCAGGTCCGCCACGCCTTCGTCTACATCCGCGGCGAGTTCGACCTGCCCTACCGGCGCATCGCCGGCGCGGTCGACGAAGCCTACGCCGCCGGCTGGCTCGGCGAGAAGGTCGCCGGCACGGGCTTCGCGCTCGACATCGTCGTCTACCGCGGTGCCGGCTCGTACGTGTGCGGCGAGGCCTCGGGCCTGCTCACCTCGCTCGAAGGCAAGAAGGGCTATCCGCGCAACCGTCCGCCGCGCCTCACAGTGCGCGGCCTCTACCAGCAGCCCACGGTGGTCAACAACGTCGAGACGCTCGCCAACGTCACCGGCATCGTGCGCGACGGCGCCGAGGCTTTCCGCAAGGTAGGCACCGCAAAGAGCCCGGGAACGCAGCTGATCTCGATCTCGGGCCACGTGCAGCGGCCGGGCGTCTACGAGGTGGAGTACGGCACGCCCTTCGCGACGTTCCTGCGCGACGACTGCGGCGGCGTGCTCGACGGCGGCGGCCTCAAGTGCGTCATCCCCGGCGGCATCTCGACCAAGGTGCTGACCGCCGCCGAGATCGAGCCGCTGACGCTCGACCACGCCAGCTTCACCGCCGCCGGCTCGGGGCTCGGCTCGGGCGGCATGATCGTCGTCGCCGACGGCACGTGCATGGTCCGGCTGCTGCAGGTGCTGCTGCGCTTCTACCACCACGAGTCGTGCGGGCAGTGCACGCCGTGCCGCGAAGGCATGGGCTGGATGCACGCCAT
>JBBSBZ010000431.1:0-2405 GCA_038250795.1 Burkholderiales bacterium | reverse complement strand
CGGCGCAGCAATCGCCGACGCCACCGCGGCCGAGACGAGCACGAGCGGCGACTCGGCGCGCGCCGCTGCCAGCGCCTGCGCCTCCTCGCCGGATCGCGGCGTGTACGTCCTCGCGCCGGCGAGCCGGTAGCCGGCTGCGCTCACCTCGTCGCCGAGATACGCCGGAGCCGCCATCAGCCAAGCCGGTTGAGGATCAGGATCGAGACGATGAGCCCGTAGATCGCGATCCCCTCGGCCAGACCGATGAGGATCAGCAGTCTTCCGAAGAGCTCGGGGTTCTCGGCCAGCGCACCGACCGCCGCTGTGCCGACCCGTGCGACCGCGAAGCCGGCCCCGAGCGCGGACATTCCGGTTGCGGCGGCGGCGGCGATGAAGAGCCAACTGCTGTCGTTCATCTAGTTCTCCTGGGTGACGAAAGGAGGGGCCGGCAGCGGCCGGAAGGCGCGTCCGCGTCCCTGCATGAAGCGCGTGAAAAACTCGAACAGAACGAGGCGCGTGGTCTGGATCGACACCACCATTGCCTCGAGGACGATGACGATGGCGTTGCCGAGCAGCAGGATCAGCGCCTTGGCGACGCTCGAGTCGGCGGCGTCCATCAGGGCGACGATCGCCGAGGACAGCCCGGCGTGTGCGAGGGCGAAGGCGCCGACGCGTGCAAACGAAAGCGTGTTGATGAGCAACTGCAGCGTCTTCTCGATCAGCTCGCCGATCGCCGCCAGGCCGGCCGCTGCGCGCCGCTCGACCACAGCGTGACCGAGGCAGAATGCGATCGCCCCAGCGGCGGCGACCGCGAAACCCGCCGGTACCGCGAAGCCGGCGAGCAGGCCGAGATAGACGATCGGCAGGGCGGCGTCAGCGATCAGCCAACGCCAGCCTTCGTGACGCCACGCGGCGGCAAGCGCATCGAGTCCGAGGCCAATCGTCAGCAGCGCCACGCCGCCGGCGAGCGGTGCCATCAGCACCGGCAAGGGCGCTTCCAACGGCTGCCGCCAGATCGCCGGCAGGACACCGTGCAGACTGAAGACGCTGCCGAACAGCAGGCCGAAAGCGGCAGCCGACACGCCGCCGACCATCAGCAGGCGGGCGACCGGAAAGCGCCTGCGCAGAAACCATGCGACGACCGCCAGCAACAGGCCCTGGCCGACGTCGCCGAACATGTAGCCGAACAGCAGCGGCACGACGATCGCAAGGAGTTGGCTCGGGTCGGCCTCGTCCGAAGACGGCATGCCGAGGGCGCGGCTGAAGATCTCGAAGGGCTGTGCCCAGCGCGGGTTGCTGAGCAGCAACGGCGGCGTGGCGCCTTCGGGAGGAACGGCGAAGCGGAGCAGCGCGCGCGCACCGCTGGATTCCAGCGCCTGTGACAGCCCGATGCCTTCGATCGACCAGCCCGTGATCCAGCACAGCAGCCCGCGGGTCTCGAGCGCGTGCACGTTGTGCAGCACCCACTGCAGGCGATTGGCGTCGCCGAGCGCGCGCGCGAGATCGTGCCGTTCCTGCAGCTCGGCCAGCACTTCCTGCGCTGCCGAGGTCCCCTGCCCGATGGCGGCGAGCCTGACCTCGATCTGCGCCTGGTTGATGCCGGCGTCGGCGTCGAGCCAGCGCGGCACCTCGAGGACGCGACCCTTGAAGGTGGCGACCGCTTGCGCGACGTGCTGCAACGCATCGCCGGGCCCGACGACCAGCAGGTGCGCGGCGCCATCGATCTCGACAACGCTGGCCAGCGGGCGCAACGGGTCGTCTTCGCCGGGCAAAATCTGCTCCGGCTTCACGCCTGGCGGCAGGACCAGCAGGCGCACCCGAAACCACGGCCCGGCCGCGGCGAGCTGGGCCGCATCGACTGGGTGCTTCGCCAGTGCCGACAGCGTGCGCTGCCAGACGACGAGCTGGTCGCGCTCGGCATCGAAATGCTGCAGCGACTGGATCAGAGGCTCGCTTTCGGCGGCCCAGGCGCGGATCGACGCCATGCTGCGCTGCAGCGTCGCCGCCGGCGCTTGCGGAAACGGCGCCGGCCGGCAAGCCTCGGGAGGCGGCCAGTACGCCTGATAACGCGCGGCCAGTTCGCTGTACGGCGCGAGCAGGGGCGCGATGTCGGCGAGGGCGGCAGGCAGGCCGACGCTGGCGCGCGCCTCGAGCTCGACGGCGCCGGTCCGGGCGAGTGCCTCGAGCACCTGCGTCGCGTCGTCGCGCGCCGCCAGGATCTCGAACCATCGTGTCGGGCGTGGCCGCAGCATCACCCCACCTTCCACGGTGCGAAGAGCGCACGTCGGAGCAGCTCGGCGCGCAGCCGTTCGAGCTCGAGCGCCCAAAGGGCGAGGTGGATGAAGGCTGCTGCCGGATCGAGGCCGACGCGGCGAAGCAGCAGGCACAGGCGGCTGCGCAGCGACGCGCGGAGCAGCCAGCCTTCG
>JBBSBZ010000430.1:0-2411 GCA_038250795.1 Burkholderiales bacterium | reverse complement strand
GTCGACCGTGATGTAGCCGCGCCCGTCGACGGCGATGCCGGCCTTGTCGAGGCCGAGGTCGTCGGTGTTCGGCCGTCGGCCGACGGCGGCGAGCAGGTGGCTCGCCTCGATCTCGTGCGCCGTGCCGCCGGCGTCGAGCGAGAGGTGCACGCCGTGGCCACCATCACCGATGCGTACCTCGGCGCGATGCACCGAGAAGTGGAAGGCGATGCCTTCGTTCTCGAGGATTCGCTGCACCTCGGCCGAGACCTCGCGGTCCTCGCGGGCGATCAGCCGGTCGCCGTACTCGACCACCGTCACGCGCGAGCCGAAGCGCCGGTACATCTGCGCGAACTCGAGCCCGATGTAGCTGCCGCCGGCGACGAGGAGGTGCTCGGGCAGGGTGTCGAGCGCCATCATCGACGTGTTGGTGAGCACGGGCACGTCGTCGATGCCGGGCCAGGTCGGCAGCACGGCGCGGCCGCCGACGTCGACGAAGATCTTCTGCGCCTCGAGCGTTGCGCCGTTCACCTCGACCGCGTGCGGGCCGACGAAGCGCGCATGGCCCCAGACGAGCGTGAGCCCGTCGGTGCCGGCGATCCATTTCGAGAGCCCGTCGACCGAATGCGCGACGACGCGGTCCTTCCTCGCCTTGACGGCCTTCATGTCGACGCTCACGGGGCCGCCGATGCGCACGCCGAAATCGCCGGCCCGGCGCGCGACGTGCGCCGCGCGGGCCGTGGCGACGAGCGTCTTGGTCGGGATGCAGCCATCGTTGACGCAGGTGCCGCCGAGGTGCTCGCGCTCGATCAGCACCGTCTTCAGACCGGCCTCGGCCAGCCGCACCGCCAGGGGCGGGCCGGCCTGGCCGCTGCCGATCACGATCGCGTCGTAGCTCGTCGTCATGGTCACTCCCGGTCGCACGCGGACATCCGTCGCGCCCGCATCATCGTCCCTGACGTCGGTCGGTCGGTCGAACGCGACAGCGCCGGCCGCGGGCCCTGGGCCAGAATCGCGGCCATGCCGGTCGAGACCCCGTCGCTTCGCAAGGCCGCCGCCTGGATGACGGGCTGGCTCACGGCCATGGTCGTGATCACCGTCGCCGGCCGCGAGGCGGCGCGCACTCTCTCCGTGTTCCAGCTCATGGAGATGCGCTCTGTACTCGGGCTCGTGCTGCTCGCACCCCTCGTGCATGCCGCCGGCGGGCTGGCCGCGATGCGCACGCGCCGGCCCGGCGCCCACCTCGCCCGCAACGTCGTCCACTATGCGGCCCAGTACGGCTGGTTCTTCGCCCTGACGCTCATTCCGATCGCGCAGGTCGTCGCGATCGAGTTCACGATGCCGGTCTGGACCGCGATCCTCGCCGTCGCCTTCCTCGGCGAGCGGGTCGGCGCGCTGCGTGCGCTCGCCGTCGCGACCGGGCTCGTCGGCGTCGCCGTCATCGTCCGGCCCGGGCTCGACCACGTCGATCCGGGGCAGCTCATCGCGCTCGCCGCGGCGGTCGGCTTCTCGGTCGCCTTCGTGCTCGTCAAGTCGCTGACCGCGACCGAGCGGCCGGTCACGATCATCTTCTGGATGCTCGTCATCCAGTCGGCGATCGGCCTGGCGCCCGCGCTCCTGACGTGGCGCACGCCCGACGCGGCGACCTGGCCCTGGGTTCTCGTCGTCGCCGTCTGCGGCACCTACTCGCACTACTGCATGGCGCAGGCGCTTCGCCACGCGCCGGCGACGGTGATCGTGCCGATGGACTTCCTGCGCGTGCCGCTCAGTGCCGCGGCCGGCTGGTGGGTCTACTCCGAGCGGATCGACCTCTTCACCGTCGTCGGCGCCATCCTCATCCTCGGTGCCAACCTTCTCAACCTGCGCCGCAGTTCCGCGGCCGTCAGCCCGCCTCGCATGGCGACCTCGACATGAGCGCGATCCCGTTCCAGACCGCCGAAGCCACCGTCGCCGCCGCACCGCGCTGGCGCTGGCTGCCGACGCCGAACACGTGGAAGTACCACGCGCTGCTGCTCGCGCTCGGCATCCTTGTCCTCGGTCCGCTCGGCGGGCTGACGGCGTCGTACATGAACTTCTCGCTCGGCTTCTTCGTCGGCGGCCAGGTGCTCGCGGGGCTGCTCGGCTCGACCGTCACCTACGGCTACGGCGCCGACGGCAAGCACGGTGCGAACTACATCCAGACGGCCGCCGCATCGGTCGCGAGCATGAGCGCGATGGGCGTGCTGATCCAGGCGATGGTCTGGCTTGGCCTGCCGCAGCCGCCGATGTGGCAGCTCGTCGCCTACCTGCTCGCGATCGGCATGTTCGGCGCCGGCATCGGCATGCTCTACACGCCGATCCTGGTCGACCGCATGCAGCTCGTCTTCCCGTCGGGCCTGGCGGTGGCCAACATCCTGCGCGCGCTTACCGATCCGGTCCTGCTGAAACGCTCG
>JBBSBZ010000429.1:0-2423 GCA_038250795.1 Burkholderiales bacterium | reverse complement strand
CCCTCCTCCATCGCGATCGCCAGGATGTCCTCGTCGAAGATGTCGCTCTTCCTGTCGGCGAGCTCCTTGAAGCGGGCGAAGGCCGCGTTGATCTCGGCCTCGGATTCCATCTCGATGCCGAGTTCCTTCAGGCGCTGCTTGAACGCGTTGCGGCCCGAGAGCTTGCCGAGGACGATCTTGTTGGCGGCCCAGCCCACGTCCTCCGCGCGCATGATTTCATAGGTGTCGCGCGCCTTGAGCACGCCGTCCTGGTGGATGCCCGAGGCATGCGCGAACGCGTTTGCGCCGACGACGGCCTTGTTCGGCTGGACGACGAAGCCGGTCGTCTGCGAGACCAGCCGCGACGCAGGAACGATCTGGGTCGCGTCGATGCCGAGGGTGAGGTCGAAATAGTCCTTGCGCGTGCGCACGGCCATCACGATCTCCTCGAGCGCGCAGTTGCCGGCCCGCTCGCCCAGCCCGTTGATCGTGCACTCGACCTGGCGCGCCCCGCCGATCTTGACGCCGGCGAGCGAGTTGGCGACCGCCATGCCAAGGTCGTTGTGGCAATGCACCGACCAGACCGCCTTGTCCGAAGTGGGAATCTTCCGGCGCAGGTCGAGCAGGAACTCGCCGTAGAGCTCGGGGATCGCGTAGCCGACGGTGTCCGGAATGTTGATCGTCGATGCGCCCTCGGCGATCACCGCCTCCAGGACGCGGTAGAGGAACTCGGGGTCCGATCGATAGCCGTCCTCCGGCGAGAACTCGACGTCGCTCGTCAGGTTGCGCGCGAAGCGCACCGAGAGCCTGGCCTGCTCGAAGACCTGCTCGCGCGTCATGCGCAGCTTCTTTTCCATGTGCAGGTCGCTCGTCGCGAGGAAGATGTGGATGCGCGTCGACTCGCCGCCCTTCAGGGCGTCAGCGGCTCGGGTGACGTCGCGGTCGTTGGCGCGCGCCAGGGCGCACACGGTCGAGCCCTTGATCGCCTGCGCGATCGCGCGCACGCACTCGAAATCGCCGTTCGACGACGCCGGAAAGCCGGCCTCGATGACGTCGACCTTGAGCCGCTCGAGCTGGCGCGCGATGCGCAGCTTCTCGTCCTTGGTCATCGAGGCGCCGGGCGACTGCTCGCCGTCGCGCAAGGTGGTGTCGAAGATGAACAGGCGGTCGGACATTGGATTCTCCAAAAGAGAACCGGCCCGCTGCTTTCGCTGGCGGGCCGGTCTGGTCGATACGGTGGACGTGGTCGCTCAGAGGGCCCTTCGTGCAAGCAGAAGGAGAAAAAGGGCCGAGAGAATTCGCGACATGACGGCGCAATATAGCAGCGTGCGCGCTACTCGTGAAGGCCTTTTTCGTCAGGCTCGTCGCGCGACGTGGCGATCACGCTCACGGGCTTGCCCTTGACCTTCTTCCAGGCGTACACGGCGTATCCGGACAGGCCGTAGGCGAAAAACATCGCCACCAGGACGATCGGCGGATGAATGCTGATGACGGCGATGCCGAGCGCGATCAGCACGAGGACGATGAACGGCACCGAGCGGCGCGGGCTCAGGTCCTTGAAGCTGTAGAACGGCACGTTCGTGACCATCGTGAGACCGGCATAGAGGATGACGACGAAGGTCGTCCAGCGCAGCCAGGGGCCTTCCTCTATGCCGGTGAAGCCCTGGTCGTTCATCAGCCAGATGAAACCCATGACGATCGCCGCCGCGGCCGGGCTCGGCAGGCCCTGGAAGAAGCGCTTGTCGACCACGCCGATGTTGGTGTTGAACCGAGCCAGCCGCAGCGCCGCGCACGAGCAGTACACGAAAGCGGCGACCCAGCCCCAGCGGCCGAGCCCGCGCAGCGACCACTCGTAGGCGATGAGCGCGGGTGCGGCGCCGAACGACACCATGTCGGAGAGCGAATCCATCTGCTCGCCGAACACGCTCTGTGTCTTGGTCATGCGAGCGATCCTGCCGTCGAGGCTGTCGAGCACCATGGCCGCGAGGACGCCGTAGGCCGCGTTCTCGAAGCGGCCGTTCATCGACATCACGACCGCGTAGAAGCCGCCGAACAACGCGCCGAGCGTGAAGAGGTTCGGCAGGATGTAGAGGCCCTTGCGACGGGGCCTCGGCACGACGGTGACCGGCGTCTCGCTCAATGGCCGGCCTCGCTCAGTTGCGCGACTGGTCCACGAGGCGATTCTTCTTGATCCACGGCATCATCGCGCGCAGCTTCTCGCCGACGACCTCGATCTGCGATTCGGCCGTCAGGCGGCGCTTGCTCATCAGCGTCGGCGCCCCGGCGCGGTTCTCGATGATGAAGCTCTTGGCGTATTCGCCAGTCTGGATGTCCTTCAGCATCTTCTTCATCGCCACGCGCGTCTCGTCGGTGATGATTTTCGGGCCCGACACGTACTCACCGTACTCGGCGTTGTTCGAGATCGAGTAGTTCATGTTGGCGAT
>JBBSBZ010000428.1:0-2460 GCA_038250795.1 Burkholderiales bacterium | reverse complement strand
GATGGCGCTGCATTACGGCAACGCCGAGCGCCTGGCACGGGCCCAGAACGCCGAGAACCTCTTCTATCCGGCCAAGAACGGCATGAGTGCCGAACTGCGCCTGGCCTTTCTCGAGCGCCGCCCCGCCGAGCTCGCGGTCGACCGCATGCGCGCCGTCCAGGAGTCGCTGGCGCATGCTGCGAGCCTGCAGCCGGACTTCTGGTCGGTGGTCGGGCAGATCGAGCTGCGCGTGCTCGCTGCCATCGCGGCGCAAGACCTCGCAAGTGTCTCGACCGGACTGCTCGCCGAATTCCAGGACCTCAAGGCGCGCGTCCCCGCGCGCGGCATGTGGGATTCCGTCCTCACCGAGGCGCGCTTCACCCTCGAGCCGTACCAGGGGATCGCCGGCAGCGCCGAAAGGCAGGCCGCCCAGACGCTGCTCGTCGCGCTGACGGACATGGCGGCGCGGTGAGCTCTGCGCCCGTCGCGGCGGCCACCACCGCGGCGCTCGACGCGAAGCGGTCTCCGCCGGCTCTGAAGAGCCTGCGGATCTTCATCTCGTCGCCCAGCGACGTCGCCGAGGAGCGGCTGATCGCGCGACGCGTGATCGGCCGCCTCGGCGCGCAGTTCGGCGACGCCGTCCACTTCGAGCCGGTGTTCTGGGAGCACAAGCCGCTGGTCGCGACGGCGTCGTTCCAGGAACAACTGCTGCGGCCGAGCGAGACCGACATCGTCATCGTCGTCCTCTGGTCGCGCCTGGGCACCGCGCTGCCGAGCCACATCCGGCGGGCCGACGGGACCGCCTACGGCTCGGGCACCGAGTTCGAGTTCGAGGACGCGCTCGAGGGGTTCAAGCGAACCGGCAAGCCCGGCATCCTCGTCTATCGCAAGACGGCACTGGCGGCGCTGCCCGCCGAGACCGAGCTGCTCGAAGAGCACCTGCGGCAGAAGCAGGCGCTCGAGCGGTTCGTCGCCAAGTGGTTCCGCAACGACGTCGACGGCACGTTCAAGGCCGCGTTCCACAACTTCGAGTCGCCGGCGGATTTCGAGGACCTGCTGGAAGCGCATGTCGCCGGTTTGGCCGAACCCCACCTGCCGGCTGGGGCCGACGTCCGGGGGTTGGCGCCGACCTGGCGCAAGGGCTCGCCCTTTCGAGGTCTCGCCGCCTTCGAGCCCGAGCACGCGCCTGTCTTCTTTGGCCGCACGGCTGCTGTCGCGAGCGTGCTGATGAAGCTGCGTCTGCAGGCCGAGTCGCACCGGGCGTTCGTCCTCGTCGTGAGCATGAGCGGCGGCGGCAAGTCGTCGCTGGTTCGCGCCGGCGTCCTGCCGTTGCTCACGCAACCCGGCGTCGTCGGAAGCGCGACGTGCTGGCGATACGCGGTCATGCGGCCGTCCGACGGCCAGGGTCACCTGATGACGGCGCTCGCGCGCGCCGTCGTCCAGCCGGGGGCCCTGCCGGAGATCGAGATGGCGAATCCCGGCTGGCTCGCAATGGCGGCCGAACGTCCGGATCCGTCCGCCGTGCAATTCGCCGAGCGGGTGTGCGCAGGCCTGGACGACGCCGGCCGCGCCGACGTCGAGGGGGACGCTGGCGATGCGGCGCAATGCCACCTCGCGCTGGTCGTCGACCAGCTAGAGGAGATTTTTTCCGACCACCGCATCGATGCCGCCGATCGCGAATCGTTCGTCGCCGCGATCGCCGCGCTGGCGCGCAGCGGCCGGGTCTGGGTCATCGCGACGATGCGCAGCGACGTGTATCCACGGCTTGCCGAGCTGCCCGGCCTGATCGAGCTGAAAGAGGGCGAAGGCCAGTTCGACCTTCTGCCGCCGACCGTCCGCGAGATCGGCCAGATCATCCGTCTGCCCGCCGCCGCGTCCGGCCTGCGTTTCGAGGTGCGAACGAGCACGGCCGAGCGGCTCGACGACGCGATCCGCGACGCGGCGGCGAAGAATCCCGGGGCTCTGCCGCTTCTCCAGTTCCTGCTCGAGGAGCTCTACAAGCGGCGCCGAGCCGACGACGTCCTGACGTTTCGCGCCTACGAAGAGCTGGGCGGGGTCGAGGGCGCGCTGGTGCAGCGAGCCGAATCGGTCCTGGCCGGCGTGAGCCCGAGCGCCCGGCTGGCCTTGCCCGCGGTGCTCCGCGAACTGGTCACCTTCGCGCATGACGACGATTCGAAGGCGCTGCGCCGCATCGCTCCGCGAACCGCCTTCGACTCGGCGGAGGCGACCGAACTCGTGGACGCACTCGTCGACGCGCGGCTGCTCGTGACGGCGCTCGACGAACAGGGACATGCCGCCATCTCGCTCGCACACGAGGCGCTGCTGGAGTTCTGGCCCCGGCTGCGCGAGTGGCGCGAGCAGGATCGCGAGTTGCTGCTCGTCCATGCGCGACTGTCAGTGGCGACCCGCACCTGGGAACGCGAGGGCCGCAGCGGCGACTTCCTGTTGGCGCGCGGCAAGCCGCTCGGTGAGGCGAAGACT
>JBBSBZ010000427.1:0-2460 GCA_038250795.1 Burkholderiales bacterium | reverse complement strand
CGCTTGAAGAAGCGGATGAAATACGGCGCATCGCTGAAGCCGAGGGCCTCCGCGATCGCGCCGACCGGCAGCGAGCTGGTCAGGAGCAGCCGACGCGCTTCGAGATGGAGGCGCTCGTGGCGCAGCTCCGTCGCCGTCCGTCCGGTGCTCGATCGCACGCACCGGTTGAGATGCCGCACGGTCACGCCGAGCCGCTCGGCGAAGGCCGCCACCGGCTCGCCGAGGCGCACGCGCTCGTCGAGGAGGCGTCCGTAGCGGCAGGCGAGCGTTTCCGCCCGAGGGCGCGGCGGTGCGGACCGCAGCCCGCTCGCCCGCTGCAGCGCGACGAGCAGCTCGCAGGTCGTCGCGCGCAGCACGTCGGCCGTGTGCTCGTCGGGCGAGCGCAGCTCATCGGTCATCCGGCCGACGATGTCGGCGACGGCGTCGAAGCTTCGCGGCGTCAGCGCGAGCGAGCGCTGGCGCGGTGGCGCATCGAGGATCGGCAGCGAGGCGAGGAAGCGCGCGTCCGCGCCGGCCTCGGCGAACTGGTCGATCTCGAAGAACGCGAGCAGGCCCTCGAGGCGCCCGCCTTCCAGACGCCAGCTGCGGATCTCGCCCGGCGCGGTGAGGCACAGCCGGTAGGGCGCAACCTCGACCGGCACGCCGTCGAGCGCGATCGCGCCGCGACCGCCCGTGATGAGCGCGACCTCGTGGAAGGCGAGCCGGTGCGGGCGCGACGTCTTGATGAAGTGCGGCAGCGAGGCGACGTCGCAGGCGTCGGCGAGCAGGCGCGGCCCGTACTTGTGGCGATCGAACGCGATCGAAGCGACGGCTGGCGACGCCACTCCCCCGGCGCCGCGCAACGGGTTCGGCATCGGCATGGCGTCGCGATTCATTGCTGGCGCGGATCGAGGACGTCGCGCAGACCGTCGCCGAGCAGGTTGAAGGCGAGCACGAGCAGGAAGATCGCCAGGCCCGGCCAGATCGCCATCCAGGGCGCGTTGTCGACGTAGTTCTTCGCCGTGTTGAGCATGCTGCCCCAGCTCGGCGCGGGCGGCTGCTGGCCGAGGCCGAGGAATGACAGGCTCGCCTCGGCGATGACCGCTGCCGCGATCGCCAGCGTCGCCTGCACGATCAGCGGCGGCAGCGCGTTCGGCAGCACATGGCGCCAGGCGATGCGCAGCGGCGGGTTGCCGAGCGCGCGCGCCGCCTCGATGTACTCGAGCACCTTCACGTCGATCACCTGGGCGCGCGTCAGGCGCACGAAGATCGGCGTCGCCGAGACGCCGATGGCGATCATCGCGTTGGTGAGGTCGGGGCCGAGGAAGGCCGCGAGCGCGATCGCCAGGATCAGGAACGGGCAGGCGAGGAAGGCGTCGGTGAGGCGCGAGATCAGCGCATCGACGGCGCCACCGAGAAAGCCCGCGGCAAGACCGAGCGGCACGCCGACGACCATCGAGATGGAGACCGACACGACGCCGGCGAGCAGCGACGCACGCGTGCCCCAGGCGACGCGCGAGAGCACGTCGCGGCCGATGTCGTCGGTGCCGAACCAGTGCGCCGGCGACGGTGCCTGGCGGATCGCGGACCAGCTCGTCTCGATCGGGTCGTACGGCGCGAGCCACGGCGCCAGCAAGGCGACGGCGACGAAGAGCAGGACGACGACGGCGCCGAACACGGCGCTCGGACGACGCGCCAGCCGGCGCCAGGCGCGTTGCCACGGGCCGATCGCGGTGACCGGCCTGGCGGCGGCGTTCGGGTGCGAGAGGACGGCGGCCATCGTCAGGTGCGAAGGCGCGGGTTGACGACGAACGACGCGACGTCGGCGAGCAGGTTGAGCACGATGTAGGCGCTCGCCGTGACCAGCACGACGCCCTGCACGACCGCGTAGTCGCGGTTGAAGACCGAATCGACGATGAGCTTGCCGAAGCCGGGGATCGTGAACACCTGCTCGGTGAGGACGGCGCCGGAGAGCAAGGTGCCGAACTCGAGCGCGCCGAGCGTGATGATCGGCGTCAGCGCGTTGCGCAGCCCGTGCTTGATGACGATGACTCGCTCGCTCAACCCCTTCGATCGCGCGGTGCGCACGTAGTCGGTCCCGAGGACCTGCAGCATCGCGCTTCTCGTGTGCCGCATCAGCACGGCCGCGATCGCGTTGCCGAGCACGAAAGCCGGCATGATCATCGCGGCGAGGTTGTCGCGAAGGCTCTCGAACGGGCTCACGTAGCCCGAGGCCGGCAGCCAGCCGAGGTGCACCGAGAAGAGCAGGATCATCAGGATGCCGAGCCAGAAGTTCGGCGTCGACAGGCCCCAGAGCGCGATCGCGTTGGCGGCGTGGTCCCAGGCGCCACCGCGCTTCACCGCGGAGACGACGCCCGCGGGAATGCCGATCAGGAGCGCGATCGTCATCGCAAGCACGGCCAGCTCCGCCGTCACCGGCAGCTTCTGCGCGATCAGCCCGAGGACGGGCTGCTGGGTGCG
>JBBSBZ010000426.1:0-2470 GCA_038250795.1 Burkholderiales bacterium | reverse complement strand
TTCTCGATCCGAAAGCTGTAGTCGGGACGGTTGAAGTTCTCGGGCTTGCCGCGGACCACTTCGCGCGCCCCCTTGAGATGGCGCGCCAACCGATGCAGGAAGCCGAGCTCGTCCCCGAACGCCACCGTCGCCGGCAGTCCCGCGGCGAGCGTCTCCTCGCTGACGACGTCGTCGAGCCGGTCGTGGCGCATGTTCGCGGCGATGCGCACCCGCTCGATCCTCGTCTCGCTCGCGATCATCGCGAGCGTCGCCTCGTCGAGCGTGACGTAGAGCGAAACTGCCGGCGCCTCGCGGCCTTCGGCGAGCGTGTAGGCCTCGACGACGGCGTCGGGCAGCATGGTCAGCTTGTGGCCGGGGATGTAGACGGTCGAGAGGCGCTCGCGCGCCACCCTCGCCACCGCCGAATCGGGCGCGAACGCCAGCGCCGGCGCCGCGATGTGGATGCCGACGACGACCCGGCCGCTGCCCAGTCCCTGGACCGAGAGCGCATCGTCGATCTCGGTCGTCGACGAGTCGTCGATCGAGAACGCCTGGGCCGACGAGAGGGCGAGATCCTCCTTCACCTCGGGCACGGCGACGTCGTCGAAGCCGGTGCCCTTCGGGAACTCCTCGAACAGGAAGCGTCGCCAGTGAAACTGGTAGGGCGAATCGATCGCGCCGGCGGCCTGCAGCACGTCGATCGGCGCGCGGCCCGTGCGGCGCGTCGCTTCGACCACGGCCTTGTACTCCGGCGTGTTCTTGTCGGGCTTGAAGAGAATGCGGTAGATCTGCTCGCGCACCGGCGGCGGGCAGATGCCGGCGGCGAGCTCGATCGCCCACGCCTCGACCTGAGCTGCGACCTGCCGCTTGCGCTCGATGCCCAGGAGCGCCGCCTTGACGATCTCCTCGGGCGCCTTGCGGAATCGGCCCTTGCCGAGGCGGCGGAAATAGTGCGGCGCCGCGAACAGCCGCAGCAGCGCCGCCGCTTCCTGCGTGGTCGTCGTCGATGCGCCGTAGTAGTCGCGCGCCAGCTCCGCGAAGCCGAACTCGGCGTCGGGCGCGAATTCCCACGCGAGGTCGAGGTCGATCTCGGCCGCGAGCGTCTCGGCCGCGGCGAGCAGGGTCTCCGGATCCGGCTGCTCGAAGCGGACCAGGACGCCGGCGGCCTTGACCTTGACGCGCTTGCCCGAGCCGAGCTCGATCTGCAGCGAGGTGTCGGTCTCGGACATCACCCGGCCGGCGTGGAACCGGCCGCCGTCTTCGAAGAGCGCATTCATGGGGCGCCGATTGTCGCCTGCGCCCGCTCGGCCGCTGGTCGCAGGGCCGAACCCCGAGCGTGACTTCTCAGTAGCTTCGCCCGCTCTTGTAGCGCCCGTGGCTGCGCGGGGACAGGGTCGCACTGCGCTCGATCGCGGCGAAGCTGCCGGCGGCGTGGGCGTGGCAGATCGCCAGGCCGAGGGCGTCGGCCGCGTCGGGCCCGGGCACGCCGGGAAGGGCGAGCAGGCGCATCACCATCTGCTGCACCTGTTCCTTCTTCGCCTGGCCGTGGCCGACGATCGCTCGCTTCATCTGCAGGGCGGTGTATTCCGCGACGGCAAGCTCGTGCGAGACGAGCGCCGAGAGCGCGGCGCCGCGCGCCTGGCCGAGCAGAAGCGTCGCCTGCGGGTTGACGTTGACGAAGACGATCTCGACCGAAGCGCAGGTCGGCGCGTAGCGTGCCGCGACCTCGCGCACGCCGTCGAAGATCACCTTCAGCCGGCCGGGCAGGTCGCCGAGCGCGACCGCCGCGGTGCGGATCGTGCCGCTGGCGACATAGGTGAGACGCGAGCCTTCGCACTCGACGACGCCGAAGCCGGTCGTTCGAAGGCCCGGGTCGATGCCGAGGACGCGCATGTGGTCGATTGGAACCGATTGGCGATCGAGTGGCCGTTCACGACCCAAAGCGGTAGTCGACAGCGAGCCCCGCTGACGCCATAGCGGACGTTCAATCCCTCAATCGCTCATGGCCGGTCGCTCTGAGGCGGTTCCTGCAGGTAACCGTCAGCACCCGTAGTGAAGTTGTCCAGCACGAAGCAGTCGTTGAGCAGAGCGCTCAACGTGTAGAAGACATCGCGTCGTCCACCCCGGTCGGCTGCGAGTCGCGGGATTGTGGTGCCTCATCCCGGCTCTGCGTTCACTCGGCTACCGTATCGCCCACACCTTCCGAGACCGTCGCATGACCAGTCACATGGACGTCGCGCCCAGCTACGCCGCTACATCGGCGCGGCGCGGCCCGGCACCGCCGTCCGCGGTCTTCCTGCCGCTCTTTGCGCCCTTCGGCATCAGCAGCGGCTACGTGAGCGTGACACTAGCCTTCCTGCTCTCGCGCGCGGGGCTGAGCACGCTCGAGATCACGACGATCGTCGCGGGCACGATCTGGGTCCAGACCTGGAAGGTGCTGTGGGCGCCGATCGTCGACACCGTCGGCAACCCGAAGCTCTGGTACGGCCTC
>JBBSBZ010000425.1:0-2475 GCA_038250795.1 Burkholderiales bacterium | reverse complement strand
GTGATCCACGAGCCGAGCGAGAGCGTGCTCACCTGCAGGCCGCTGGCGCCGAGACGGCGGTAGGTCATGTTCATGGGGAGGGCCGGAAGGCGTTCGACGAAGCCTTCGAGCCTAGCGGAAAGCCCGATCCCGCGTCGGCCGCTACAGTCGCCCGATGACTTTCGATCCCTCGCCCTTCGCGCAGCGCCGGAGCCGGATCGCCGAGGCGCTGCGGGCGGCCGGCGGCGGCGTCGCGATCGTTCCCACCGCACCCGAGCGACAGAGGAACAGCGACAACGACCACCCCTATCGCCACGGCAGCGACTTCCACCACCTCACCGGCTTCGCCGAGCCCGGCGCCTGGCTCGCGATCGGCGCCGACGGTCGCACCACGCTCGTGCTGCGTCAGAAGGACGTCGAGCGCGAGCTCTGGGACGGCATTCGCCTCGGCCCGGACGCGGCGCCGGCGGCGCTCGGCGTCGATGCTGCCTTCCCCCTCGACCGCCTCGACGAGACGATGGTGGAGGTGCTCGCCAATCAGCCGGCCGTCTGGTGGCCGTTCGAGATGCCGGAGCTCGGCGCGCGCATCGCGGGCTGGCTCGAGCGCGTGCGCGCCAGGGAGCGGGTCGGCGTGGGCGCGCCGCGCACGCAGAACGACCTCGCGCCGCTGCTTGCCGAGATGCGCCTCGTCAAGGACGCGGGCGAGCTCGAGACGATGTGCCGCGCCGCCGCGATCAGCGCCGACGCGCACGTGCGCGCGATGCGCTTCTGCGCGGCGCGATTCGCGCGCGACCCGGGCGGCGCGATTGCCGAATACGAGATCGACGCCGAGTTCCTGCACGAGTTCCGGCGCCGGGGCGCGGACGGCCCGGCCTACGGCACGATCGTCGCCGCCGGCGCCAATGCCTGCGTGCTGCACTACGTTCCCGGCGCGACGAAGCTGCGTGCCGGCGAGCTGTGCCTGATCGACGCCGGCTGCGAGCTCGACGGCTACGCCAGCGACATCACCCGCACCTTTCCCGCCGACGGCCGCTTCACCCCGGCGCAGCGCGAGCTGTACGAGATCGTCGAGGCCGCGCAGCGCGCCGCCGTCGCCGCGGTCCGGCCCGGCGCCCGTCATCGCGACGCCCACGCCGCCGCGGTGCGCGTGCTCGCCGAAGGCATGCTCGCCAGCGGCCTGCTCGACCGCAAGTCGGTCGGCGACGTCGACGCGGTGATCGAGTCGGCCGCCTATCGCCAGTTCTACATGCACGGCACCGGCCACTGGCTCGGCCGCGACGTCCACGACGTCGGCGACTACCAGCAGGCCGACGAGGCCCCGATCGACCAGCCCGACTGGCAGGGCGGCCGCGTCGTCAAGAAGCCGTCGCGCAAGCTCGCGCCCGGCATGGTCGTGACGATCGAGCCGGGCCTCTACGTGCGGCCCGCCGAAGGCGTGCCCGAGCGCTACTGGAACATCGGCATCCGGATCGAGGACGACGCCGTCGTCACGGCGACGGGCTGCGAGCTGATCAGCCGCGGCGCGCCGGTCGCGGCGAGCGAGATCGAAGCGCTGATGCGTGGCTGAGGCGCGACCCGCGTCGTGCCGATCTTCTACGTCTTCGCCACCTGCGCGTTCGCGAGCGGCTTCGCGCTGCGTCTGGTCGACCCGATCGTCCTGCCGGTGGCGGCCTACTTCGGCGTCTCGCCGGCAGCGTCGGCGATGCTCAATACGGCCTACGCGCTGCCCTACGCGATCGCCCAGCCGTTCCTCGGCCCGCTCGGCGACCGCTTCGGCAAGTCGCGCTGCATCCAGGTCTGCATCGCCGGGCTCGCCGTCACGCTCGCCGCCGGAGCGTTCGCGACGAGCTTCCCGTTCCTGCTGGCGACCCGCGTCGTCGCCGGCATCTTCGCCGGCGGCCTGATTCCGCTCGTCCTCGCCGGGCTCGGCGACACCTACTCGATGACCGAGCGCCAGGTGATGATCGGCCGGATGCTGTTCGCGATCATCGCCGGGCAGATGCTCGGCTCGGTCGTCTCGGGCTTCGCCAACGAGGCGTTCGGCTGGCACAGCTCGCTGATCATCGCGGCGGCGCTCGGCGCCGTCGCCGCGGCCATCGCCTGGACCCAGATGCCCGAGCACGACCCGGCGCCGGGCGTGGCCGGTGGATCCTTCCGCGCGCTCTACGGCCGCGTCTTCGCCAATCCGAAGGCGGCCTGGCTCTACGGCGCCGTGCTGTTCGAGGGAACCCTCTTCTACGGCATCTTCCCGTTCATGAGCGCGCTGCTGGTGGCCCTGACCGAGCGCCGGACCGGGTCGATCTCGGTCGAGACCGGCCTCGTCCTCGGCGCCTTCGGCATCGGCGGACTGCTCTATGCGGCGAGCGTGCGACCGCTGCTGCGCTGGCTCGGCGTGCGCCGCATGTGCCTGATCGGCTCGACCGTCGGCGCGGTCTGCTACGCGACTCTGGCGGTCTCGCCCTGGTGGTGGCTCGACGCGATCGCGATGTTCGTCAC
>JBBSBZ010000424.1:0-2483 GCA_038250795.1 Burkholderiales bacterium | reverse complement strand
TCGCCGACCTGTCGCGGCTGGCGTGATGAAGTCGCGCGACCCGACCACGAAACGCCGATGAAGCTCGTCATCCTCGACCGCGACGGCACCATCAACGAAGATCGCGACGACTACGTCAAGTCGCCCGACGAGTGGGTGCCGGTGCCCGGCTCGCTCGAGGCGATCGCGCGCCTCAATCACGCCGGCTGGCACACGGTGGTGGCGACCAACCAGTCGGGCCTGGCGCGCGGCCTCTTCGACATGGCCGCACTCAATGCGATCCACGAGCGCATGAACCGGGAGCTCGCGCTGCTCGGCGGCCGCATCGACGCGGTCTTCTTCTGCCCGCACGGCCCGGGCGACGGCTGCGCCTGCCGCAAGCCCCGGCCGGGACTCTTCTCGCTGATCGGCGAGCGCTACGGCGTCGCCTTGAGCGAAACCTATGTCGTCGGCGATTCGCCCCACGACCTGCTGGCCGGTGCCGCCGTCGGCTGCGCGCCGCACCTCGTGCTCACCGGCAAGGGCGCACGCCTCGACGAGGCGGCCCTCGCCGCACTCGCCGCCGAGCTGCCGCACGCCGTCGTCCACGCCGATCTGTCCGCGTTCGCGCATGAGCTCGTCCTGCGCGAGCGCCAGGCCCGCGGCGAGCCCGACGAGCCCGACTCCGGCTTCGCGACGCTGGACGAATGAGGCCGCCACGATGAGCCGTGCACTGTCGGCCGTTCGCTCGGCCATCTTCGTGCTGTTTCTCGCCATCACGGTCGCGCCGTGGGCGCTGGCCGGGCTCGTCTTCTCGATCTTCGTGCGTGGCGCGCCGGTGTACTGGTTCTTCGCGGGCTGGCTGAGCCTGTCGATCCGCGCGGCGCGCTTCATCTGCGGCGTGCGCTGGCGCGTCACCGGCCGCGAGAACCTGCCCGACATGGCGGTGATCCTGCTGCCCAAGCATCAGTCGACGTGGGAGACCTTCGCCTTCCCGATGCTGATGCCCAGGCCTCTGTGCTACGTCTTCAAGCGCGAGCTGCTCTACATCCCGTTCTTCGGCTGGGCGATGGCGCGCATGGACCTGATCCACATCGACCGCAGCAAGCGCGCCGAGGCCTGGGCCAAGGTCGTCGAGCAGGGTCGGCGCTACCTGGCGCAGGGCAACTGGGTGATCATGTTTCCCGAGGGCACGCGCGCGGCGCGCGGCGGCAAGGGCCAGTACAAGGGCGGCGGCACGCGCCTGGCCGTCGAGACCGGCCGGCCGGTGCTGCCGATCGCGGTCACGTCGGCGCGCTGCTGGCCGCGGAAGAGCTTCCTGCTGCGCCCGGGCGTGATCGACGTCTCGATCGGCAAGCCCATCGCGTCGACCGGGCGCCAGTCGGACGAGCTCATGCGCGAGGTCGAAGCCTGGATCGAGGCCGAGATGCGCCGGCTCGATCCCGAGGCCTACCGCTAGATGAGAGCACCGATCGCGCGCGGCCTGCGGCGTTTCGTCGACGCGTTGCAACGCGGGCTCTTCGACGAGGTCGAGCCGGCGTCTCTGCCGCCGTCCACGCCGACGCCGGCACCTCCGCCGCTTGCGGCGCCGGCAGCGAGCTCCGACGAGCTCCTGCGCCATCCGCGCGCCAACCGCGAGCTCGTCGTCGAGGGCCGCCACATCGCCTTCCTGCTGGCCCGCTCGCGACGGCGCAGCATCGGCTTTCTGGTCGGCGCCGAGGGCCTGAGCGTGCGCGCGCCGAAGTGGGTGACCCTGCGCGACGTCGACGCCGCCGTGCGCGAGAAGGGCGCGTGGATCGTTGCACGGCTCGTGGAGCAGGCGGGGCGCGCGGCCAAGGCACGGGCCACGCGCATGGTCTGGCGCGACGGCGCGAGCGTCCCTCTTCTCGGCGCGGCCGTGACGATCGTGCTCGACGCGCACAGCGGCCTCGCCGACGGCGAAGCGGCCCTGCGCGAGTCGCAGGGCGAAGGCGAAGCCGGCCAGCGCCGTCTCCTCATCGGCCTGCCCCGCGATGCCGGCGAAGACCGCATCCGCGACGCCGTGCAGAGCTGGCTGCAGCGCGAGGCGCGGCGGGTCTTTGCCGAGCGCGCGGCGCATTTCGCCGAGCGCCTGGGCGTGCGCGTGACGCGCCTCTCGCTGTCGTCGGCCGAGACGCGCTGGGGCAGCGCCAGCGCCAGCGGCGCGGTGCGCCTGCACTGGCGCCTGATCCACCATCCGCTGGCGACGATCGACTACGTCGTCGTCCACGAGCTCGCGCACCTGCGCGAGATGAACCACGGCCCGCGCTTCTGGAAAGTCGTCGAGTCGGTCGTGCCCGACTACCAGGCGCGACGCGCGAGCCTCAGGCAGCGGTGAATCGCGGCCCGCTCGCGGGCGGAATCGACTAGGCCGCGTGCGCAGCCAGGCGCGCGATCACGAAGACGAAGGCAGCGCCGGCGGCGGTCAAGCCGATCAGCCTGATGGCCGTGCCCGGCGTGGCCCTCGAATGCGCCTCCGGGAGGATGTCGGCCGCGCCGATGTACAG
>JBBSBZ010000423.1:0-2508 GCA_038250795.1 Burkholderiales bacterium | reverse complement strand
GGCTCGCGTGCACGGCCTCGATGATCGAGTCCTTCGAATAGAAGCCCGCGAAGAGCGGCGTGCCGATCAGCGCCAGGGAGCCGGCCAGGAACGTCCAGTGCGTCCACGGCATGTATTTGCGCAGGCCGCCCATGTTGCGGACGTCCTGGTCGTGATGCATTCCGATGATCACCGAGCCCGCCGCAAGGAACAGCAGCGCCTTGAAGAACGCGTGCGTCATGAGGTGGAACACCGCGACCGAGTAGGCCGACGCGCCGAGCGCCACTGTCATGTAGCCGAGCTGCGAGAGCGTCGAGTAGGCGATGACGCGCTTGATGTCGTTCTGGATGACGCCGAGAAAGCCCATGAAGAGCGCGGTGATCGCTCCGATCGTCATCACGACCGAGAGGGCGGTGTCGGAAAGCTCGAAGAGCGGCGACATGCGCGCGACCATGAAGATCCCCGCCGTCACCATCGTGGCCGCATGGATCAGCGCCGAGATCGGCGTCGGACCCTCCATCGAGTCGGGCAGCCAGACGTGGAGCGGGAACTGCGCGCTCTTGCCCATCGCGCCGATGAACAGGCAGATGCAGATGACGGTGATGAGGCGCCAGTCGCTCCCCGGGAATGTCATCTGCGCGAGCATCCCGCCGCGGGAGAAGGCCTCGGCGTAGTCGAGCGTGCCGGCGTAGGCCAGCACCAGGCCGATCCCGAGGATGAAGCCGAAATCGCCGACACGGTTGACGATGAAGGCCTTCATGTTGGCGAAGATCGCCGTCGGCCGCGTGAACCAGAAGCCGATGAGCAGATACGAGACCAGGCCAACCGCCTCCCAGCCGAAGAAGAGCTGCAGGAAGTTGTTGCTCATGACGAGCATGAGCATCGAGAACGTGAACAGCGAGATGTAGCTGAAGAAGCGCTGGTATCCCGGATCGTCGGCCATGTAGCCGATCGTGTAGACGTGCACCATCAGCGAGACGAAGGTGACGACGCACATCATCATCGCCGTAAGGCCGTCGACGAGGAAGCCGATTTCCATCTTCAGCGGACCGACGCGCATCCACTCGTAGATCGTGGCGTTGAAGCGCGCGCCGTCGACCGCGACCGCGTACAGCACCCAGGCCGAGATCAGGAACGAGACGAGGACGCCGAGGATCGTCAGCGAGTGCGCGCCGGCGCGGCCCACCTGCTTGCCGAAGAGGCCGGCCACGAGAGCGCCGACAAGCGGCGCCAGGGGCACTGCGACGAGGAGCGCGGGCGAGAGTGCGGTCGTCATGCTCAGCCCTTGAGCGAGTCGAGCTCGTCGACGGCGATCGTCGAGCGGGTCCGAAAGAGCACGACCAGGATCGCCAGGCCGATGGCCGACTCGGCCGCGGCGACGGTGAGGATGAAGAACACGAACACCTGCCCGGCCATGTCGCCCAGGTAGTACGAGAAGGCCACGAAGTTCAGGTTGACGGCAAGCAGCATGAGCTCGATGGCCATCAGGAGGACGATCAGGTTCTTCCGGTTCAGGAAGATGCCGATCACCGACAGCGCGAACAGGATCGCGCCGACCGAGAGGTAGTGGCCGAGGGTGACCGGACCGAGGCTCATGCGCAGCCTTTCATCGACGGTCTCCGACCGGCTTGGCGGCGTCGCTCGCCGCGTCGTGCGGCACGCCTTCGGGCTTCATCGAGACGATCCGGACCCGGTCGGCCTTCTTCGCCTTGATCTGCTCGCCCGGATCCATGCGCTTGGAGTCCTTGCGCGCGCGCAGGGTCAACGAGATCGCCGCGATGATGGCGACGAGCAGCACCACGGCGGCGATCTGCAGCGGATACAGGTACCTGGTGTAGACCTCGATGCCGAGAACCTTGGTGTTGCCGAGCTTCAATGCCGCCGCGCCCGCGACCGGCGCGTCGACGAGCCGAAAGCCCGGCAGGAGGACGGCGGCCATCTCGAGCGCGATGATCACGCCGACGACGGCCGCGACCGGAAAGTGCTTCCAGAATCCTTCGCGCAGAGACCCGACGTCGACGTCGAGCATCATCACGACGAAAAGGAACAGCACCATCACCGCGCCGACGTAGACGAGGACGAGGACAATCGCCAGGAACTCGGCGCGCAGCAGGATCCACACGCAGGCCGCGCTGAAGAACGCGAGGACGAGATAGAGGGCGGCATAGACCGGGCTGCGCGCCGTGATGACGCGAAAGGCGGCGCCCAGCAGCACGGCCGAGAAGACGTAGAAGAGCGCGGTCGAGGTGTTCATGATCCGGAGGGCGTGCGTTCGCGCCGGTTGCCGCATGAGCACGGCAACCGGACGCTTCAACGGTATTTCGCGTCCGCCTCCCTTGCAGCCGCGATCTCTTTCTCGTAGCGGTCGCCGACGGCGAGCAGCATGTCCTTCGTGAAGTAGAGGTCGCCGCGCTTCTCGCCGTGGTATTCGAAGATGTGGGTCTCGACGATCGAGTCGACCGGGCAGCTTTCCTCGCAGAAGCCGCAGAAGATGCACTTGGTGAGGTCGATGTCGTAGCGTGTCGTGCG
>JBBSBZ010000422.1:0-2510 GCA_038250795.1 Burkholderiales bacterium | reverse complement strand
GCACGGGGCGTGACCTCTTCCATCGCGAGTGGCTCGAAGCAAGACTGGCGGCGAGCGAGGCGCGCCGGCGGCTGCCCGGGCAAGACATCCAGGCGACTCTCGCCGAGCTCACCGCCGAGAGCTGTGCGCGAGCGCTGCGCACCCATGGTGCCGGAACGGCCGAGGTGATCGTCTGCGGCGGCGGAACCTGCAACGCCGATCTGATGGCGCGGCTGCGCCGTTCGATGGCACCGACGCCGGTCGTGTCGAGCGAGGCACGGGGCCTGCCGCCCGACCAGGTCGAGGCGACGGCCTTCGCCTGGCTGGCCCGGGCCTTCGTTCGACGCGAGCCGGGCAACATCGCCACCGTGACGGGCGCGACCGGACCGCGCATCCTCGGCGCTCTCTATCCGGCGCGCTGAACCCTCGGGCAGACAAAAGCCGCCCGTGGGCGGCCTTGGAAAGGGAACCGATCAGGCGTCGTCAGGACGAGAAGCTCGATCCGCAGCCGCAGGTGGTCGTCGCGTTCGGGTTCTTGATGACGAACTGAGCGCCCTGCAGATCGTCCTTGTAGTCGATCTCCGCGCCGGCGAGGTACTGCAGGCTCATCGCGTCGATCAGCAAGGTGACGCCGTTCTTGGTCATCGCCGTGTCGTCGTCGTTGACAAGCTCGTCGAACGTGAAGCCGTACTGGAAGCCCGAGCAACCGCCGCCCTGGACGAAAACGCGCAGCTTGAGGTCGGGGTTGCCCTCCTCGTCGACGAGTTCCTTCACCTTGCCGGCAGCGCTGTCGGTGAAGACGAGCGGAGGCGGCGGCACGTCGACCTCGGGAGAACTGACGATGTTTTCGGCGACTGCGCTCATGCACGCTCCTGCGGGGAAGGGAGAACTCGATTATCGGCCAATCGGCTTCGGGCCGTTCGTGCCCTGGTTCGCATGTGCGGGCCCAAGCAGAAACGACAAGGCCGCCCGAAGGCGGCCCGTCGCGACCCGCAATCGAGGATCAGCGCTTGCTGAACTGCTTCCTACGGCGAGCGCCGTGGAGACCGACCTTCTTGCGCTCGACCTCGCGGGCGTCGCGCGTCACGAAGCCGGCGCGGCTCAGGTCGGGCTTGAGCGCTGCGTCGTAGTCGATGAGGGCGCGGGTGATGCCGTGGCGAACGGCGCCGGCCTGGCCGGTCTCGCCGCCGCCATGCACGTTGACCTTGACGTCGAAGGCGGCGTCGTTGGCGGTGAGCACCAGCGGCTGGCGCACGACCATGATCGACGTCTGGCGGCCGAAGTACTCCTCGACCGACTTGCCGTTGACCAGGATCTGGCCCGTGCCCTTCTTCATGAAGACGCGCGCCACCGACGACTTGCGCCGGCCCGTGCCGTAGTTCCAGTTTCCGATCATCGCGGCGCGTCCTGAAGAATGTCGAGTTTCTTGGGCTGCTGGGCGGTGTGCGGATGGGTGTCGCCCGCATAGACCTTCAGCTTCTTGATCATCGCGTAGCCGAGCGGACCCTTGGGCAGCATGCCCTTGACGGCCTTCTCGAGCGCACGCCCGGGGTGTCGCGCCTGCATGTCCTTGAACTTCAGGCCGCGAATGCCGCCCGGATAGCCCGAGTGCCGGTAGTAGATCTTGTCCTCGGCCTTGTTGCCGGTGACGCGGATCTTGTCGGCATTGACGATGACGATGAAATCGCCGGTATCGACGTGAGGCGTATAGATCGGCTTGTGCTTTCCGCGCAGGCGAAGGGCGACTTCACTGGCCACCCTGCCCAAGACCTTGTCGGTCGCGTCGATCACAAACCAGTCATGCGTCACTTCGGCCGCTTTGGCACTGAAGGTTTTCATGGATTGGTATGGGTTGAAAAAGCCTCTGCTGCCATGATCGGCCTCGCTTCGAAAAGGCGGGCTCTCTCCAGCAGGCGGGAATCTCTTCGCCGAGGCAAATTGCGAAAAGCCTTCGAGTGTATCAGACCGCGCCGGGACGCCCTTTCCCGCCTCGGGTCGCCCTAGGGAGCGCGCCCCAGAGAACTCCTCTAGACTCGGGTTAACCCTAGGTACTCCATGAGCCATTCATCCCCCGCCGCCGCCAATCCGCCCGACACCAAGTGGTCTTGGGTGCCTATCCGTTCGCTCGGTCCGCGCCATCGTGAGCGCATCCTCGCGCACCTGCTGGCCCTCGACGAACGCTCGCGCTATCTGCGCTTCGGCTACGCGGCGAGCGACGCCCAGATCGCGCGCTACGTCGACACGCTCGAGTTCGAGCAGGACGAGGTCTTCGGCATCTTCAACCGTCGACTCGAACTGATCTCGATGGCTCATCTCGCCCACCGGCCGCCCGGCGGCCAGCGGGGTCGCCTCGCGGCGTCGGAATTCGGCGTGTCGGTGCTGCCGAAAGCGCGCCGACGCGGCTTCGGCAGGCGCCTCTTCGAGCACGCCATGCTGCACGCCCGCAATCGCGGGGTCGATTCGATCTTCATCTATGCGCTGAGCGAGAACACGGCGATGCTGAAGCTGGCGCGCAGCGCGGGTGCGACCGT
>JBBSBZ010000421.1:0-2520 GCA_038250795.1 Burkholderiales bacterium | reverse complement strand
GATGCGTCGGCGATGCGCCATTCTTCGGCGGGCCGATGCCGGCGGGTGTCTCTACCCGCCGCAGACCTTGCTCGACAGGCACACGGCGATCTCGGCGCGGTGGACCAACGACCAGGCGAGGCGCGCCAACGCGAAGCATCCGAAGGGCTGAGGCATGATCCGGCCATGTCGGCCGCCGCCCACGAACAGGGCTTCCTCCCGCTCCATCGCATCGAGGCGCTCACCGACGGCATCTTCGCCGTCGCGATGACCCTGCTGGTGATCGAGCTGAAGCTGCCCGAGCACGGCAACGCGGCATCGGCCGAGGCGCTCGGCGAGGCGCTGGTCGCGCTCCTGCCGAAGGCCGTCTCGTGGCTGCTCAGCTTCTTCGTGCTGGCGCTGTTCTGGGTCGGCCACCATCGGACTTTCGCGTTCGTCAGGCACGCCGATGCGAAGCTCGTCGTGCTCAACCTGATCCAGCTCGCGGCGGTGAGCCTGATGCCCTTCGCAACGGCGCTCTCGGGCGAGTTCAGCAGCCTCTACGTGGCCCACGTGATCTTCGCGATCAACATGGCCGTGCTCGCGGTGACGGCACTGGTCGTGCTGCGCTACGTCCATCGCCATCCGGAGCTCGGATCGCCGATGCCACGCGGCGTCTATGTCGGCGCGCGCCTGCGCATCCTCGGCGTGGTCGGCATCAGCGTGCTCTCGGCGCTGCTCGGCGTGGTGCTGCCCTATCCGGCGATGGGCAACACGGCCTTCATGCTGATGGCCGTGATCAGCCCGCTTTCGCATCGGCTCGAGCGGCAGAGGCATGCCGAGCCGCACGACGACAAGGCCGCGGCCTGAATCGACGCGAACGGAACCGGCCGCCCGAGGGGTGCGGCCGGTTCGCCCGCCTTCAACGCGCCGACGCGACCGCGCAGCTCTGGCGGTTCGCGCGTTGCGCATCGACGATCGCGACGGCATCTTCCACGCTCACCTGGTAGATCGGCTGCGTCAGGTGGACATAGCTGACGAGCGCGGCCAGGCCGGCGCCGGAGTGCTCGACGATGCGCCGCTCCGCGAGCGTCATGCGCGCCGAGCAGGCATCGGCGGAAGCGAAGGTCGTCGAGGGCGCGCCATGACTGGCGAGCGGCGCCGCCAGGGCAGTGCAGGCGGTCATCAGGAAGACAAGACGGACTGGGCTCATGGTGTGACTCCTAAGCGGCCGGTGTGGACGCAGGCGCAAGGTAGGCTTGCATCGACCCGGGTTCATCCTCAATGCGACGGGCGCCGGCACGGGCGGTACGAAACGGTCCCTTCGCCGATGGAAGAAGCCGTGAGAAGTGCTCAGCCTCGGAGTGCAGATCTACCGCTCGCGGCGTGAGCGACAGCCCGGCGCCGGTCAGCGCAGGCGCGGCTGGCGTGCCAGCCACGGGCCGAGCAACGCGAGCGCCTGCTCGACTTCCTCGCCGGTGATGGCGAACGAGAGGCGCACATGGCGGTGGCCGCGGACCGGATCGAAGTCGATGCCGGGCGCGATCGCCACGCCGGTCTCGTCGACGAGGCGGCGGCAGAAGGCGAGGCTGTCGTCGGTGAGGTGGCCGACGTCGGCGTAGAGGTAGAACGCGCCGTCGGGCGGCTCGATGCCGACGAGGCCCAGGCGCGGCAGCTCGGCGAGAAGGCGGTCGCGGTTGCTCGCGTACTGCGCGACCGTCTCGACCAGCTCGGGCATGTCGTCGAAGGCAGCGAGCGCGGCGTGCTGCGAGAGGCTCGACGGCACGAGGAAGAGGTTGATCAGGTAGTCGTTCAGCGCGCGCACGCAGGCGGCCGGCGCGACGATCCAGCCCAGGCGCCACCCAGGCATGCGAAAGAGCTTCGAGAAGCTGTTGAGGACGATCGCGTCCGGGTCGAGCGCAAGCGCCGTCGTCGCCTCCCGACCGTAGCTCACGCCGTGGTAGATCTCGTCCGAGATGACGCGAGTGCGGTCGCGGCGGCAGCGCTCGACGAGCGCGGCGAGCTCGTCCTTCGACAGCATCGCGCCGGTCGGGTTCGCCGGGCTGGCGACGATCAGGCCGTGCAGCGGCTCGCCCAGCACATCGAGCATCGACGGCTGCAGGCGATAGCCCACATCGGCGCCGCAATCGATCTCGACCGCCGTGCGGCCGAGCGCCTTCAGCGCGTTGCGGTAGGCTGGATAGCCGGGCCGCGCGACGCCGACGCGATCGCCCAGGGCGAACAGCGCGGCGAACACGGCCGTGAGCCCCGCGCTCGCGCCGGCCGTCAGCAGCACGCGCTCGGGAGACACGTCGACGCCGTGGGCCTCGCCATAGTGGCGCGCGATGCGCTCCTTCAACGCCGCCGACAGCCAGTAGCCGCTCGACTCGCGGTCGAGGCTGGCGTGCGCCGCCGCACGCGCGTGCGCGGGGATGCCCGCCGAGGGCTGGCCGAAGTGCATCGCGATCACCGGCAGGCCGGCACGCAGGCGCGCCATCGCGAGCAGGCCGATCTCTCCGGCGTAAAAGGGCTCGATGGTGGCGCCGCGCGGCGCAAGAGGTG
>JBBSBZ010000420.1:0-2524 GCA_038250795.1 Burkholderiales bacterium | reverse complement strand
GGCGACACCTCGAGCGCGTCGACCCGGCTCGGCCAGAGTCCGCTGCGCTCGCCCTCGGTGTTCAACTTCTTCCGACCCGGCTACGTGCCGCCCAACAGCGCCATCGCGACCGCCGGCCTGGTCGCCCCCGAGTTCCAGCTCAACAACGAGTCGACCGTCGTCGGCGCCGTGAACTACCTGCAGCGCGCGGTGTCGGGTGCCGGAGTGGGCGATGTCGCGGCCGACTACGCCTCGCTCGTCGCGCTCGCCGACGACGCGGTCGCGCTGGTCGCCGAGATCAACCTCGTGCTCGCCGCGAACCAGTTGAGCGCGGCGACCGCGACCACGATCGCGACGGCGGTGGCGACGATCGCCGGCGGCACCGACCCGAATCGGCTCAAGCGCATCTACGCGGCACTGACGCTCGCGATGGCGGCGCCCGAGTTCACCGTCCTGAAGTGAGGAGCGCGCGATGACTGTCGATGCTTCCCGTCGCGCCTTCCTGCAACGCGCCTCGGCCCTCTCGCTCGCCGGCAGCGCCGCGCCCTGGGCGATCAACCTGGCGGCGATGGGCGAGGCCGCGGCCGCCGGTACGCCGGCCGACTACAAGGCGCTGGTCTGCGTCTTCCTCTACGGCGGCAACGACTACGGCAACACGCTGGTGCCCTACGACACCGCGAGCTACAACGCCTATCAGGGCATGCGACCGACGCTGGCGTACAGCCAGGCGGCGCTCGCCCCGACCGTGCTGGCGCCGACGACGGCGCTGCCCGGCGGACGCCAGTACGCGCTCGCGCCCGAGCTCGCGCCGCTGCTGCCGCTCTTCGCGCAGAACCGGATGGGCGTGCTGCTCAACGTCGGCCCGCTGATCCAGCCGACGACCAAGCTTCAGTACACCAACGCCTCGGTGCCGATCCCGCCCAAGCTTTTCTCGCACAACGACCAGCAGTCGGTCTGGCAGTCGCAGGCGCCGGAGGGCGCGGCCTCGGGCTGGGGCGGGCGGATGGGCGATCTCTTCGTCGCCGGCAACGGCAACGCGACCTTCACCTGCGTCAACGTGTCGGGCAACGCGGTGTTCCTGTCGGGCAGCACCGCCGTGCAGTACCAGGTGTCGACGGCCGGGCCGGTCGCGTTCAACGGCATCGCCGCGCCGCTCTTCGGCTCGTCGGCGTGCTCGGCGGCGCTGCAGTCGCTCGTCACCGCGCCGCGCACGCATCTCTTCGAGGCGGAATACACGCGCGTCGCCAAGCGCTCGATCGACGCCGGCAGCGTGCTCACCTCGGCCCTCGCCACCGCGCCCGCGATCGCGACGCCGTTTCCGAGCGGCAACGCGCTCGCCGATCAGCTGAAGTTCGTCGCCCGCATGATCTCGACCGCCGGGACGACGAGCACGAAGCGGCAGGTGTTCTTCGTCTCGATCGGCGGCTTCGACACCCATGACGGCCTGGCCGCGATCCATCCGGGCCTGCTCACCACGGTCTCGACGGCGCTCTCGGCGTTCTACCAGGCGACCGTCGAGCTCGGCGTGCAGAACCAGGTGACGACCTTCACCGCCTCCGACTTCGGTCGCACGCTCACCGCCGACGACGGCTCCGACCACGGCTGGGGCAGCATGCACTTCATGCTCGGCGGCGCGGTCGCCGGCGGCCGCTTCTACGGCACCGCGCCGGTCGTCGCCAACGGCGGCCCCGACGACGTCGGCCAGGGGCGCCTCCTGCCGAGCACCGGCGTCGATCCCTACGCGGCCACGCTGGGCAAGTGGTTGGGCATCAGCGACACCGACCTGCTCACCGTGCTGCCCAACCTTGCGAATTACAACGCCAGCCAGCGCAATCTCGGATTCGTCTAGCGCCTCCTGCGATCCCAGCTGCCTGACTCCCCGGGGCAACTCCGCTGGCCGCTCGTGACGCCGCGCGGTACAACCTGCATCCCTCGCCGCGGAGCCGCGTCATGACGCAGATGAAACACCTGAGCATCGTCGACGGCGCCTTTCTCCACATGGAAAGCGCCGAGATGCCGATGCACGTCGGCAGCCTCAACCTGTTCGAGCCGCCGGCGGGCTACGGGGGCGAAGGGTTCTACGAGGCGGTGAAGGCGCACGTCGCCCGGCGGATGCACCTCGCGCCCGTGTTCACGCGCAAGCTCGCGCTGATGCCGTTCGACATGGCCAATCCGGTCTGGATCCACGACGACGACATCGACCTCGACTATCACGTGCGCTACATGGTGCTGCCCAAGCCCGGGACGTCCGAGCAGCTCGAGGCGCTCGCCGCGCGGCTGCACTCGATGCTGCTCGACCGCAGTCGTCCGCTCTGGGAGTTCTACGTGATCGAGGGCCTGAAGGACGGGCGCATCGGTTTCTACGGCAAGGTGCATCACGCCGCGGTCGACGGCCAGGCCGGCGTCGCGATGGCGACCAGCATGTTCGACCTCAGCCCCGAGCCGCGCGCCGTCAAGCCGCCGCGCGAGGCGCGCGCCAACACCTACCAGCTCGGCGTCGCCGAGCTGGTCGCCGCGGCGCTGCAGAACCAGCTCCAGCAGCTCG
>JBBSBZ010000419.1:0-2526 GCA_038250795.1 Burkholderiales bacterium | reverse complement strand
CTTCAGCGCGCTCTTCGGCACCGGCGGCCCGGTCTACACGATCTACCTTGCCCGCCGCATCGCAGACAAGACCGTGCTGCGCGCGACGATCAGCGGCTTGATCTTCATCAGCGCGCTGGCCCGGCTGGTGTTGTTCACGAGTTCGGGCCTCTATTCGCAGCCGCAGGTGCTGCCGCTCGCAGCGCTGATGCTGCCGTGCGCTTTTCTGGGTCTCTGGCTGGGCCATCGCCTGCATCACCGTATGCCGCATCATCGCGTCGTGCAGTTCGTCTGGGCGATTCTCATCATCGGGGGCATCAGCCTGCTCGGCCGTGGCCTGTTCGGGCGCTGAGAGGAGACCGTGGGCGCAAGCGCGGGCCGACGTCATGACGGGGCTGCCTGCGGCTCGATCAGTGTCTCGCCCGGCGCGACCCGGGTGAATCGGACCGGCTCGCGCGTGAGCGCCAGGCCGTCCGGCCCCTGGCGCACGACGATGTAGGTCGAGCTCTCGAGCGCGTCGGTCTGCGGAAAGTCTTCGCGGAAATGGGCACCGCGCGAATCCTCGCGTGCCAGCGCCGCCTCGGCCACGACCCGGCTCACCGCGATCAGGCTCTTCAGGTTGAGCCAGTCGTGCCAGGTCAGGTTGAAGGCGCGGTCCTCGTCGGCGACGCCGATCTGCAGCAAGCGACCATCGAGCGCATCGAGCCGCTGCTGCGCGCGCCGCAATCCGTCGGCGTGGCGCAGGACGCCGACGTCTTCCCACATACAGTCGAATAGCCCTTCACGGACCGCTTCGAGATCGCCCGGCGGCTGGCCGAACGGCGCTTCGTGGCGTTCGATGCTGTCGCGAATCGCCGTCTCGTCGGCCGCGCGGCGACCCGGATTGCGACGAACCCACGCCGCCATCGACGCACCGGCAATGCCACCGAATACGGTCGAGTTCGCGACGCCATTGCCGCCGAGTCGGTTCGCGCCATGAACGCCGCCGGTGTCTTCGCCGGCGGCAAAGAGTCCCGGCAACGCCGTCGTGCAGTCGGGCCGGAAGACGACACCGCCCATCATGTAATGTGCGGTGGGCACGACCTCGACGAGACCGCCGGCGAGGTCGAAGCCGCAGTCGTCACAGCGCTCGACCATGCCCTTGAATTGCCTGGCGACGTTGGCGGCGCCGAGGTGCGCCATGCTGATGTAGACGCCGCCGTTCGGCGACGTGCGGCCGGCGCGCATCTCGCTGTAGATGCCGCGCGAGACGATGTCGCGCGTCGCCCGTTCGAGCTTCGCGTCGTAGCTGCCCATGAAGCGTTCCATCGCGCCGTTGAGCAGGTAGCCGCCGGCGCCGCGCAGGCCTTCTTCGAGCACGGTGCCGGTCATCCGCGTGCCGGCGCCGGCGAGCAGGCCGGTCGGGTGGAACTGCACCATCTCCATGTCGCGCAGCGCGAGGCCGGCGCGCAGCGCCATCGCCATGCCGTCGCAGCTCTTGTCGCCCGAGGGTGTGTGGAACTTGTACATCGTCGGCCCGCCGCCGGTGCCGAGCAGCACCGCGCCGGCCTCGACGAAGACGAAGCCGCCGTCGCGCATGTCGATCATCAGCACGCCGGCGAGTGCGCTGCCGTCCGCCGTCTTGACCAACTCGATCGCGCGGTGCTCCTCGAGCCGGTCGATGCCGCGCGCCCAGACCTGCTCGGCAAGACGGTTGATGATCTCGATGCCGGTCAGGTCGCCCTTGTGCACCGTGCGGTCGAAGGTCTGGCCGGCGAAGGCCTTCTGGTGCACGCTGCCGTCGGGATTGCGATCGAAGAAGCAGCCGAGCTCGTTCTCGAGCTCGTGGATGCGCTCGACCGCGGTCGTGACCAGCGTCCAGGCGAGGTCCTGGTCGGAGAGCCACTTGCCGCCTTCGATCGTGTCCATGAAATGGCGCTCGACCGAATCGCCTTCGGCCAGCGCGACGTTGTAGCCGCCCTGAACCATGCGGGTGCAGCCGCATTTACCGAGCAGCCCCTTGACCGCGACGGTGATCGACAGCTCGGGCGCTGCCTGATGCGCATGCAGCGCAGCGAACAGGCCGGCGCCGCCGGAGCCGAGGATCAGGATGTCGGTCCTGATTCGGCGCAGCGCCGGCGCGCTCATCCGTGGACCCCGAGCCGCGCCAGCACGGCGGCGCGTCGCGAGCGCGCCTCGTCGTTGACGACACTGAAGAGGCTCTTGCCGTGGCTGTCCATCGCGACCAGCAGGGGGCCGAAATCGCGGATGCGGAACTTCCACAGCGACTCGGGGTTCAGGTCGTCGAGATCGACATCCTCGATCTGCTCGATCCAGGTCGTCTCGAGTGCTGCGGTGCCGCCGACGATCGCGAGGTAGACGCCGCCGAGCTCGCGAAAGGCCTCGAGCGAGCCTTCGCGCAGCCCGCCCTTGCCGATGATGATGCGCACGCCGTTTTCCGCCATCAGCGGCCGCGTGAAGCGTTCCATCCGGTCGGACGTGGTCGTGCCGATGCAGACCGAGGCATACCCCGCCGGATGTTCGGCGCACTTGTCGACCTTCCTGACG
>JBBSBZ010000418.1:0-2541 GCA_038250795.1 Burkholderiales bacterium | reverse complement strand
GAACTTCGCGCGCACGCCGGCCGCGTCGCGGATCGTCTTCGCGCGCCGGTCGACCTGCACGACGCGCTCGCCGACGACACATTGCGCGAGGTCCTTGTCGGGCGTCCAGATGCAGACCTTGTCGACCTTGCTGTCGGCGCCGGCGATCCGCGCCGCCGAGGCGAGCGCGTCGTCGGCCTCGAGCTCGACCATGGGCCAGACGACGACGCCCATCGCGGCGAGCGCGTCCTCCAGCGGGTGGAATTGCGCATGCAGCGCGGGCTCGATGCCGGCCGAGGTCTTGTAGCCGGGCCAGAGGCCATTGCGGAACGACTCGACGACGTGGTCGGTGGCGACGCCGACGTGGCGCTCGCCCTGCTCCAGGATCTCGAGCACCGACTGGAGCACGCCGACGACCGCGCCGAGTGGCTTGTCCTTGCCCTGGTTGAAGCGGCGCAGGCCGTAGAAGTGGCGAAACAGCTCGTAGGTGCCGTCGACGAGGTGGACGATCATGGCGAGCGGAATCGTAAGGTGTTAGGTTTCGCCTCCTCTCTCCTCACAGGCGACCGACATGGATCACGACCTGCCCGCAGACGGGCTGCAGCTGCGCACCCTCGTCACCGATGGCGGCGAGCTCGAGCTCTCGCTCGTGCGCGTGCCGACTCCCGAGCCTGCGGCCGACGAGGTCGTGCTGCGCGTCGAGGCGACGCCGATCAACCCGTCCGACATCGGCCTGCTCTTCGGCGCCGCCGACCTCGCCACGCTCGGCGTCACCGGCAGCGGCGAGGGCACGGTGGCGCGCGCCCGCGTGCCGGCGGCGGCGATGAAGGCGATGGCCGGCCGGCTCGGCCAGTCGATGCCGGCCGGCAACGAGGGCGCCGGCACGGTCGTCAAGGCCGGCAGCGGCGCGGCGGCGCAGGCGCTGAAGGGTCGCACGGTCGCCGTGCTCGGCGGCGCGATGTACTCGCAGTACCGCACGGTGAAGGCCGCGCAGTGCCTGCCGCTGCCGGCCGGCACGAGCGCCGCCGAAGGCGCATCGGCCTTCGTCAATCCGCTCACCGCGCTCGGCATGACCGAGACGATGCGGCGCGAAGGCCATCGCGCGCTCGCCCACACGGCGGCGGCGTCGAATCTCGGCCAGATGCTCAACCGGATCTGCCTCGCCGACGGCATCGAGCTCGTCAACATCGTGCGAAAGCCCGAGCAGGAGACGCTGCTGCGCGGGCAGGGGGCGCGCCACGTCGTCAGCACCGGCGCGCCCGACTTCATGGCCGCCCTCGCCGATGCGCTCGAGGCGACCGGCGCGACGATCGCGTTCGACGCCATCGGCGGCGGCAAGCTCGCCGGCCAGATCCTCGGCGCGATGGAGACGGCGATCAACCGCAGCGCGAAGGAATACAGCCGCTACGGCTCGGCAACCCACAAGCAGGTCTATCTCTACGGCGGCCTCGACACCGGTCCGACCGAGTTCGTGCGCAACTTCGGCATGAGCTGGGGCATGGGCGGCTGGCTGCTCTTTCCGTTCCTGCAGCGCATCGGCGCCGACGCCGCGGCCGCGCTGAAGGCGCGCGTCGCAGGCGAGCTCAAGACGACCTTCGCGAGCAGCTACACGCGCACGGTCTCGCTCGCCGGCGCGCTGCAGGCCGACGCCATCGCCGACTACGGACGGCGGGCGACGGCGTCGAAGGTGCTCATCGACCCGAGCGCCGCCTAGGCCCGTGCCGGCCCGTCAGGACGGCAGCTTGGCCGTCGCCTCGGCCTGGCGCACCGGCAGCTTCCACTCGGGCCGCACCCAGTGGCAGGTGTAGCCGTTGGGGATTCGCTCCAGGTAGTCCTGGTGCTCCGGCTCGGCTTGCCAGAAGGGGCCCGCCGGCTCGACTTCGGTGACGACCTTGCCCGGCCACAGGCCCGACGCATCGACGTCGGCGATCGTGTCGAGGGCGACCCGCTTCTGCTCGTCGCTCGTGGTGTAGATGGCCGAGCGGTAGCTCGCGCCGCGGTCGTTGCCCTGGCGGTTCTTCGTCGAGGGGTCGTGAACCTGGAAGAAGAACTCGAGGAGCTTCCGGTAGGTCAGCCTGGCAGGATCGAAGATCACCTCGATCGCCTCGGCGTGCGAGCCGTGGTTGCGATAGGTCGCGTTCGGCACCTCGCCGCCGCTGTAGCCGACGCGCGTCGAGATCACGCCCGGCATCTTGCGGACGAGATCCTGCATGCCCCAGAAGCAGCCGCCGGCGAGCACGGCGCGCTCCTGCATCGTTGCCTGCGTCATTTCACGTCCTCCACCTGGTCGAGATAGTCGCCGTAGCCCTCGCGCTGCATGTCGTCGCGGTGCACGAAGCGCAGCGCCGCCGAGTTGATGCAGTAGCGCAGGCCGCCGCGGTCGCGCGGGCCGTCGTCGAAGACGTGGCCGAGATGGCTGTCGGCGCCGGTCGAGCGCACTTCGGTGCGGACCCTGCCGAGCGAACCGTCCTCCAGCTCGTGGACATGGATCGGCGCGATCGGCTTGGTGAAGCTCGGCCAGCCGCAGTGCGACTCGAACTTGTCGGACGAGGCGAACAGCGG
>JBBSBZ010000417.1:0-2546 GCA_038250795.1 Burkholderiales bacterium | reverse complement strand
GAAGTTGGTCTTCGCGAGAGCGCTCAGCGTGTAGAAGCCGGGGCTCCAGAGGGCGAGCAGCTCCGTTCGGCCGCGGTACCGGGTGAAGTCGGGATTGTCGTCCTGGCCGTCGCGCTCGTGGATGCGCCAGTTGTAGCGCGTCGTCAGCGCGAGATTTCCGTTCTCGACGGCGGCCAGCCCGTAGAGCCGGTTCCAGCTGCGCGAGAACGGCAGTGCCTGTCCGTTCGACTGGTGCGCCAGGCCGAGGCCCGCCATCTTGAGCTTGAAGCCGAGCGGCAGATCGAGCGGCGTCGGCACGATGTAGATCACCTCGGGCTCGTGGTCGGTCGCGCGAAACGGCCGTGAGATGCCGCCGCTGTAGATCTGCCAGAGCGATTGCTGCGTGTAGGCAAACCAGAGATCGGCGTTCGGCAGCAGCAGGCCCTCGGCGAGCTTGGTGCGCACCGAGATCTGCAGCTTGGCCTCCGTGTGGTGGTACTCGGGCAGCGTGCCGCCATGGCCGGGCGAAGGGGAGTCGGGGCCGCGATTCAGGCGGCTCGTGGCATGGAGGGGGAAGAAGTAGTTGGGCCGGTAGCCGGTGAAGTTGAAGGTGCCGCGCTTCCTCTCGGGCGTGAGCTCCCAGAACTCGTCGAGCGTGGACCCTTGGTCGCTCGCGATCGTCCGTGGCCGGGCGGCGTTGGTCTCCGCTGCGGTCGGCGCCGCGGCCACCGCCGCGCTCGCCGCCGCGACAGGCACCTCGGGCGCGCCGCGCACCTGCGGCGCGACCACCTGGTCGTAGCAGGCGAGCCGCTCGGCGTCGGCGCGCAATCGGGCACAGGCTTCGAGCGACGCGGGCAGGCGAACCGGGTCCGCGGTTTCGGGCTCGGCAGCACGACCGGAAAGGGCGATGCCGGCGACGGCCAGGACGAGGGCGTGCTGGAACCTTCTTCGTGACGACGACATGCGGGGCTGGACTCCTTCGCGCCAAGTGTGCCCGAGGGTCCCTCGGGCTGCCCTCGGTCGCGCCGGCGTGCAGCCTGTCGGCCCGGCTCGCCGGCCTGTCGCACGGCGTTGGCCGGGCCGGACGGGCGCTCGTACAGTCATCGCCAACGGATTCCCACGACTGCGCCATGCCTGCCTCCAGCCCCTCACCCACCACCACCCCGAGCGTGTGGCATCGCTTCTCGAGCGGCGCCGTGCGCCTGTTCCACGTCTACGGCAGCTGGCTGGTGACGATCTCGTGGAAGCTCTTCCTTCTGCTCGCGCTGCTGCTCCTGATCAGCGCGTCGGTCCTGGCCCATCTGCCGCCCTTCAACATCCCGATCGGCCAGGAGTGGGTGCCGCGCGCCGGCATCGTCGTCCCGCCCGTTTCGCCCGTCCCGCCGACGCGACGCAACCGGGGCGATCGCGAGCCCGGGGTCCACATCGAGAGCAGGGACTCGCACGGCCGCGACATGACGATCTCGATCGACAAGGACGGCGTGCGCATCTCCCCGTCGCGGGCCGCCCCGACGCCGGCCGAGGCTGCGTCGAATGCGGCCGCCGCGGGCGGGGCTGCCGCGAGCGCCGGCGCGGCCGCCGCGGCGGCGGGCGAGCGCGCCGCCAGCGCGGCGGCGTCGGCCGCCCGCAGGCTCGACGATGTCGGCGTCGAGATCAAGCTGCCTCCCAACGCCGACAGCGACGACGTGCGCGACGCCGTCAAGGAAGCGAGAGAAGCCATCGTCGAGGCGATCCGCGAGTCGCAGCAGGCCGCCACGGAAGCCGCCGTCGAGGCCCGGGAGGCCACCGGCGAGGCGATGGCCTCGAGCGATCGCGCCGCGCGCCGCGTGCGCGCCACCCGCATCGGCGATTCCTTCACCGACCTCGCCTTCCTCTGGATCGTCGCCTCGGCGATCCTGAAGTTCACCTACAAGGGCACGATCCAGGCCGAGGTCAAGGCCGCGGTGGCGACCGAGACGGCCGAGTCGGAGCAGCTCAAGCGCCAGGTGGTCGAGGCGCGGATGGCGGCGATGCAGGCTCAGGTCGAGCCGCACTTCCTGTTCAACACGCTCGCCTCGATCGACCACCTGATCGAGACCGACCCGCCGCGCGCGAGCACGATGCAGAAGAACCTGATCGCGCTGCTGCGCGCCTCGATGCCGTCGATGCGCGAGTCGAACCCGAACGCGCAGACGCTCGGCCGCGAGATGGCGGTGATCCGGCCCTACCTCGAGATCCTGAAGGTGCGCATGGAAGATCGCCTTCAGGCGAGCGTGCACGTGCCCGACGGCCTGCTCTCGGCCGAGTTCCCGCCGATGATGATCCAGTCGCTGGTCGAGAACGCGATCAAGCACGGCCTCGAGCCCAAGGCCGAGGGCGGCGCGCTCGCCGTCTCGGCCGAGATCGTCGACGGACGCCTGGCCGTCACCGTCGCCGACACGGGCCTCGGCTTCGGCAAGGCCGACACGGCCGGCACCGGCATCGGCCTGGCCAACATCCGCGAGCGGCTGAAGCTGCTCTACGGCGAGCGGGCGTCGATGGTCGTCGCCGACAATCAGCCGAGCGGCACGGTCGTCACGCTGACGGTG
>JBBSBZ010000416.1:0-2552 GCA_038250795.1 Burkholderiales bacterium | reverse complement strand
GGCAGGTCACTTGGCGGGCCGAGGGTCGCTTCGACGGCGAATGGGACGGCGACCGGCTCGCGCAGGTGGCATCGAACCTGATCGGCAACGCCTTGCGCCACGGCAGCGAGAGGTCGCCGGTCGAGGTCGAGCTGGACGGCCGCGACCCGGGCCAGGTCGTTCTCACGGTGAGCAACGACGGCCAGATTCCGGCAGAGCTGCTGCCGCACATCTTCGATCCCTTCCGCGGCCGGGACGAGCCGTCCTCGCGCGGCGAAGGGCTCGGCATCGGCTTGTACATCGTGCGCCAGATCGTCGTCGCACATCGCGGCGACGTCACCGTCGATGCGCCCGGGCCGGGGCGCACGCGTTTCACCGTCCGTCTGCCGCGCACGGCCCGCGACGCGTTGCCGGTCGGGCCGCCATGAACGCCGCCGCGCGGCGCCGGGCCTGAGCATGTTCGGCCTGGGAGCCAAGAAGGCGGCGGCCCGCATCCTCGTCGTCGAGGACGACTGGGACATCCTCGAGGTCCTGAAGCTGATGCTCGAGGACGAGGGCCACCAGGTCGTCACTGCCAAGCACGGTCGCGAAGCGCTCGCCGCGGCCGCTGCGGCGAGCAAGCCCTTCGATCTCGTCGTGCTCGACATCTCGATGCCGGAGATGAGCGGCATCGAGGTGGCGCAGGCGCTGCGCGCCGCACCGAAGACCGCCGACATCTACATCGTCGTCCACACCGGGCTCGACGAGCACTGGGTGCGCGAGCGCTTCGCCGACTACGACGTGTTCCTCACCAAGGCCGCCGATGCCGAGGCGCTGGTCGGGGAGATCGCGCGCCTTCTCGCGCAGCCCACGCCTGCGGCGGGCCGACGGACCCGCGGCGACGATGCGGCGCAGTTCAGTGGCGGCGATGTCGTCGCGGCGCGGACGGCGCTCCGTGCGGCGCTCGGCCTGGCTCCTCAGGCGCTGTCGACGGCCGCGTTCGCAGACGCCCTGCGCGACGAGATCGACCAGCTGCGCCGCCTCGGCCGCACCGGCGAGGAGATCGCCGAGCTGCTGTCCGCCGCGGTCGGCCGGACGCTCGGCGCCGATGCGGTGCAGCCGCCTCCACGCTGACCGGTCGCCGCGACGTCGCGTTCGCGGCGCTTCACGAGGGATCGGTCGCAGGCGGCGCCGGCTCGATGTCCCAGATCCGGCTTGCGTATTCGCGGATCGCACGATCCGCCGAGAAGGCGCCCATGCCGGCGACGTTGGCGATCGCCGCGTCGGCCCAGCGCCCGGGCTGGCGATAGAGCGCATCGACGCGCGCCTGGGTCCTGACATAGTCTTCGTAGTCGGCCAGCAGAAGGTAGGGGTCGTCGGTCAGCAGCGCGTCGACGAGAGCGCGGTAGCGACCGGGCTCTTCGGCAGAGAAGGCGCCGCCGCCGATCGCGTCGAGGACGGCGCGCAGCGCCGGGTTTCGCTCGTAGAAGCGGCGCGGCTGGTGGCCGGCCCGTCGCGCGGCGCGCACCTCGGGCGTCGTCAGGCCGAAGATGAAGATGTTCTCGTCGCCGACGCTCGCGCGGATCTCGATGTTCGCGCCATCCTCGGTGCCGATCGTGAGCGCGCCGTTCAGCGCCAGCTTCATGTTGCCGGTGCCCGACGCTTCCGTGCCGGCGGTCGAGATCTGCTCGGAGAGGTCGGCGCCGGGCATGATCGTCTCGGCGAGCGAGACGCCGTAGTTCGGCACGAAGACCACCTTGAGCAGGCTGCCGACGCGCGGGTCGGCGTTGACCACCGCGCCGACGTCGTTGATCAGCCGGATGATGGCCTTGGCCGTCGCGTAGCTCGACGCCGCCTTGCCGGCGAACACGATGGTGCGCGGCAGCCAGCCGCGACCATCAGGGCCCTGCGGGGTTGCCACGATGGCCTGGTAGCGCGTCACCACGTGCAGCACGTTGAGCAGCTGGCGCTTGTACTCGTGGATCCGCTTGACCTGCACGTCGAAGAGACCCGCCGGATCGATGGCCACGCCGGTCTCGCGCTCGAGCATGACCGCCAGACGACGCTTGTTGGCGAGCTTGACGGCCATGAAGGCGGCGCGAAAGTCGGCCGTGCGGCCGAGCTCGCGAAGACGCGCGAGCTGGTCGAGATCTCGGCGCCAGGCCGGACCGATCGTGTCGTCGAGCAGCGCCGCCAGGCCGGGATTGGCCTGCGCCAGCCAGCGCCGCGGCGTGACGCCGTTGGTGACGTTGGTGAAGCGCTCAGGCCAGAGGGTGGCGAAGTCGGCGAAGATGGTCTGCACGAGCAGCTCGGAGTGCAGTGCCGAGACGCCGTTGACGGCATGGCTGCCGGCGACCGCCAGGTGCGCCATGCGCACGCGCCGCTCGCCGGTCTCGTCGATCAGCGAGAGCCGCGCCAGCAGCGCGAGATCGCCCGGGCGCCTCGCGGCGACGCCGTCGAGCATGTCCTGGTTGATGCGAAAGATGATCAGCAGGTGGCGCGGCAGCACCTGCTCCATCAGCGCCAGCGGCCAGCTCTCGAGCGCCTCGGGCATCAGCGTGTGGTTGGTGTACGAGAACACCCGGCGGCAGAGC
>JBBSBZ010000415.1:0-2567 GCA_038250795.1 Burkholderiales bacterium | reverse complement strand
TTCGCGCGTGAAGTCGCCGACAAAGTCGTCGTCATGGACGAGGGACGCGTCATCGAAGCGGACGTGCCGGACGTCATCTTCAAGAGCCCGACGCAGGCGCGTACCCGGGCATTCCTTCAAGCCATACTCAGACCCGATACGCCGGCGTCCTGAAGCCCTTGGAGCGAGCGGCGTCCAGGCGACGGACGAGGGCCAGCAACGAAGTCAGGGCTCGGCCTGCTTCCGGAACGCCGATAGCAGCCGCCGCTTTGCGTCAGGCTGTCTCGATGTCCTGCAATCCGAGCTCGCGCCTGACCTGATCACGGATCACGAATTTCTGGATCTTCCCGGTGATCGTCATCGGAAAGCTCTCGACCACTCGCAGGTAGCGCGGGATCTTCTGGTGCGCGATCTGCCCCCGGCAGAACGCGACGACCTCCTCGTGCGACAGCGTCTCGCCGGGGCGCAAGACGACGCACGCGCAGAGTTCCTCGCCGTATTTCGGGTCGGGTACGCCGACCACCTGGACGTCCTGAATCTTCGGGTGCCGATAGAGGTACTCCTCGATCTCGCGCGGATACAGGTTCTCGCCGCCGCGGATCACGAGGTCCTTGATGCGACCGACGATGTTGCAATAGCCTTCGTCGTCGATCGTCGCGAGGTCGCCGGTATGCATCCAGCCGCCCCGGTCGATCGCCTCGGCCGTTTTTTCAGGGTCGTTCCAGTACCCCAGCATCACCGAATAGCCGCGCGTGCAGAGTTCGCCCGGCGTGCCGCGCGGCACGACCCGGCCGTCGGCATCGACGATCTTCACCTCGCAATGCGGATGGATGCGCCCGACGGTCGAGACCCGGCGCTCGATCGGGTCGTCGGTGCCGCTCTGGAACGAGACCGGCGAGGTCTCGGTCATTCCGTAGGCGATCGTCACCTCGCCCATGTGCATCTGGTCGAGCACGCGCTTCATCACCTCGATCGGGCACGGGCTGCCTGCCATGATGCCGGTGCGCAGGGTCGAGAGATCGAAGTCTGCGAACGCCGGATGGTCGAGCATGGCGATGAACATCGTCGGCACGCCGTAGACGGCCGTGCAGCGTTCAGCGGCGATCGCCTCGAGCGTCGCGAGCGGATCGAAGCCCGCGGCCGGATAGACCAGCGCCGAGCCATGCGTCAGGCAGCCGAGGTTGGCCATCACCATGCCGAAGCAGTGGTACAGCGGCACCGGGACGCACAGGCGGTCGTCCGGGCCGAGCCGGATCGCCTCGCCGACGAAGTAACCGTTGTTGAGGATGTTGTGGTGCGAGAGCGTGGCCCCTTTCGGCTGACCTGTCGTGCCCGACGTGAACTGGATGTTCACCGCGTCGTCGAACTGCAGCCTTTCGCCGAGCACCTGCAGAGCATCGAGTTCCGCCGGACCTGGCGGCTGCATCAGGTCATCGAAGCGGAAGGTGCCCGGCGCGTCGTCGGAGCCGAGACGGATGACGGTGCGCAGCGACGGCAGGCGCGCGCTTTGCAGCGCGCCCGGGCGCGCGGTCGACAGCTCCGGGGCGAGATCGGCCACCATGGCCAGGTAGTCGGTGCCCTTGAACTCCGGCGCCAGCACCAGCGCCTTGCAACCGACCTTCTCGAGCGCGTATTCGAGCTCGCTGCGCCGGTAGGCCGGATTGATGTTGACCAGGACGAGGCCGGCTTTGGCGGTCGCGAACTGTGTCAGCGCCCATTCGAGATTGTTCGGCGACCAGATGCCGATCCGGTCACCCGGCTCCAGGCCGAGGCGCAAGAGCGCACAGGCCAGCGTGTCGACGCGCTCGCGCAACTGCCGGTAGGTCAGGCGCACGCCCTGGTCGCGCACGACGATCGCCTCCCTCGTCGCGTGGGTCCGACACGCCTCGTCGAAGAAACGACCGATCGTCTGCCCGATCATCGACCGGGGCGATGCGCCCTGCACGTAGCTCGCGGTGGCCATGGCCCGTCTCCTGTGTCTGCGGCGCCCGTCGAAGTGGCGGCGCCGTGGCAATGATGGATCGTCGTGTCGGCCTGGAGTTCACGGGCGGCTGGCGCAGGCGCTGCGCTCAGATCGACGGCGACTCCAGGTGGTACCCCGTCAGACGCTGATACGCCGCGCCGACGCGGAACAGCGTCGCCTCGTCGAAGGGCCGGCCGATCAGCTGCATGCCCACCGGCAGCCCGTCGGGGTCGAATCCGCACGGCACCGCGAGCGCCGGCAGGCCGGTCAGGCTCGGTACGCCGGTGTACTGCATGATCGCCGAGAGCATGTCCTCCTCGACTCCGTTCTCGATCACGACCTTCATCGCGCCGACCGGCGTGGCGGTGAACGGCAAGGTCGGGCACAGGAAGACGTCGACTCTGGCGAATGCTTCTAGGAACTCCTTGCGCAGCAGCGTCCGGTAGCGCTGGGCCTGCAGGTAGTGGGTGGCGAGCAGCATCTCGCCGACCTCGAGCAGCGTGCGCACGTCGGCGCCGTAATCGTCGGGGCGCTCGCGCAGCCAGCGCTGGTGGTAGGTGCTCGGCTCGGCCGACTCGATCGTCAGCTGGGCCGAGATGTTGCCGTGGATGTTGCGGATGTCGAC
>JBBSBZ010000414.1:0-2578 GCA_038250795.1 Burkholderiales bacterium | reverse complement strand
GACGAGGACGACCTCGCCCCTCAGCTTGGTGACATCGCGGATCGACTGGGCGATGCGCTCGGCCAATCCCTCGGGCGCGCTTTCGGCCTCGACCTGCAGCGTCATGCGGTCGTCGGCCATCTCGCCCTCGACGACCAGGCGCAAGCGTCCGAGCGGCGCATGCCGGCGCGCGATGTCGGCGACCTGCGAGGGGTGGACGAACATGCCGCGCACCTTGGTCGACTGGTCGGCCCGCCCGAGCCAGCCGCGGATGCGCTGGTTGGTGCGGCCGGTCGGGCACGTGCCGGCCAGCACGGCCGAGAGATCGCCGGTCGCGTAGCGGATCAGCGGGTAGTCGGGGTTGAGCGTCGTCACGACGACTTCGCCGACTTCGCCGTCGACGACCGGGTCGCCGGTACCGGGCTTGACGATCTCGACGACCACGCCTTCGTCGACCACCAGCCCTTCGCGCGACCGCGTTTCGTAGGCAACCAGCCCGAGGTCGGCCGTGCCATAGCTCTGGTAGGCGGCGATGCCGCGTGCCGACAGCCAGTCGCGCAGCGCCGCCGGCACGGCCTCGCCGCTCAGGGCCGCCTTGGTGAGGGAGGGCAGGGCGATGCCGTCGGCGTCTGCCTTCTCGAGCAGGAGGCGAAGAAAGCTCGGCGTGCCGGCGTAGGCGTCCGGCGCCAGCGCCTGCATCGCCTGCAACTGCAGGTCGGTCTGTCCGGTTCCCGCCGGAAAGACGGTGCAGCCGAGCGCATGCGCACTGCCGTCCATCATCGCGCCGGCCGGCGTGAAGTGGTAGCTGAAGCAGTTGTGGACTAGGTCGCCGGCGCGAAACCCGGCGGCGTGCAGGGCGCGGGCCATGCGCCAGTAGTCGGGTCGCGCCGATTCGGGCTCGTGGATCGGGCCGGGCGATGCGAACACGCGCAGCGCACGCCGGCTCGCGGGCCGCAATGCGCCCCAGCCGACAGCGGAAAACCCGCCGAACGGGTCGCGCGACGTCGCCGTCTTCTGCCGGTCGAGAAGCTCCGACTTGCGCAGGACGGGCAGGCGCGCGAGTGCCGCGGGCGACGTGATCGACGCCGGATCGACGTCGCGCAGCCGCTCCGCCATCGCCGGCGCGTTCGCCTTTGCATTCGCGATCTGCGCCGGCAGCTCTCGCGAGAGCGCGGCCGAGCGTGCGTCGGCCGCGCGCGTTTCGAGGGCGTCGTAGGGCGTGTCGTCCGGCGATCGCCCCGCGGTCGCGCGGTCGCTAGTCATCGTCGAGCCGGCGCGCGCGCAGCCGGGCCTCGTCGACGAGCTTGCGCTGCTCGCCCGGCGTGGCGAGCGGGAATCGGTCGAAGCCGGCGCCGCCCGGCTTCTTCAGGTCGGCGAAGAGCGCGCCGCCGTCGACGTGGAAGTGGATGAAGGCCTCGCGCCGGGCATGGAACACGCCGGGCTGCATCTCCTTCACGCCCTTGATCTCGCGCAGCTGGCGCAGCAGCGGCAGCAGGACCTTCAGGGATTCGCTGTCGGCGCGGGCCATGGCGAACGCCTCAGGCGAGCCAGCGCTTGCGACGCTTGTAGCTCTTCACAGCGCGATAGCTCTTGCGCTCGGCGCCCGAGGCGGCGCTGCCGGTGCCGAGGTAGAACTCGCGCACGTCCTCGTTCTCGCGCAGCGCCGCCGCCGCGCCGTCCATCACGATCCGGCCGCTCTCGAGGATGTAGCCGTAGTCGGCGTAGCGCAGCGCCATCGCGGTGTTCTGTTCGGCGAGGAGGAAGGTGACGCCTTCCTGTTGGTTCAGCCCGCGCACGATCTCGAACACCTCCTCGACCACCTGGGGTGCGAGCCCCATCGAGGGCTCGTCGAGCAGCACCATCTTCGGGTTGGCCATCAGCGCCCGCCCGATCGCGCACATCTGCTGCTCGCCGCCCGAGGTGTACGCCGCCTGCGAAGCGCGCCGCTCCTTCAGGCGCGGAAAGTAGCGGTAGACCTTGTCGAGCGTGGCGGCGATCGCGGCCCGGCCGTCGCGCCGCGAGTAGGCGCCGGTGAGCAGGTTCTCCTCGATCGAGAGGTGGGCGAAGCAGCGCCGACCCTCCATCACCTGGATCACCCCGCGCGCGACCATCTCCGACGTGGAGAGGCGCTCGATGCGCTCGCCGCGCAGCTCGATCGAGCCCTTGGTGACGGCGCCGCGTTCCCCCGCGAGCAAGTTGCTCACGGCGCGCAGCGTCGTCGTCTTGCCGGCGCCGTTGCCGCCCATCAGCGCGACGATCTTCCCCTCCGGCACCTTCAGCGACACCCCCTTGAGCACGAGGATGACGTGGTTGTAGATGACCTCGATGCCGTTGACATCGAGGAGGGGCGGGGCCGTCACGGGTTCAGGACTGACAGTCGGCGGGCGTGCGCGCGGTGATCTTCTTGTCCGACATGTACTTGTCGGCCGCCGCCTTCACCATCGGCTTGATGATCTGTTCGTCGGCCTGCATGAAGTCGCTCGTCATGCCCCATTTGCTGCCGTCCCAGGTCTGGATGCGCGCCCAGGTCGATCCCATGTGATCGGCGCACGAGGTCGAGATCGGCCGCAGCACGCCGGCAAAGCCGAGCGCGTCGAGG
>JBBSBZ010000413.1:0-2585 GCA_038250795.1 Burkholderiales bacterium | reverse complement strand
TCGATTCGCCGACTTCAACGCCGGCCAGTACGCGAGTCGCAACGCCGCGCTTCAGAGCGCCGTGAGCACGCTCGCCGGCGTCGCGCTCGATCTCGACGGCGACCTCGTCCCGCCCGGCGGCGACGCCAGGCCGGGCAGCACCGAGGCGGCCGTGCGCTCGCTCGGGCCGCGCCTGGGCCTGAGCGACGAAGAGATCCGGCGCGCCCTCGCGCAGGAAGGCCTGCCGTCGCTCGAGCAGACGCGACTGTGGACCCGCGTCTTCGAGCTCGCCGACGCAGCCGCACGGCGGCCGGTGCCGCGTGCCGTGCTGCCGCGCATCCGGCTGCACAGCCCGAAGATCACGCGCCCGCTCACGACCGAGTGGTTCGCGCGCCGCGTCGAGGAGCGCTACCAGCGCTGCCGGGCGAAGGGCGGTTGATCCGAGGCGGTCGAAGGCGCCTCACCCTGCTCGCCGCTCAGGCGCGCGAAAGATCGCAACGACGCGACCTCGCAGTCCACCTCCTCGCCCCGCCGCTCGATCACCACGACATCGCCGTCGGCCAGTGCCAGCAACGGGTGATGCCAGACGCCGCGCCTGAACGTCACTCCGCAACCACCATCGACGCGGAACGCGGCGAGGGTCGCCACATCGGGTGAGTCGTCGCCCAACGCCACCACGACGACGAACGGGGTCGAACCCAGCGGCAGGAAGGTCTGGCTTCCGAGGCGATGCCGCTCCAGCTCACGCACCACGAACGGCAGTTGCACGGCCTGCGCTCGAAAGACGCTCAGCGACGGGCGACCGTCGGCACCGAGCACGTCGGGCTCGGGCAGCTCGACGCGCAGCGAGGTGCCGGCATTGATGCTTCGCCCCTCGCCGCCGGTGCTGGTGACGACGTCGCCGAACGGGGCGAACGACTGCGCGGCGAGCGGGCGCAGGACGAGGTCGCTCGGTTCGCTCAAAAGTTGATCCCGAGCCACTCGCGCACCTGCTCGTGCAGGTCGCCCGAGAAGTCCTCCGGCGTTCCCTGCGCGGTGATCTCGCCCAGGCTCATGACGTAGATGTGGTCCGACATCGCCACCACGCGACGGACGTTGTGGTCGACCAGCAGGATGCCCATGCCGGCCTCGGCGAACGCGTCGATCCAGTGGAACACCTCCGCCGCCACGCGTGGCGCCAGGCCGATGCTCGGTTCGTCGATCAGGCAGACCTTCGGCTGCACCATGTAGGCCTTGGCGAACTCGAGCGATTTCTGCTGGCCGCCCGACAGGTCGCCGGCCTGGCTGGAAAGCTTTTCCTTCAGCACCGGAAAGCGCGCCAGCGTGTCGGCGTAGCGTTGCTCGATCACCGCACCGAACTGCTTGCGGCGACCTTCCAGCGGCAAGCGCAGGTTCTCTGCCACCGTCATGTACGGGAACAGGCTCGACTCCTGCGGGATGTACCACAGGCCATCGTCGATCATGGTGTGCGCGGCCTTGCCCGAGATGTCGTGACCGCCGAGCAGGACCCGGCCCGACTTCGGACGCAGGAAGCCGCACAGGGTCTTCATCAGGGTCGACTTGCCTGCGCCGTTGAGGCCGATCAGGCCGCTGATGCGCCCGCCGTGCACCGACAGCGAGACCTTGCGAAGGACATCGATGTCGCCCATGTAGCCGGCGGTGACGTCGTCCATCTCGAGCAACGGGGCGTCAGCCATCGGTCTTCACCTCGGCTCCTTCGACCGCATCGTCGCCCAGGTAGGCCTCGATGACGGCCGGGTCGTTCAGGACCTTCTGCGTCGGGCCGTCGGCCAGCACCTTGCCGGCGTTCATGCACACCGAACGCGAACACAGCTCCACCACCACCGGCATGTCGTGGCTGACCAGCACGAAGGTCTGGCCGCTGGCGTTGCGGCCCTTGATGAACGCGGCCATGGTCGCCTTCATGATCGGGTGCACCGCGGCGAACGGTTCGTCGAGCAAGGCCACCCGGGGCGGAACCATGAAGCAGGCGCCGAACTCGAGCAGCTTCTTCTGGCCGCCCGAAAGCTGTCCGGCGTCGAGATGCATCACCGGCATCAACTGCAATTCCTCGAGCAGATCCATCGCCCGCCCGGTGGCCTTCGCCTCGTCGAGTCCCATGGCCAGCCCGCACACCAGCAGATTGTCGAACGCGCTCATGCGGTTGAAGACGCGCGTCATCTGGAACATGCGCAGCACGCCGAGCCGCGTGAGCTGGGTCGGATTCAGCCCGAGCACGTTGCGGCCTTCGAGCAGCACTTCGCCGCCATCCGCGGACATGTGGCCGGAGAGCAGGTTGAGCAGCGTCGTCTTTCCGGAGCCGTTGGGGCCGATCAGGCCCACCAGCTCGCCCTCGGCGACGTCCATGCTCGCGCCGTCGACCGCGCGCACGGCACGGAAGCGCTTCTCGAGGCCGGAGATTTTCAGCAGCGTCATGGCGCCGGCTTCGCGACGACCGCCGTGCGGCGTGCCATGGCCTTGCGGGCGAGCCCCCACAGGCCTTCCCGGAAGAAGCGCGCGAAGACGATGACGAGCAAGGCGAAGACGATCATCTGGATGTTGCCGACGTCGCGCAGCAGCTCCGAACCCACGTAGACCAGCACCGC
>JBBSBZ010000412.1:0-2605 GCA_038250795.1 Burkholderiales bacterium | reverse complement strand
TTCGCTCTCGGCGCGCCGCGCCGCGAAGCCGTTCCAGTCGGCCAGCGCGAGTCCCTGGTCGAGGATCTTCTCGAACGCCCCGCTGTCGTAGGTCTGGCCGATCGCGTTCTGGTACGGCATCTGGTCGGGCCGGATCATGTTCCTGCGCCTGAGCTCGGCCGGGTCGAGCTTCATCTCGCGCGCCGCGGCGTCGAACAGGCGCTCGACGATATAGATCGCCTCGGGCCGGCCAGCGCCGCGGTAGGGGCCCGTCGGCGAGGTGTTCGTGAGCACGGCCTTCAGGTGCAGGTCGATCGTCGCGATGTCGTAGATGCTGGTCGAGACCCACGGGCCGATCAGCACCTGGATGGCGACGCCGGCCGGGGTCGCGTAGGCGCCGACGTTGGCGAGCGAATGGACGCGCAACGCGAGCGCCTTGCCGTCGGCATCGAGCGCGAGCTCGGCGCGGCTGACGACGTCGCGACCGTGCGAGCCGGAGAGGAATTCCTCGCTCCGATCCGCCTGCCAGCGCACGGCGCGCCCGAGCGTGCGCGCCGCATGGGCGACGACGAGGTCTTCCGGGTAGATCCCGGTCTTCATGCCGAAGCCGCCGCCGACGTCGCCGACCTGGACATGGACATCGCTCTGGGCCAGACGGGGCAGCGAGCCGGCGATGGTCGCGGCCACGCCGGTCGGCATCTGGCTGCTGATCCGCACCAGCAGCCGTCCGCTCTTCGGGTCGACCGTCGCGGCGATGCTGCGCGGCTCCATCGACACCGGCGCGACGCGCTGGTTGACGAGATCGAGCGCGATTCGCACCGAGGCGCGCGCGAACGCTGCCTCCGTCGCCGCCGCGTCGCCGTGGCGCATCTCGGCGGCGATGTTGTCGGGCGCCTCGGGCACGAGCGCCGGCGCCCCGGCAGTCGTCGCGGCGACGACATCGGTGACCGCCGCGATCTCGTCGTAGTCGACGACGATGCTGTCGACCGCATCGCGGGCCGCCTCGCGCGACTCGGCGACGACGGCGACGACCGGCTCGCCGACGAAGCGCGTCGTCTCGTGCGCGAGCGCGTGTCGCGCCGGGCCGGCGGCGACGCCGTCGGCGCGCTTGAAGCCGGCGTTGCCGGGCATGGGCAGCAGGCCGGCGGCGACGAGATCGGCGCCGGTGTAGACCGCGAGCACGCCGGGCATCGTGCGCGCCGCCTCGACGTCGATGGCGACGATGTGCGCATGGGCATACGGCGAGCGCTGGAACGCGACGGTCGCCTGACCGGCGACGACGAGGTTGTCGACGAAGCGGCCCTGGCCGGCCAGCAGCGCCGCGTCCTCGATCCGGGGGACGGCGCGGCCGCTGCCGAATCGTGTCGCTGCGTCGGGTGCGTTCATGAAGTCGTGTCCTGGTGAGCCGTCATCGCGTCGCGCCGAGGCCGTCCCAGCAGCGTGCGTAGTCGGTGTCGAGGGTGCCGTTCTGCATCGCGAACGCCGTCGGCCGGAACGGCCAGCGGCTCTCGAACATGAAGGCGAGGGTGTCGTCGAGCTTCTTCGGCTGCAGCTCGGCCGAGCTTGCCTTCTCGAAGGCGTCGGCATCGGGACCGTGCGGCACCATGATGTTGTGCAGGCTCGCGCCGCCGGGCAGAAAGCCTTCTTCCCGCGCGTCGTACTGGCCGTGGACGAGCCCCATGAACTCGCTCATCACATTGCGGTGGTACCAGGGCGGACGGAAGGTGTCCTCGGCGACGAGCCAGCGTGGCGGGAAGATCACGAAGTCGCAGTTCGCCGTGCCGGGCGTGTCGCTCGGCGAGGTGAGCACAGTGAAGATCGACGGATCGGGATGGTCGTGGCTGATCGAGCCGATCACGACGAAGCGCGCCGTGTCGTACTTGTACGGGGCCAGGTTGCCGTGCCAGGCGACGACGTCGAAAGGCGTGCTGGTCAGCGTCGAACGCCAGAGGCGCCCGTCGTACTTCTTCACGAGTTCCCACTCGCCCGGCACGTCGTCGACAGCGGCGACCGGTGCGAGGAAGTCGCGCGCGTTGGCCAGGCCGTTCGAGCCGATCGGGCCGAGCTCGGGCAGACGGAACGGCGCGCCGTAGTTCTCGCACAGGTAGGCGCGCGCCGCGCCGTCCGGCAGCGCGACCGACCAGACCATGCCGCGCGGGATCAGAGCGACCTCGCCCGGCGCGACGTCGAGCCGGCCGAGCTCGGTCGTGATCACCAGGCGCCCCGACTGAGGCACGACGAGGATCTCGCCGTCGGCGTCGACGAAGGCGCGGCGGGTCATCGGCCGATTGGCGACGACCAGATGCGCCGCCATGCCGGTCTGCGCCGCGACGTCGCCGTTGACGACCCAGGTGACGAGACCGTCGATGAAGTCGAGCGAGACGTCGGCCGCAGGCATCGGCATCGGCCGCCAGCGCAGCGGATCGGGCGGCATCGAGACGCCGCCCGCTGCGCCCGACACCAGATGCGGATGATCGAGCGGCGTGAACGGTCCGGCCGTCTGCACCGACGGATGCCTGCGGTACATCCACGTGCGCAGATTGGCGGCGCGCGGTGCGGTGAAGGCCGAGCCGCTCAGCAGCTCGGCGAAGAGGCCGTGCGCCGCGCGCTGCGGGTTGTTGCGGCC
>JBBSBZ010000411.1:0-2647 GCA_038250795.1 Burkholderiales bacterium | reverse complement strand
TAGAGGTAGCTCGGCAGGTCGATGCTGGCGAGATCGATCGACTCGCCGCAGAGCGTGGTCCGGCCGGCCTTGACCAGGTTGTTCTCGAGGTAGGTGTTGCGCAGGTACCAGCAGTACATCGGCCCGGGGAGATTGGTGCCGTCGCTGTTCCAGTAGAGCAGATCGAACGGCGGCGGGGCCTCGCCCTTCAGGTAGCCGTTGACGACGTAGTTCCAGACCAGGTCGTTCGGACGCAGGAAGCTGAACGTCGTCGCCAGCTCCTGGCCCTTCAGCAGGCTGCCGCCGCCGGGGCTTTCGGCGCCGAGCGTCATCTCGCGCAGGCGCACCGCCGGTTCGTCGATGAAGATGTCGAGGATGCCGGTCTCGCTGAAGTCGAGAAACGAGGTCAGCAGCGTCATGCTCGCGGCCGGGCGCTCGCCGCGCGCCGCCAGGACCGCCAGCGCGGTCGCCAGGAGCGTGCCGCCGATGCAAAAGCCGAGCGTGTTGATCTCCTTCTGACCCGTGATCTCGCGGGCGAGGCCGATCGCCTTGATCACCGCATGCTCGATGTAGTCGTCCCAGGTGCGCTGGGCGATCTCCTCCCCGGCGTTCTTCCAGCTGACCACGAAGACGCGATGGCCTTCGGCGACGGTGTAGCGGATGAGCGAGTTCTCGGGCTGCAGGTCGAGGATGTAGAACTTGTTGATGCACGGCGGCACGAACAGGATCGGCCGCTCGTGGATCTTCGCGGTGAGCGGCGCGTACTCGAGGAGCTGGAAGAACTCGTTCTCGAAGACCACCGAGCCGGCCGTCGTCGCGACGTTGCGGCCGACCTCGAAGGCGCTGTCGTCGGTCTGCGAGACGCGGCCGAGCTGGGTGTCGTTCCAGAGTTGGGCAACGCCGTGGAGAAGACTCTCGCCGCCGGTCTCGATCGCCTTCTTCTGCGCTTCCGGATTGAGCGCCAGGTAGTTGCTCGGCGATGCCGCATCGACCCACTGCAGCACGGCGAAGCGGATTCGCGATTTCGTCTTCTCGTCGCCCTCGAGGTTTTCGGCGAGGCGCGTCAACGTGCGCGCATTGAGCAGGTAGAGCTCGGCCAAGAAGGCTGACGACGGCTGCGCGGCCCATTCCTTGCCGGCGAAGCGCCGGTCGCCCAGGGGCGGATGCTCGGCCGAAGGCTGAAGCATGCGGTTCCAGATTGCCCCGGCCTCGGTGACGTAGTCGAACTGCGCCGCGGCAAGAGCCTCGGGCGGAAGGCCCAGGTTGACGAGCGGTGCCCACGCCGCCGTGAGGCTCGCGAGTGGCACGGCGGCCGGACCGGCAGCAGCCGCGGTCGCCGCACCGCCTGAGGTTGGGGGCGCCTTGGTTGTCGCGCGTGTCTTCGCCGGGCGGCGGGTGGGGGTGCCGGGAGCGCCGGAAGTCTGCCGATTCGCCATGCAGGCATTATCGTGCGCGGCGAACCGAATCATCTTGGGGGCGCAATGTATCTGCTGGCGATCGCATGGGCGTACGTCGTCGTCCTGATGGCCCTGGCCGAGGGAACGTCCGCGAATGGCAGCTGGCTCGGCGCCACGATCACCTTCGTCTTCTACGGGGTCGTGCCGCTCGGGATCGTCCTGTACCTGTTCGCCACCCCGGCCCGGCGTGCAGCGAGGCGCCGTGCGGCGCAATCAGCTGCGCTCGATCCACACGGCGGCGGCCATCCGCCCGGTGACGCCGTCACGCCGGTACGAGAAGAACCGTGACCGGTCGGTGACCGTGCACCAGCGGCCGCCGCCGATGCGCCCGACGCCGGCGGCGCGCAGGCGATCGCGCGCCAGGCCGGGCAGATCGGCCAGCCACTTGCCGGGCGCGTACGCCACGAATCGCCGATCCGGATCGCCCGCGGCAGCCGGCGCATCGACGCCGAAGGCCAGGAGCACGTCGGCACCGACCTCGAAGGCGCCCGGCCCGATGCAGGCACCGAGCCAGGCGTCGAGCTCACCAGGGGCGCAGCCTGCGGCGGCGCTCACCTGCGCGACCGCGGCCTCGACGACGCCGGCGGCGAGGCCGCGCCAGCCGGCGTGGGCGGCGCCGACGGCGCGTCCCTGCGGAGCGGCAAGCAGCACGGGGAGACAGTCGGCCGCCTGGACGACGCAGGCGATTCCCGGCTCGGTGGTGAAGCAGGCGTCGGCCGCGTGGACCGGCGCCGCGTCGAGGGCGTCGACGCACCCGACCCGAACCACGCGCGAACCGTGGACCTGGCGCAGGAACACCGGTCGCGCGCCGCTGGCCTCGGTGAGCAGGGCTCGGTTCGCGGCGACGGCGCCGACCTCATCGCCGACCGCGGCGCCGACGTTCATCGAGTCGTAGGGGGCGCGGCTCCGGCCGCCGCGACGCGTCGTCATCAGGGCGCCGACTCCGGCGACGCGCCAGTCGGGCGCGAGCCAGTCGGCGGCGACGCTCACGTCGCGTCCGGACAGGTCGAGGGCTGGGTCGTGCTGAAGGCGGGATCTTCCATGCAGGCGGCGAACACGCGCATCACCGTCGGCACGTGGTCGAGTCGGCAGTCCATGCGCCTCGCGTTGAAGATCTGCGGCACCAGGCAGCAGTCGGCCAGGCCGGGCGCGTCGCCGTGACAGAAGCGCCCGGTCGACGGATGCCCGGCAAGCTGGCGCTCGACGACCTC
>JBBSBZ010000410.1:0-2666 GCA_038250795.1 Burkholderiales bacterium | reverse complement strand
GACCTCTCGCCTCACCTCCTTGGCCGGACGGTCGACGCGCACTCCCTGGTAGACGGCATGGCGCACGTGGCCGACTGGCGTCCACTCGCGAAACGCGACCTCGGCGACGAGCTCGGGCTCGACCCAGCGCTCGCCGCCCGCCGTGCGACGCGACCAGCGGCCGGGCTTGAGGGTCTCGGCATCGAAGAGCGGCTCGTCGATCTCGAGCTTCACGAGCCGCTTGTGGAGATCGTGGCCGGCGCGCGCGTTCCAGCCCGTTCCGACGTTGCCCGCGTAGGTGAGCACGCCGTTCTCGTAGGTTCCGAGCAGCAGCGCGCCGACCTCGGCGGCGGCGTTGGCGCGATCGGTGAAGCCGCAGATCACGAACTCCTGGCGCAGCGTGCACTTGAGCTTGAGCCAGGTCTCGGTGCGCGACGAGACGTAAGGCGCATCCGGTCGCTTGACGATGATTCCCTCGAGCTGCATCGCGCAGGCCGCCGCGAGCATCTGGGTCGGCGTCGCATCGAAGCTCTGGCTCATGCGAACACGACCAGCCGGCGCGGCGTCGATCAGCGACGCGAGGAGCGCGCGACGCGACGCGAGCGGCACCTTGCGCAAGTCGCGGCCGGCGTGGAAGGGCAGGTCGAAGACGAAGTAGTCGATGTCGTCGCTGCTCGACGCATCCATCGCGTTCTGCAGCAGGTTGAAGTCGGGCACGCCGGCGTGGTTCACTACGACGATCTCCCCATCGATCCACGCCGAGTCGATGCCGAGCGCCTCGATCTCGGCGGCGAGCGACTTCATCTTCACGGTCCAGTCGTGGCCGCCACGGGTGATCAGCTTCGACCTGCCGCTTTCGATGCGCGCCATCAATCGATAGCCGTCGAACTTGGTCTCGACGATCCATTCGCCCGGCGGCGCCGCCGTGACCAGAGTCGCCAGTTGCGGCTCGAGCCGGGCCGGGAGCCCCGCCTTCACCGCCGCGCCCAGATCGGGCACGAGAGCGTCTCGCTTCGAGGCGCCGGCCTTGGCGGCTGTCGTCGTCACGCCCGCGGAAATGCCTTGCTCGCGCGGCTCGCGCGCCTCGACCGGCCCGAGCGGCTGCGCGACGACGCTGTCCGGGAGCGCCGCGATCACGTCGTACTCGGCGAGCGGCCGCGCCCATTCGTCCTTCTTCTTGAAGAGCATCCACGGGTCCTGGCGGTCGCCGGGCTTGGCGATGCGCACCAGCTCCCAGAGTCCCGCGAGCTTCTCGCCGTGCAGGCGAAAGACGAGCTTTCCGGCGCTCAGCCCGGCGCGCGCCTCGCCGACCGGCTCCCAGGTGCCGCGGTCCCAGACGATCACCGTGCCGGCGCCGTACTGCTTCTTCGGGATCGTTCCTTCGAACGCGGCGTAGTCGAGCGGATGGTCCTCGACGTGGATCGCCATCTGCATCTTCTTCGGGTCGAACGACGGGCCCTTGGGCACGGCCCAGCTCACGAGCACGCCGTCGAGCTCGAGCCGGAAGTCGTAGTGCAGGCGGCTCGCCCAGTGCTTCTGGATCACGAACGAGAGCGCCTTCGCCGCGCGCGCCGTCCTGCCCTTCGCACCCGCCGCCGTGCCTGCGGGCTCGGACGTGACGGCGAAGTCGCGCTTGCGGTGATAGCGCTCGAGCGGCGTGCCGGCGTTTTCGCCGTTTCGGTCGAGCGTCGAGCGGGTTGTCCTCCCGCCGGCCTTCACGACGACGTTCTCGCCAGCGTGGCGGTCGCCTGCCGCACGATCTCGGGTGCAGGCAGCGCGACGTCGAAACGCAGCGCGTCGGACTCGTCGGCTCCCGGTGGCTCGAGCGTCTGCAGCTGGCTCGCCAGCAGCGCGGGCGGCATGTAGTGGCTCTGGCGATCGGCCATGCGCGACGCGATGAGGCCCGCCGGTCCGTCGAGGAAGACGAAGCGCACGCCCGGCGCGGCGGCGCGGATGCGATCGCGGTAGGCGCGCTTCAGCGCCGAGCAGGCGATCACGAGTCCGCGCGGCGCTGCCGCGGCGTCGGCGAGGCAGGCGCCGATGCGGTCGAGCCAGGGCCAGCGGTCCTCGTCGCGCAGGGCGTTCCCGGCGGCCATGCGCGCGACGCTCTCGGGTGCGTGCAGGCTGTCGCCGTCGACGAAGGCCAGGCCGAGAGCACCGGCAATGCCGGCGCCGACCGTCGTCTTGCCCGAGCCCGACACACCCATCACGACGACCGTGACCCGGGGCCTCGTGGAAGGAACGATCGCGTCCATGGCCCGACAGCATAGGCCCGTCGCGCCGTGCCGCTCCTCGCCGCCGCCGGGGGTCGATGCGCCTGCAATCGGCCCCGCCCGGCTCGCGCAGCGCCATGGAGGACGACCTTCCCTTCCCTTCTCCTACAGAACCCGCCGTCGCACGGACGGACCATTGACAGAGCCTCGCAAAAGGGAGATTTCTCATGAAATGCCAACGCATCGTTGCGGCGCTTGCAGCCGCGTCGCTCGCTTTCGGCGGCACCGCATTCGCCCAGTCGACGGGCGCGCAGGACCAGGGATGGCGCCACAACGGCACGCCTCGCCCGACCCAGCAGGAGTTGCGCCAGCAGCGCCAGATCGGGGCACCCGACACCGACGCCAGCCGACAGAGGGACGGCGACCGACGACGCCAGGATTTCGACCGCAACACCTACCGCGGCGACCGCGGCG
>JBBSBZ010000409.1:0-2674 GCA_038250795.1 Burkholderiales bacterium | reverse complement strand
TGCCGCCGCCACGCGGATCGAGCCATCCGCCGAGGTACTTGTCGGTGCCGAGCAGCGCCGCGACCGCGTCGCGGTCGAGAAACCGGGCGCCCTCGACGCCGCGCCGTGCCCACTGGGTCGCGCGGCGGCGGACGAGCTCGATTCCGGCCGGCGTGTGCGCGCCCTGGATCCAACCCTTGCGCACGAGCGGCACATCCATCCGGTGGCGCTCGATCAGCTCGAAGACGCTGTCGGCGGTGCTCCCGGCGAAGGCGATCAGGGGCTCGGCGATGTCCGCCGGAAACATCGCGCGGAACTCCTCCGGGTCGTACTTCAGCCCGGGGATCACCTGGCCGCCGTTGCGACCGGAGCCGCCCCAGCCCGGCTCGTGGGCGTCGAGGACGACGACGTCGACGCCCCTTTCCGCCAGGTGGAGCGCCGTCGACAGTCCGGTGTAGCCGGCGCCGACGATGCAGACGTCGGCGCGCGCCGTGGCGTCCAGCGGTGGCGTTGGCACGGCGGGCGCGGCGGTGGCGGCCCAGAGGGCGGGTTGGAGGGGGAAGGGTTCGGCCATCGTCGTTCGGCTCGCGTCGGATTTCAGATCGGGCGCAGGACGCGGCGCAGGAAGTCCTGCGTGCGCTCGTTGCGCGGGTGGGAGAGGAGCTCCTGCGCCGGGCCATGCTCGACGACGACGCCGCCGTCGATGAACAGCACCCGGTCGGCGACTTCGCGCGCGAAGCCCATCTCGTGCGTGACCACCGCCATCGTCATGCCGTCCTCGGCGAGCGAGCGCATCACGCCGAGGACCTCGCCAACGAGCTCGGGGTCGAGCGCCGATGTCGGTTCGTCGAAGAGGATCGCTTCGGGCTGCATCGCCAGCGCGCGTGCGATCGCGACGCGCTGCATCTGCCCGCCGGAGAGCTGCGCCGGATGCGCATCGGCCTTGTCGGCCAGGCCCACGCGCTCGAGCAGTTGGCGGCCGTGCTCGAGCGCCTGCGCACGCGGTTCGCCCTTGACGAAGACCGGTCCTTCGATCACGTTCTCGAGCGCCGTGCGGTGCGGGAACAGGTTGAAGCGCTGGAAGACCATCGAGACGCGCGTGCGGATCGCCTTGATGCCGGGGCCGTCGCGGTCGACGCGGATCCCGTCGACCCGGATGTCGCCGCGGTCGTACGACTCGAGTCCGTTGATGCAGCGCAGGATGGTCGACTTGCCCGATCCCGAGGGGCCGATGATGCAGACCACCTCGCCGTTGGCGACCTGCGCGTCGATGCCGCGCAGCACATGGTTCGAACCGAAGCTCTTGTGGACGGCGTCGAGCTGGATCATCGGCAGACCCTCATCGCCGCCGCTGCGTCCGGCGCTCGAGCCAGCCGACCAGCAGGATCAGCGGCACGCTCATCACGAGGTAAAGCAGCGCCACGAGCGTGAAGACGGTCGAGTTCTTGAAGGTCGAGGCGGCGAGCATCTGGCCCTTGAGGGTGAGCTCCGCGACGGTGATGGTCGAGGCCTGCGACGAGTCCTTCAGCATCATCACCATGGTGTTGCCGTAGGGCGGCAGCACGATGCGAACGGCCTGCGGCAGGACGACGCGGCGCATCATCATGGCCCAGCCCATGCCGAGCGATTGCGCCGCCTCGATCTGGCCGTGGTCGATGGCCTCGATGCCGGCACGGAAGTTCTCGGCCTGGTAGGCCGAGTAGGCGATTCCGAGCCCGAGGATGCCGGCCTGAACCGCGCTCAGCGTGATGCCGAGCTCCGGCATCACGAAGTAGATGTAGAACAGCAGCACCAGGATCGGAATGCCGCGGATCACGTTGACGATGCTCTTGGCGATCCAGACCAGGGCGCGCAGTCCCGAGACCCGCATCAGCGCCCACACCAGACCCAGCAGCGTCGAAAGCACGAGCGAACCGAGCGTGACCACGATCGTCAGGCGCAGGCCCTCCAGGAGGATGGGCATGAAGGCGCCGGCGTCCTTCCAGAACATGGGTCGTGCTCCTGGTTCGGGCGGGGATGGGCAAAAGGAAGGCCCGACAAGAAGCCGGCGCGCATCGAGTGCCGGACAGCGCGTCGTCGCGGCTCACGCAGCTCGACGCGAACCTGCGGGCGGCCGCGAGCGTCAAATCCTCAGGACTGGCCCCACTTGGCCAGGATCTTGTCGACGGTGCCGTTCTTCTGCAGCTTGTCGAGCGAGGCGTTGATTCGCTTGAGCAGCTCGCCGTCGCTCTTGCGCACGCCAATGCCGACCGAGCCCGTCATGGTCGACGTGTAGCCCTTGACCAGCCGCGCTTCGGGGAACATGCCCTGCTGCAGGTTGTAGCCGACGATCGGCTTGTCGGCGAAGCCGGCCTGGATGCGCCCGTTGTTCACGTCGGACAGGATCGCCGGGATGCTGTCGTAGATCTTCACCTCGGCGAACAGCCCCGACTTCTGCAGCGGCTCCACGTAGGCCGTGCCCTTCTGGGCGCCGACGGTGTAGCCCTTCATGTCTTCGAGCTTGGTGTACTCGCGGGTGTCCTTCTTCGGCACCACCAGGCCTTCGCCGTAGGTATAGATGGGCTTGGAGAAGTCGATGACCTCCTGACGGACCGGGGTGATGTACATCGCCGCGGCGATGATGTCGATCTTGTTGCTCGTCAGCGAGGGAATCAGCGCCGAGAACGGCGTGGCCTCGACCTCGATCCTGAGGCCG
>JBBSBZ010000408.1:0-2675 GCA_038250795.1 Burkholderiales bacterium | reverse complement strand
GGCGGGCCGAACAGGAGCACGTGGTCCATCGCCTCGCTGCGCATGCGGGCCGCGCCGATGAAGATCTCGAGCTGCTCGCGCGCCTTCGCCTGGCCGACGTAATCGGCCAGGCCCTTGGGCCGCAGGGCGCGCTCGATCGCCTCCTCGCCCGGCGAGCGCGCCGTGCCGTCGACGACCCGCCCCGCCGCCGGTGCGATGCCGGCGCGGCCACCCGCAGCGAACTCGTCGGTCTGGATCGACATGGCCCATTATCGACGCCGCCTCCCTGGGCACGGCGCCTGCGCTGGACAAGGATGCCGGCGAGTTCCCGGCGGGGCCCACAATGAGCGCATGCATCGTCGCGCGCTGGAGCGGATTGCAAGAACGCACGCTCGACGACAGCGACGTCAACGGCGACACGTACCAGGGCGTGAGCAAGTTCGCGAGGGTCGATGTCCGTTGGCCCTGGCGCATCACGCGACAGTGGAGCGCCGCGATCGGCATCGACAACCTCAACGACCACGAGTACTGGAATTTCCACCCGTACCCGCAGCACAGCTACACGGCCGAGTTGAAGTTCGACCGCTGAAGGAGACATCCATGACATCGATCCGAGCCATCCTCGTCGCCGGGGCGCGGCTTTCGCTGCCGCTCGTGCTGGCCATCGGCGCCGGCGTCGCCGGCGCGCACGGCTCCAGCCTCGGCGCGCTCCGCATCGGCCATCCCTACGCGACGCCGTCGATCCCCGGAACGACCAACGGCGCGGCCTACTTCGCCAACCTCGAGAACACCGGCGAGGTGGCCGACAAGCTCCTGCGCGCCGCGACTCCCGTGGCAGCACGCGTCGAGATCCACACCATGAGCGTCGACGCGCAGGGCGTCATGCGGATGCGCGAGATCGACGGCATCGCGCTCGCGCCGAAGGCCAAGGTGCAGATGAAGCCGGGCTTGGGCATGCATCTCATGCTGATCGGCCTGAAGGCGCCCTTGAAGGAGGGCACGAGCTTCCCGATGACGCTCGAGTTCGAGCACGCCGGCAAGGTGGAGGTGAGCGTGGTCGTCCAGGCGCCGAAGGCCGGCGCCGCCTCGGGCGACATGCACATGCACTGAGCGCGTGCGCCCGGTGCCGCCGGCTACTTCGCCAGGGCGCGCAGGGCGAGCTTGATGCCGGCCGCGACCTCGACGTCGGCCGGCAGCGTCTTCAGCGTCGCCGACGCCTCCCGGTCGCTGTACCCGAGCGCGACGAGCGCCTGGAGGATGTCGGCCTGCGCGCTCGAGGCGACGCTCGCGGGCGCGGCGACGGCGTCGCCGAGCTTGCCCTTCAGCTCGAGCAGGAGCCGCTCGGCGGTCTTCTTGCCGATGCCCGGCACCTTGATCAAGCGCCCGCTCTCCTGCAGGCTGACCGCGCGCGCCAGCTCCTCGACCGAGAGGCCCGAGAGGATCGAGAGCGCCGTGCGCGGCCCGACGCCCGAGATCTTCACCAGCAGGCGAAAGGTCGCCCGCTCCTCGTGGGTGAGGAAGCCGAAAAGCACCTGCGCGTCCTCGCGCACGACGAAGTGGGTGAGGAGGGTGACGCGCTCGCCGAGCGCGGGCAGGTTGTAGAAGCTGCTCATCGGCACGTCGACCTCGTAGCCGACGCCGCCGACGTCGACGAGCACCTGCGGCGGCGTCTTCTCCGAGAGAGTCCCCACGAGTCGTCCGATCATGCGGGCGATTATCGCGGCGCCTTCGGGCGACAATCCGCAGCCGCTCGCCCGCCCATCGCCCAGTGATCCTTCGCCACGCCTTCATCCCGTCCGACAACACGCGGCTCGCCAACCTCGCGGGCAGCTTCGACGAGCACCTGAAGACGATCGCCGCGGCGTTCGAGGTGAAGATCCAGCGCCGCAACGAGTCGTTCCGGGTCGAGGGGGCCAGGGGCCACGCCGAGCGGGCCGTCGGCCTGCTTCAGCAGCTCTACGGCCGGGCGGCGCGGCCGATCGGCGCCGAGGAGCTCGAGCTCGCGATCCTCGAGTCGATGAGCGACGACGGCACGCGTTCGGACGTGTCGCATGCGGCTGCCGACGGCGCTTCGAGCCCCGACCGCGCCGCGCCCGCCGACCACGCCGCCGGCCCCGACCTGCGCCTGCGCACGCGCCGCGCCGATCTCGTCGGCCGCACGCCGAACCAGGTCGCGTACCTGAAGAACATCCTCGGCCATGACATCAGCTTCGGCATCGGCCCCGCGGGCACCGGCAAGACCTACCTCGCGGTCGCCTGCGCCGTCGATGCGCTCGAGCGCAACACCGTGCAGCGCGTGATCCTCACGCGGCCCGCGGTCGAGGCCGGCGAGCGGCTCGGCTTCCTGCCCGGTGACCTGGCGCAAAAGGTCGACCCCTACCTGCGTCCGCTCTACGACGCGCTCTACGAGCTGATGGGGCTGGAGCGCGTCGGCAAGGCGTTCGAGAAGGGCACGCTCGAGGTCGCGCCGCTCGCGTTCATGCGCGGCCGCACGCTCAACCACGCCTTCGTCATCCTCGACGAGGCGCAGAACACGACGACCGAGCAGATGAAGATGTTCCTCACCCGGATCGGCTTCGGCTCGAAGGCCGTCGTGACGGGCGACACGAGCCAGATCGACCTGCCCAAGGGCACCGTCTCGGGCCTGGTCGAAGCCGAGCACGTGCTGCGCGACGTGAAGGGGATCGCGACGACGC
>JBBSBZ010000407.1:0-2686 GCA_038250795.1 Burkholderiales bacterium | reverse complement strand
GTCCTGCGCCGCCCGTATCGGGTCCTGCTCGCTGCCGGCGTAGCGCCGCACCGAGCCCACCGATCGCACGACCAGGCCGGGCACGACCGAGAGGCGAGTGATCAGGCTGTCGGCCATGCCGACCTCGAGCAGCTCGTCGCGACTCTCGTCCGCCAGCGGCTTGAACGGCAGGACGGCCAGGGTGGCACTGGCCGCGCCGTCGCCGGCGCGGCCGGTGGCGGCGCGTCGCCACGTCCAGACGGCGGCGCCCGCGATGCCCGCCCCGCCCAGGGCGAGCGACATCCGCAGCCAGCGCCGGCGCTCGGGTGAGACCGTTCCCGGCGGTGCGACGGGTGGATCGTCGTCGCAGCGCGCGGGCGCCGATGGCGGCGCTGCTCCGGGCACGGGCGGATCGACCGTCACCGGGGCGATGAAGCGAAAGCCCCGGCGCGTCACCGTCTGGATGAAGCGCTTGCCCGGCGGCTCGTCGCCGAGCAGGCGGCGCAGGCTCGAGACGGTCTGGCTGAGGTTGTTCTCCTCGACCACGAGGCCGGGCCAGAGAGCGCCCATCAGCTTGTCCTTGTCGAGCAGCTGGCCGGCGTTCTCGACGAACAGAAGCAAGGCGTCGAATTGCCGTGGCGTCAGGGGCAGCGCCGTGCCGTCGCCGCGCAGCACGCGCCGCTGCGATCGCTCGAGCACGAAGTCGCCGAAGGCATAGCGCTCAGACCAGGGCATGGCGCTGATTCACGGTTCTTCAGGGATTCTTCAGAGTCGTCTAACGACGCGCGGCAGGGGCGACGCCATTGTGGACTTCCGTCTCGCAGGTGCGACCGGCACCGATCCACAGGAGTACCGACATGACCGCTCACCACTGTTGCCAGCTGAACGCTGCGCTGATCCTCGTCGTCGCCATGGCCGCCTGCGGCGGTGGTGGCGGCGAGGAGTCGCCCGTCGTCGTCGACGCCGAAGGCTGCGCGATCGGCGCCCCGGCCGCGGCGACGGCGAGCGCCTTCTGCCGCGGCAAGGCGAACTTCAGCGACCGGACGCTCGCCGGCCTCGCCGCCAACGGCCGCTCCTGCGCCGACTGCCACGTTCCGGAAGAGAGCTTCCAGTTGAGGCCGGCCGCCGCCCAGGCCCGGCTCGCGTCGATGCTCGCGACCGGCGCCGACGACCCGCTCTTTCGCGCCATCGACGCCGACGATTTCCGCGTCAACGGCGCGGCGGCCCGCGACTTCACGAACCTGACGCAGAACGGCCTGGTGCGGGTGACGATGCCCTTGCCCGCGAACGTCAGGCTGCTCGACTGCGGCGCGACCGTGCCGTGCCCGGCGTCGGCGCGGCCCACGAGCGAGACCGTCGCCGACATCTGGCGCTCGGTGCCTTCGATCCTCGACGTGCGCATCACCGGCCCCGATGGCCTCGGCCCGGTCTGGCCTCGCGGCGCGACTCCGAGCGGTGGCTACCAGCTCGACGGTCGCTTCGACACCCTGCAGAACCAGGCGCTGGCCGCGTTGCGCAGCCATGCAGGCGCGACGATCGATCCGCCTGCGGGCTTCCTCGACGATCTGGCCGCTTTCCAGAACGCCAGGTTCTCGTCGCCCGCCGTGAAGGCGCTCGCCGACGCGATGGCCCGCGGAGCGACTCCACTGCCCGATCCCGATCCGGTCCTCGACCCGCTGGAGGCGGCGGGCAAGCGGGTGTTCGATCGCGCCTGCGGCCAGTGCCACGGCAACCAGAGCGGCCACCCCAGCGGCAGCGTGCCGATCCTGCAAGGCACGCCCGGCAGTCCGACGGCGCTCGCGCGCTATCACGACGTGATGACCGCGTGCCCGCGGCCGGTCGACAACGTCGTCCCGGCGCGCTTCGACTTCAAGCCCTGCAGCGCCAGCCAGATGAAGAACGTGCGCACCTACGAGATCACCAACAGCGGCGTCGCGCCTGGCGGCACGGCGTGCGGCGGTGCCGCACCGCAGCCGCCCTGCGTCACCCGGCTCACGAGCTCGGACCCGGGGCGCCTGCTGCTCACCGGCTATCCGGCAGCGGGCGGCCCGGGCGACATCCAGCACATGGACATCCCGAGCCTGCGCGGCCTGAGCGGGACCGCGCCCTACTTCTCGAACAACACGGCGGCGACGCTCGAGGAGATGCTCGAACACTACGTGCAGTTCTTCAAGCGGGTCCAGGTGCAGAACCCTGCGGCGCCGCTGCTGACCACCCGACCGGGCGTGACGCCGCCGGTGATCGATCGTCCGTTCACGCCGGGCGAGGTGCCGGCGCTGCTCGCCTACCTGCGCAAGATCTGAGCCGGCGGCGCCGGCCGCGGGCCGGTGGCATCATCGCTCGAGGCCCGCACCGGGGCCTGGAGCATTTCATGATCGTCGAGCGAATCTGGACCGGCAACGCCTACCGCAACTACAACTACCTGATTGCCTGCCCCGAGACCGGCGAGGCGCTGGCGATCGATCCGCTCGACCATGAGAAGTGCCTGAACACGGCGCGCGTCAAGGGCTGGCAGATCACGCAGGTCCTCAACACGCACGAGCATCACGATCACACCGGTGGCAACGCGGCAGTCGTCGCGGCGACGGGCGCCAAGCTGATCGCGCACCATCGCGCCGGCTCGCGGATCGCCGGCGTCGACCGCGGCGTCCAGGCCGGCGACGTCATCAAGGTCGGCAAGACGGTCGAGCTCGAGTGCCTGGACACG
>JBBSBZ010000406.1:0-2690 GCA_038250795.1 Burkholderiales bacterium | reverse complement strand
GGCCTCGCCGCCACGGCCGATGACGACGCGGCCTACCGATCCGCGCAGGTCGGCGTCGATGCGCTCGTCGCCGGGCTGGGCCTGCCTGCCGATATCGAGGTCGAGAGCGAATCGGTCGCCCAGATCGACAGCAAGGACATGGATTTCGCGACCTGGCGCGCGCTCGCGCTCGCGGTCTGCCGCCATCTCGGCCGGACCGACGTCGCCGGCATCGTCGTGGCCCACGGCACCGACACGCTCGAAGAGACAGCGTACTTCCTGGAGCGCGTCGTCGTCGCCGACAAGCCGGTGGTGCTTACCGGCGCGATGCGTCCCGCCTCGGCCCGTCATGCCGACGGACCGGGCAATCTTGCCGATGCGATCGTCGTCGCGGCCGAGGGGCAGCCGGGCGGCGTAAGGGTTGTCTTCGCCGGCCAGATCCATTCAGCGCGCGGCGTGAGGAAGGCCCATCCGCGGCGGCTCGACGCCTTCACGTCGGGCGAGGCGGGGCCGCTCGGCCATGTGGCGATGCGGCGGATCGAGTCCGCGCGTGTGCCCGACAAGGTACCGATGCCGATCGGCACCGGCGTCCTGTCCGACGATCCGAAGGCGTGGCCGTGGGTCGAGATCGTGACCAGCGCGGCCGGCGTCGACGGCCGCGCCGTCGCGGTGCTGGTCGATGCCGGCGTCGACGGCATCGTCGTCGCCGCGACCGGCAACGGCACCGTTCACCACCTTCTCGAAGCGGCGCTGGTCCGGGCCGCGTCGCGCGGCGTCGCGGTCGTGCGCAGCAGCCGCTGTCTCGACGGGGAGATCGTCGACGCCGAGGCGCAGCCGCTTTCGTCGGCGAGCGACCTGACACCGGTGAAGGCCCGGGTCGAGTTGATCCTCGAGCTGCTCGTGCGACGGTCGAAGAGCGTCTAGATCACGTCGAGCGCAACCTCGATGTTGCCGCGCGTGGCGTTCGAGTACGGGCACACCTGGTGCGCGGCCTCGACGATCTTGTGCGCCTGCGCCTTGTCCATGCCCGGGATCTTCACGTGCAGCGCGACCTGGATGCCGAAGCCGTTGGGGATCTGGCCGATGCCGACGTCGGCGGTGATCGAGGTGTCGGCGGGGAGCGTGATCTTCTGCTGGCCGGCGACGAACTTCATCGCGCCGATGAAGCACGCCGAGTAGCCCGCCGCGAACAGCTGCTCCGGGTTCGTGCCCGGCGCGCCGTTGCCGCCGAGGCCCTTGGGCGTGGTCAGCTTGACGTCGAGGATGCCGTCGTCGGTCTTCGAGGTTCCGTCGCGCCCGCCGGTCGAGGTGGCGTGGGCGGTGTAGAGGACTTTCTCGGGCTTTTGCATGGTGTCGTCTTTCGTCGATGAGCGGCTCAGGCCGCGGAGGGGGAGGAGGCGATGCGGGGGCGCAGGCGGTGGAGCTCGGCCGGGAGGCGTCTTGCGAAGCGACTGCCCTCGCGGGCCGTCGAGCCTTCTCAGGCCAGCTCGCCCTGGAGGGCGAGCCAGCGTTCCTCGAGCACCGTCGTCTCGGCGTTGACATGGGCGAGCTGGCGGCCGAGATCGGCGAATTCGCCGGCGCCCGCATCGGGCGCGGCGAGCCGCGCTTCGGTCTCGGTCTTCTCCGTCGCCAGGCGCGCCAGGCGCGCCTCGATGCGCTGCAGCTCCGCGCGCTGCGGACGCGTCGAGTCGGCCTGCCGGGCGCGCGCCTGCTTCTGCGCCTTGCGATCGTCGCGACCGACTGCCGCTGCCGGACCGGGCTTCGCGGGCGGTGCGGCCGCCACGCGCGAAGGCGCCTCGGCGACGATCGACTTCGACGACGGCACGGCAGGCGTCGGCTGGCCACGCGCCGCAGCCCTCGAGACGTCGAGCAGCCACTTCTGGTAGTCGTCGAGGTCGCCGTCGAAAGGCTGGAGCACGCCGCCCGAGACCAGCCAGAACTCGTCGCAGGTCTCGCGCAGCAGGGCGCGGTCGTGGCTGACGATCATCACCGTGCCCTCGAATTCGTTGAGCGCCATGCTGAGCGCTTCGCGCGTGGTGAGGTCGAGATGGTTGGTCGGCTCGTCGAGGAGCAGCAGGTTGGGGCGCTGCCAGACCAGCATCGCGAGCACGAGGCGCGCCTTCTCCCCGCCCGAGAGCGTGCCGACCGCCTGGGTGACCATCGCGCCCGTGAAGCGGAACGAGCCGAGGAAGTCGCGCAGCTCCTGCTCGCGGCCGGCCGGGCCGACATCGCGCGCGAGCCGCACCATGTGCATCAGCGGGCCGTCGGCAGGCGAGAGGACGTCGAGCTCCTGCTGCGCGAAGTAGCCGATCGTCAGGCCCTTGCCGGCGACGATCTCGCCGGCGAGCGGCGCCAGGTCGCCGGCGATCGTCTTCACGAACGTCGACTTGCCCTGACCGTTGGCGCCGAGGATGCCGATGCGCTGGCCGGCCAGCACGGAGCGGTCGACGTGGTCGACGATGCGCCTGGCTGCCGCGCCGCCTTCGCCCGGATAGCCGCAGGCGACGTCGGCGAAGGCGAGCATCGGATTGGGCAGGCTCTGCGGCTCGCGGAACTCGAACTGGAAGTCGGCGCTCGTGAGCACCGGGGCGAGCTTTTCCATTCGCGCCAGCGCCTTGACGCGGCTCTGTGCCTGCTTGGCCTTGCTCGCCTTGGCCTTGAAGCGATCGATGAACTTCTGTAGGTGCGCCATGCGCTCCTTCTGCTTCTCG
>JBBSBZ010000405.1:0-2696 GCA_038250795.1 Burkholderiales bacterium | reverse complement strand
GTCGAGATAGAAGCCCGTCTTGTGGCCGGTCGCGACGTCGAGGCCGAGCGTCCAGCCGTGCTCGCGGATCGTCACCGCCGTGGCCGACGCGTCGCCGCCGCCGCGCAGCCACCCGGTCGCAGGCGCCAGGCCCTCGCGCTGGCGCGCCGACGTGTCGCTGCGCTCGAACAAGCGCGCGGCGCCCGTCGCGGCCATGAGGGCATCGGCGATGACGCCCTTCCAGCGCTCCGCGCCCGCCGACAGGAACTGGGCCGAGAGCACGTCGCCGTAGCGGTCGACGACGAGCCCCGGCAGCCCGTCGGACTCGCCGTGGACCAGGCGCATGCCATCGCTTGCGATCGGCAGGCGGCGGCGCATCGCGATCGCTGCGACGATCCTGCGTGCGAAGAAGGCACCGTCGATGCGCTCGCTCTCGTCGAAGCTCCACGCGCGGGCGCGGATCGACGACAGCGGGCTGTAGGCCGCCCACGCGAGGAAGCCTCCGTCGCTCGACTCGATGCGCACCGTCTCGCCGGCATCCGCCTTGCCGCCGGCGATGCTGCCCTCGAACAGCCACGGGTGGCGACGCTGCAGCGAGCGCTCCTTGCCGGGCCGCAGGCGAACCGACTTCACTTGCGCCGGGCGCGCGGATGCGCGGCGTCGTACACCTTCGAGAGATGACCGAAGTCGAGCTTGGTGTAGACCTGCGTCGTCGTGATGCTCGCGTGGCCGAGCAGTTCCTGCACCGCGCGCAGGTCGCCGCTCGACTGCAGCACGTGCGACGCGAACGAGTGGCGCAGCATGTGCGGGTGGACGTGCGTCGGCAGGCCGGCCGCGATCGCGCGATCCTTCAGCCGGGAGCGCACCTGGCTCTGCGTGAGCCGCGTGCCGCGCCGGCTGACGAAGAGCGCCGGCTCGTCGGCGCGGGCGATCGCGGCGCGCAGCGCGAGCCACTCGGCCAAGGCCTTCAGCGCCGGCGCGCCGACCGGCACGGCGCGGCGCTTGCGGCCCTTGCCGAGGACGTGCGCGCTCGCGTCGGCGGCGTCGATCCAGCCAGCCGCCGACCCGCCCGCGACGACGTCGAGGCCGACCAGCTCGCCGACGCGCAGGCCGCAGCCGTAGAGCAGCTCCAGCATCGCCGCGTCGCGCGCTGCGAGCGTCGCGTCGCCGCCCTCGCTCCGGTACTCGACGAGCGCGACGGCGTGATCGACGGCGAGCGCCTTCGGCAAGGGCCGTGCCGCGCGCGGCGCACGAACGCCCTCGACCGGATTCGCGGCGACCAGGCCATCGCGGCCGAGCCAGCGATAGAACCCGCGCCACGCCGAGAGCAGCAGGGCGAGGGTCCGCGGCGACAGGCCCGAGCCGTGAAGCTGGGCGGCCCAGCGGCGGATGTGCTGGGTCTCGGCACGGCGCAACTCGACGGCGGCCGCTCCGGCCAGCCGCTCGAGGCGGTCGAACGCCTCGCCGTACATCTCGAGCGTTCGCGGCGCGAGCCGTCGCTCCACCCTCAGGTAGTCGAGGTGGCGCGCGACGTCGGCGTCCCGCGCGGTGACGGCGACCTCGCTCGTCATCCGCGCCGGCTCAGCCCGCGGGCAGGAGCCGCGTCAGCGCCGCGCTCGCCACGTCGCCGATGCGGCCGAGGAACTCGGTGCCCATGTCGGCGCCGTAGCGCGTCGGGTCGGGCGAGGCGAGCACGAGCAGGCCGAACGCCTCAGCCTGGCCGCTGCGGCGCAGGGCGATCAACGCGATCGACAGCGCCTGCGCCGGATCGCCCAGCCACTGCACGGCCTCGATGCCGGTGTTGGCGCCGCAGTAGGGTGTTGCGAGGCTGGTCGCGAAGCTCTTCACGTCTTCGCCGACGTCGCGGGCGAACGGCAGCGCGGCGAACGGCTCGGCCGCGCCCCAGACGCGGATCGCCCCCTGCGGGATCAGGTACTGGTACTGCAGCTCGCGCACGAGCACCGACGGCAGGTCGGCGGCGTTCGCGGTGAGCATCAGCGATTGCGTCCAGCGATGGAGCTTCTCGGCGATGGCGACGTTGTCCTGGCCGTTGCGCACCATCTCCATCAGCTGTCGCTCGAGGCCCTTGATCTTGTCGCGCAGCATTTCCATCTGCCGCTCCTGCAGCGAGACCGCGCGCTGCCCGTGCGGGCTCGTCAGCTGGATGCTGCCGAGCAGCTCGGCGTGGCGCTCGAAAAAGCCTGGGCTCGAGGCGAGGTAGTCGGCGATGTCGTTCTCGGTGATGCCCTGCACGCCCATCGAAGAGCCTCCTTGCGCGTTGCTCATGCGTTGTCGCCCTGGTTGTCGATCTTGTTCACAGCTCGATCTCTCCTTCGAACACGGTCTCGGCCGGGCCGGTCATGAGGACCGGCGCCGTGCCGCCTTGCCATTCGATCGTCAGGCCGCCGCCCCGCGTCGCGACGTCGACCTTCGCGTCGAGCAGGCCGAGCCGGACGCCGACCGCGACCGCCGCGCACGCGCCGGTGCCGCACGCCAGCGTCTCGCCGGCGCCGCGCTCCCAGACGCGCAGGCGGATCGCGGTGCGCGACACGATCTGCATGAAGCCGGCGTTGACCCCTTGCGCGAAGCGCACGTGCTTCTCGATCTTCGGTCCCTGCGTCGCGACCGGCGCCGCATCGACGTCGGCAACGATCTGCACCGCGTGCGGATTGCCCATGGAGAGCACGGCGACGTCGACCGTCCTGCCCTCGCCCAGC
>JBBSBZ010000404.1:0-2698 GCA_038250795.1 Burkholderiales bacterium | reverse complement strand
GCCGACGGGGTCACCGGCGACGAGCCGATGACCGGCGCGCAGAAGTCCTGTCTGCAGTCCCTGAGCGAAGAGGCGCATGTCGAATTCGACGCAACCTTGAGCCAGGCCGCCGCGGCGCGGAGGATCGACGAGCTCCAGCGCCTGACCGGCCCCGGCCTCGCCGGCAACGCGTCCGCCAAGTTCGTGCCGAACGATCCGCACGTCGGCGAGGATGGCGACCACGCCACGCTCTCGATCGGGCCCGGCTAGCCCTGCCGCGGCCGGCGGCTAGACCGCGAGAGCGCTCCGGGCCGCCTCGCGCGCGCGGCCGGCCTCGACCACCATCAGCGAGAGGCGGCGCTCGAGCCAGGGCATGACGTCGCGCGCCGCGGGCTGCTCAGGCAGCAACTCCAGATCGTCGTGCGCCGAGCCAGCGGGCGCCGGGGCCGCGGCCGACGCGAGGTCGAGCAAGCCGTCGAGCGCACCGGCCGCCGACCTCAGCGCCGCGTTCACGGACTCGGGCGCCGCCGTCTCGCTCTTGAGCCGCGCGACGGTGATCCGCACCATCGACAGGTGCGCCATCAGCCGCTCGCCATGGTCGATCAGCGTCGCGATCTCGGCGGCGGGCAGACGAACGCCCTTGGGCTCGACGCGGCTGCGCCGCAGCGCGGTCGAGAGGGCTGCCAGCGAGTCGTAGGCGCGACGCCGCGCCAGCCGCTCCGCGAGCGGATCGGCGTCGGCCAGGCGCAGCGATTGCGACGCATAGTCGTGGACATCGCGCAGCGCGCGGGCGACACCCTCGGCGACGCCGCGCCGCTCCCACGACGGCAGCACGTAGCTGAAGGACCACGCGAGCAGCGCGCCGAGGAAGGTGTCGGCGACGCGCTCGGCGATCGCGAAGCCGCTGCCCGGATTGACGAGACGCGACTGCAGGAGGGCCATGACGCTGGCCGCCGTCGCCGTGAGCCAGTAGCGACGGGTGACGAAGGCATGGGCGGTGGCGAGCGCGCCGAGGAAGACGCCGCTCAGGACCCGGGCCGTCGCCACGTAGGCGACACCGACGACGACGAGGCAGCCCATCAGCGTGCCTGCGACCCGCGCGTTGCGCCGGGCCAGCGTGTCGCCGAGATTGCCGCGCAGGACGACGCCGACGCTCAGCACCAGCCACCACGGATGCGAGCTCCAGGGCAGCGCCGAGGCGAGGTAGTACGCGGCGCCGAGCGCGAGACCCATGCGCAGCGCGTGGCGCAGCACCGGCGAATCGAAGTGCAGGTGCGGCCGCAGCGCACGCAGCGGAAAACCGCGCGGCGTCATGAAGCGCCTGAGCTCGGCACGCGTCAGCGGCAGCGGCTCGCTCTGCCCCTGCAGCAGGCGGTGGAGCCGGCGCACGTCGCCGTCGAGCCGGCGCAGCCGCCCGACGAGCGAGGGAAACAGCCTCGCGCGCGGATCGTCGAGCGCCAGCGGCAGATCGGAGAAGACTTCGTGGAAGACCAGCGGTGGCGCCTCGCCGGCCTGCGCGGTGTCGTCGCGGACGTGGTCGGCGACGACGTCGAGCTCGTCGCCGATCCGGCGCAGCGCGATGCCGACGCGCTGCAGGATCGCCCGCCCGGTCGGGTCGACGCCGAGCTGCTCGGCGTCGAGCCGGCTCGCGAGCAGGATGTCGCGCAGGTCGATGATGCGCGTGAGGATCGCGATGTCGCGGTCCGAGCGCACCGAGGCCGGCGCGGCGAAGAGCAGGTCGCGCGCGGCCTGCAGGCGATCGGCGAGGGTCGCCTCGCCGCTGATCCAGGCGCGGATGGGCTCGGCCTTGGCACCGACGGCGCGCGGCGCGGAGAGCACGTCGGCGCGCGAGCGGAACAGCTCGGCCGCCGCCGCCAGCGCCGCGACCAGCGACAGGGTTCGATAGCGGCGCTGGAGCACGACCGTCGCGACGGTCGACCAGGCCAGGAAGGCGAGGCCGCCGCATGCGCTCCAGCCGGCGGTGACGAAGGGGTGCTCGCTCGGCGGCACGGCCATCGAGAAGATCATCGAGAGCACCGGCGAGAACGAGACGGCGCCGGCACGCGCCCCCCAGGCGAGCGCCATCATGGCGAAGAAGGCGACGACTGCGATGGCGGCGCCCAGCATCAGCGGATGGCCGTGCAGGGCGTCGACGACGAGCGCGGCGGCCGAGCTCAGCAGCACGGCGACGCCGACTGCGCGCCAGTGGCGGTCGACGCTGTTCGGCAGGTCGACGATGCTCGTCGAGACCGCGCCGCTCACGACCAGCGCGGCGACGTGCTCGCCGCCCAGAAGCGTGGTCAACAGCTGGATGCAGGCGACGCCGACCGCGACCTCGAGGCCGTTGATGACGTAGGCGGGCAACAGCCGCCAGGGTCGAAGGGCCGGCGCGACGGCGCCCGTCACATCGCTCCGTTCGCGCCCATCACGCCATCAGGCGTCGATCAGCTTCGGGTCCCAGACGTGGACCTTCTGGCGCTGCTCGCCGAGGCCGGCGATGCCCAGCCGCATTTCGTCGCCGGCCTTCAGGTACACCGGCGTCGGCTTCATGCCCATCGCCACGCCCGGCGGCGTGCCAGTGGTGATGAGGTCGCCCGGCCAGAGCGTCATGAAGCGGCTGACGTAGGACACCAGCTCGGCGACGCCGAAGATCATCGTCGCGGTCGAACCGTCCTGGCGCTTCTGGCCGTTGACCTCGAGCCACATCGAGAGCGCCTGC
>JBBSBZ010000403.1:0-2700 GCA_038250795.1 Burkholderiales bacterium | reverse complement strand
TCGCGCACGCCCGCCGACGAGAACATCCGCATCGTCAACGCGCGCGAGCACAACCTGAAGTCGCTCGACGTCTCGATCCCGCGTGGCAAGTTCAGCGTCGTCACCGGCGTCTCCGGTTCGGGCAAGTCGACGCTCGCCTTCGACATCCTCTTCAACGAGGGCCAGCGCCGCTACCTCGAATCGCTCAACGCCTACGCGCGCTCGATCGTGCAGCCGGCCGGCCGGCCCGAGGTCGACGCCGTCTACGGCATCCCGCCGACGGTGGCGATCGAGCAGCGTCTCTCGCGCGGCGGCCGCAAGAGCACGGTCGCGACGACGACCGAGGTGTGGCACTTCCTGCGCCTGCTCTACGTCAAGCTCGGCACGCAGCACTGCGTGAACGACGGCTCGGCCGTGCAGCCGCAGAGCATCGAGAGCATCGCCGCGCAGCTGCTGCGCGACCACGCCGGCGAGCACATCGGCCTGCTCGCGCCGCTGGTCGTGGCGAGGAAGGGCGTCTACACCGACCTCGCCAAGTGGGCGAAGGGGCGCGGCCACACGCACCTGCGCGTCGACGGCGACTTCATCAAGGTCGACCCGTGGCCGCGCCTCGACCGCTTCAAGGAGCACACGCTCGAGCTGCCCGTCGGCGACCTGGTCGTCGGCCCCGACAACGAGGCCGAGCTGCGCGAGATGCTGGCCAAGGCGCTCGACGTCGGCAAGGGCGTGATGCACGTGCTGTCGCCGCTCACCGGCCTGCGCGGCGCGATGGTCGCCGGCACGCCGACGCGCCAGGTCGGCCAGGTGAAGGTGTTCTCGACCAAGCGCGCCTGCCCGACCTGCGGCATGAGCTACCCCGAGCTCGACCCGCGCATGTTCAGCTACAACAGCAAGCACGGCTGGTGCGCGATGTGCGTCGGCACCGGCCTCAAGCTCACGCGCGATCAGCGCAAGGCTTACGACGACTCGATCCGCGACGACGACGATCGCGGCCGCGAGCAGAGCTTCCCCGCCGAGGAGGCCGAGGTCGAGGGCATCGTCGACGAGCCCTGCCCGGAATGCGCCGGCACGCGCCTCAACGCCGTCTCGCGCAAGGTGACCTTCGAAGGCGAGTCGATCGCCTGGATCGCGCAGCTCTCGGTCGGCGATGCGCGCCAGTGGGTCGAGAAGCTCAACCTCACCGGCCGCGACGCCGAGATCGCGCGCGACGTCGTCACCGAAATCCGAAGCCGCCTCGAGTTCCTCGAAGAGGTCGGCCTCGGCTACCTCACGCTCGATCGCGCCGCGCCGACGCTCTCGGGCGGCGAGGCGCAGCGCATCCGCCTCGCGGCGCAGCTCGGCTCGAACCTGCAGGGCGTGTGCTACGTGCTCGACGAGCCGACCATCGGCCTGCACCCGCGCGACAACGCCATCCTCCTCAACGCGCTGCAGAACCTGGCCGACAAGGGCAACACGCTCGTCGTCGTCGAGCACGACGAGGAGACGATCCGGCGCGCCGACCACATCATCGACATCGGCCCGGGCGCGGGCAAGCGCGGCGGCCGGCTCGTGGCCGAGGGCAGCGTCACCGAGATCTCGTCGCGCGCCGATTCGATCACCGGCCGCTTCCTCGCCCATCCGCTCGTGCATCCGCTGCAGCCGCGCCGGCCGGTCGTGCCGCCGACGGCGGCGACCGAGCGCAAGGAGAGCGCGACCAACGCGCTGCTCACGATCCGCGGCGCGACGCTGCACAACCTGCGCGACGTCACGGTCGACGTGCCGCTCAAGCGCCTGGTGGCGATCACCGGCGTGAGCGGCTCGGGCAAGTCGACGCTCGCGCGCGACGTGCTGCTCGCCAATCTGCAGTTCATCAACGTGCGCGGTGCGCGGCCGAACTGGCAGGGCTGCGAGAAGATCGACGGCTACGGCTGGATCGACCGCGTGCTCGAGGTCGACCAGACGCCGATCGGCAAGACGCCGCGCTCCTGTCCGGCCACCTACATCGGCTTCTGGGACACGATCAGGAAGCTCTTCGCCGAGACGCTGGAGTCGAAGGCGCGCGGCTACGCGCCGGCGCGCTTCAGCTTCAACACCGGCGAGGGCCGCTGCCCGGGCTGCGAAGGGCAGGGCGTGAAGACCATCGAGATGAGCTTCCTGCCCGACGTGAAGCTGCCGTGCGACGTGTGCCACGGCGAGCGCTTCAACGCCGAGACGCTGGCCGTGAGCTGGCGAGGCAAGAGCATCGGCGACGTGCTGAAGATGGAGGTCGACGAGGCCGTCGACTTCTTCGCGAGCATGCCCAACATCGCGCACCCGCTGCAACTGCTCAAGGACGTCGGCCTCGGCTACCTCACGCTCGGCCAGCCGTCACCCACGCTCTCGGGCGGCGAGGCGCAGCGCATCAAGCTCGTCACCGAGCTGAGCAAGGTGAGGGACGACATCGGCAAGCGTGGGAACAAGGTGCCGCACACGCTGTACGTGCTCGACGAGCCGACGGTGGGGCTGCACATGGCGGATGTGGAAAGGCTGATCCGGGTGCTGCATCGGCTGGTGGACGGCGGGCACTCGGTCGTCGTGATCGAGCACGATCTGGATGTGATTGCGGAGGCGGATTGGGTGATTGATCTGGGGCCGGAGGGTGGCGTCGATGGCGGAAGGGTGGTGGCGGGGGCGGTGCCTGAGCGCTTGGTCGAGATGGCGGCCAGCCATACCGGCGCGGCTTTGAAAGGGGTTCTGCAGCGG
>JBBSBZ010000402.1:0-2709 GCA_038250795.1 Burkholderiales bacterium | reverse complement strand
GTCGCTCGACTACGCCGGGCTCGACGCGCTGATGAAACGCGTCGCCGCGTCGCTGCAGCGCGACGGCATCGAGCCGGGCGAATCGATCGCGATCTGCGCCGCGAACTCGGTGCGCTACGCCGCGATCTTCCTCGGCGCGCTACGCGCCGGCGTCGTCGTGGCGCCGCTCGCGGCTTCGGTGACGCCGGCGAGCTTTCGGGCCATGCTGGGCGACGCGGGCGCGCGCCTCCTTTTCGCCGACACAAGCGCGGCCGCCGCGACGAATGCGGACGATCTTCCAGTCCCGCTGATCGCCCTCGACGACAGTGCGACAGGACGCGCCCTCGACGACTGGCTCGCCGCACCCGAGAGCGTGCCGCGCGAAGTCCCGATCGAGCCGGCGATGCCGTTCAACATCATCTACTCCTCGGGAACGACCGGCGAGCCGAAAGGCATCGTCCAGCCGCACGCCATGCGCTGGACCCATGTGATGCGCGGCGCCCGCTTCGGCTACTCGAGCGACACGGTGGCGCTGCTCTCGACGCCGCTCTACTCGAACACGACGCTGGTCGTCTTCTTCCCGACGATCGCCTTCGGCGGCACGGTCGTGTTGATGGCCAGGTTCGACGTCGACCGCTACCTCGCCCTGGCCGAGCGCCATCGCGTCACGCACACCATGCTCGTGCCGGTGCAGTACGCACGTCTGATGGCGAGCCCGCGCTTCGGCCAGCACGACCTGTCGTCGTTCCGCATGAAGTTCTGCACCAGCGCGCCGTTCGGCGCGGCGCTGAAGGCCGACATCGTCGCCCGCTGGCCGGGTGGACTCGTCGAGTTCTACGGCATGACCGAAGGCGGCGGCACCTGCATCCTGGCCGCGCACGAGCATCCGACCCGCCTGCACACCGTCGGTCGCCCGGCAGAGGGTCACGACCTGCGCGTGATCGACGAGGCTGGCGTCGAGCTGCCGCACGGCGCCGTCGGCGAGGTCGTCGGCCACTCGGCGGGAATGATGACGGGCTACCACGGCCAGCCGGCCAAGACCGCCGAAGCCGAGTGGTTCGACGCCACCGGCAAGCGCTTCATCCGCACCGGCGACGTCGGCCGCTTCGACGAGGAGGGCTTCCTCACGCTGCTCGACCGACGCAAGGACATGGTGATCAGCGGCGGCTTCAACCTCTACCCGAGCGACCTCGAAGCGGTCCTGCGCCAGCATCCGGGCGTCGCCGAGGCGGCGGTGGCCGGCGTTCCGTCCGAGCGCTGGGGTGAGACGCCGGCCGCATGGGTCGTGCGGCGCGAAGGCGCGGCGATCGACGCCGAGGCGCTGCGCGCCTGGGCCAACGAGCGCCTCGGCAAGACCCAGCGCATCGCCTGGCTCGGTTTCGTCGACGATCTGCCGCGCAGCCCGATCGGCAAGATCCTCAAGCGCGAGCTGCGCGACCGGTTCGTCGCCGAAGGGCGCGACCCCTCAGGAGACCGATCGAATGGCTGACGACAGACACGCGACGACGTCGCTCGGCGCGAGCGGCCTCAAGGTGAGCCGGCTCTGGCTGGGCACGATGATGTTCGGCGACCAGACCGACGAAGCCGAGGCCGGCCGCATCGTCGCCGCCTCGCGCGACGCCGGCATCAACGCCATCGACACCGCCGACGCCTACGCCGACGGCGAATCGGAGCGCATCACCGGCCGCCTCATCGCGGGTGATCGCGAGCGCTGGGTGCTGGCGACCAAGCTCGCCAATCCCACGGGCCCGGGGCCGAACCAGCACGGCCTCTCGCGTGGCCACATGATCCGCGCCCTCGACGGCAGCCTGAAGCGCCTGGGCACCGACTGGGTCGACATCCTCTACCTGCACAAGGAAGACCCGACGACGCCGCTCGAGGAGACGGTCGCGGCGATGCACCACCTGCTCGGCACCGGCAAGGTCCACTACTTCGGGCTCTCGAACTTTCGCGCCTGGCGGGTCGCGCGCATCGCCGAGATGTGCCGCAGCGCCGGCGTGCCGGTGCCGATCGTCTGCCAGCCGCCCTACAACGCGATGACGCGCGGCATCGAGACCGAGCTCCTGCCGTGCTGCGCCCACTACGGCCTGGGCGTCGTCGCCTACAGCCCGCTCGCGCGCGGCGTGCTTTCCGGCAAGTACGCCCCCGACGCGGCGCCGCCCGCGGGCTCGCGCGCGGCGCGCGGCGACAAGCGCATCCTGCAGACCGAATTCCGAGCCGAGTCGCTCGTGCTCGCCCAGAAGGTGGTCGCGCATGCCCGATCGCGCGGCCGCACGCCGCTCCAGTTCGCGCTCGGCTGGGTCTGGAACAACGCGCTCGTGCACGGCGTCATCGGTGGCCCGAAGACGCTCGCGCAATGGCAGGATTACCTCGCCGCCCTGGACGCGCCCTTCGATGCCGACGACGAGGCGCTCGTCGATTCGCTGGTCGCCCCGGGGCACGCATCGACGCCCGGTTACAACGACCCGGCCTATCCGCTCGAGGGGCGCCGGCCGCGCGGCGTGTCGCGGCCGTGACGCCGCGTCGTTCCGGTCGACGCTAGCGCTTGCGCGCGCGAGGCTGCGCCGGCAGCGACGCCTGCGGCATCGTCTGGTCGACGACCAGGCGCAGCGGCGGACGCGCGCCGTCCTCGGATGCAACCCTGTCGGCGCCACGTCGCGTTCTCGACCGCGACGACGAGGCGGGCGGGCGCGGCGCACCGTCGTCCGCGCCGCGCAGGATGCCCAGGCT
>JBBSBZ010000401.1:0-2711 GCA_038250795.1 Burkholderiales bacterium | reverse complement strand
CGCGTCGCCGTGTCGCTGGACAACGACGTCGAACTGCGGCGACTTCGCCTCACCAACCGGTCCTCGCGTCGGCGCAGGCTGAGTGCGACCAGCTTCGCCGAGATCGTGCTGGCGCCACCCGCCACCGACGCGGCCCAGCTCGCCTTCAGCAAGCTCTTCGTCGAGACCGAGGTGGATGCCGCGCGCGCCGCGATCCTCGCGACGCGGCGCCCCAGCACGCCCGAGGATGCGCGCGCCTGGTACTTTTACGAGGCTGTCGCGGACGATGACGCAGCAACCGTCTCGTTCGAGACCGATCGGCTGCGCTTCATCGGGCGAGGCCGCGATGCGTCGAACCCGCAGGCGCTGCAACGGCGCGGCTCGCTGTCCGGTCATGCCGGCTCCGTGCTCGACGCCATCGCCGCGATCCGCATCGAGATCGCGCTCGACCCGGGCGAGTCGCGCACCGTCGACTGGTTTTCCGGCATGGGCGCGACGCGCGAGGCCTGCCTCGCGCTCGCCGACGACTGCCGCCGCACCGATGCCGGGCTCAAGATCATCGAAGCGTCGGGCCGCTATCGCGCGGCGACCCTGAAGCGGATCGGCGCCTCCGCGGTCGCGGGCCTTCTCTACGAGCGTCTCGCCCGTGGCGTGCTCGTCCCCTGCGCCGAATGGCGCGCCGACGGCACCGCCATCGCCGCGAACCGTCGGGGCCAGTCCGACCTCTGGGGCTTCGGCCTCTCGGGCGACGTGCCGATCGTGCTGCTCCAGGTGGCGAGTGGCGGCGACATCGACCGGGCGCAAGAGGTCGTGCGGGCGCATGCGTTCTGGAGCGCCTTCGGCATCCGGTCGGAGCTGATGATCCTCACCGGCTCAGCCGCGGCGAATGACCCGGCGTTGCTGGAGAGCGTCCAGCGTGTGATCGGCGACGGGCCGGGTGCCGGCCAAGTCGCGAAGCCGGGAGGCATCTTCATCCGCGACACGGCCACGCTCGACGACGGCGACCGCACGCTCCTGAAGGCCGTCGCCCACATCGTCCTGGACGCTTCTTCGAGTCTTGCGGACCCGATCGATCGTGCTGAGCGGCGCGGCGCCGCGGCTCGGCCGGCGCGCGCGGTCGACGCGGGCGGGCCGGTCGCCGCGAAGCCGGCACCACCGACGGCGCCGCCGGCCGGGCAGGATGACGCCGGGCTCGTCGCCTTCAACGGCTGGGGCGGCTTCTCGCCGGACCGGCGCGAATACCGGATCACCGTGGCGGCCGATCGCATGACGCCGCTGCCCTGGACCAACGTGATCGCCAATCCCGGCTTCGGCACGCTCGTGTCGGAATCGGGCAGCGCCTGCACCTGGAGCGAGAACGCGCACGAGTTCCGGCTCACGCCCTGGTCGAACGATCCGGTCGCCGATCCGAACGGCGAGGCGATCTACATCCGCGACGAAGCCACCGGGCACTATTGGTCGCCGACCCTGCTGCCGACGCGCAGCCCGGGGCCGTACACGGTGAGGCACGGTTTCGGCTACAGCGCGTTCGAGCACGTCGAGGCGGAGATCGCCTCGGAGCTGCGCGTCTTCGTCGCCATCGACGCGCCGGTGAAGTTCTCGGTGCTCACGCTGCGCAATCGTTCCGGCGCCGCGCGGCGGCTGAGCGTCACCGGCTGCCTCGACTGGGTGCTCGGCGACGAGCGCGCCAAGACCCAGATGCAGATCGTCACCAAGCTCGACGAAGCGACCGGCGCCCTCTTCGCCAGCAACGCCTACAACACCGACTTCGCCGAACGCGTCGCGTTCTTCGATGTCGATGTCGATGTCGATGTCGATGCCGCGAGCGCCGAGCGCAGTGCCTGCGGCGATCGCGGCGACTTCTTCGGCGAACTCGGCACGCGGGCAGAGCCGGCCGCGATGCGGCAGCCGGCGCTTTCCGGTCGACTCGGCGCCGCGCTCGACCCGTGCGCGGCGCTGCGCGTCGAAGTGAGCATCGCCGCAGGTGCGCAGTGCACCGTGATCTTTCGACTCGGCGCCGGCCAGGACGTCGACGAGGCGCGTCAGCAGGTCCGTCGCTGGCGCGGCGCCGCCGCCGCCCGCGCCGCGCTCCAGGCCGTCGACGCGCACTGGGAGCGAACGCTCGGCGCCGTGCAGGTGAAGACACCCGACGTCTTCGTCGACGCGCTCGCCAACGGCTGGCTCGTGTATCAGGTGATCTCGTCGCGGCTGTGGGGACGCACCGCGTTCTACCAGTCGAGCGGCGCGTTCGGCTTTCGCGACCAGCTCCAGGACGTCATGGCCCTGGTCCACGCCCGGCCCGAGCTCGTTCGCGAGCATCTCCTTCGCTCGGCGTCGCGCCAGTTCCTCGAGGGCGACGTCCAGCACTGGTGGCATCCGCCCACGGGCAGGGGCGTGCGGACGCGCTGCTCTGACGATTTCCTGTGGCTTCCTCTCGTGACCTGCCGCTACGTCGACGTCACCGGCGACGCGGCTGTCCTCGACGAGCCGTGCCCGTTTCTCGAGAGCCGCGCCCTCAAGGAGGGAGAGCCATCGAACTACGAACTGCCGAAGGCCTCGGATCAGAGCGCGAGCCTGTACGAGCATGCCGTGCGGGCGATACGGCACGGCCTTCGCCAAGGCGTCCACGGCCTGCCGCTGATGGGCTCGGGCGACTGGAACGACGGAATGAACCTCGTCGGCGCGGGCGGCAAGGGCGAGAGCGTGTGGCTGGCGTTCTTTCTCGTCACGGT
>JBBSBZ010000400.1:0-2717 GCA_038250795.1 Burkholderiales bacterium | reverse complement strand
TCGACCCTGCTCGCAGCCGTTGCGCTCGCCGGCTGCTCGACGCTGATCCCGCCGTACCAGCGTCCGGCGGCGCCGGTGCCTGCGAACTACCCGGTCGAGAAGGCGCCCGCGCCGTCGACGGCGAGCGAGCCCGCCGCCGACCTCGACTGGCAGCGCTTCTACGCCGACCCGCGCCTCTCGCGTCTCATCGACCTCGCGCTGGCCAACAACCGCGACCTGCGCGTCGCCGTGCTCAACATCGAGCAGGCGCGCGCGCTCTACCAGGTGCGCCGCGCCGACCAGCTGCCGAGCGTCGGCGCCGGCGCGACGGTGGCCCGCACGCCGATCGGCCAGGGCGTGACGACGTCGTACGCGGTCGGCCTTGCGGTGAGCGGCTACGAGCTCGATCTCTTCGGCCGCGTCCACGACCTGGGCCAGGTGGCGCTGTCGCAGTATTTCGCCACCGCCGAGAACCGCAAGGCGGTGCAGATCAGCCTGATCGCGTCGGTCGCGACCGCCTACCTGAGTGTCCTCGCCGACGACGAACTGCTGGCCGTCACGCGCCAGACGCTGGCGACGCGCCAGGACGGATCGCGCCTGACCAAGCTGCGCTTCGACAACGGCGCGTCGTCGGAGCTCGACTACCGGCAGGCGGAGTCGCTTCTCGAAGGGGCGCGCGTCTCGCTCGCGCAGGCGCTGCGCCAGAAGGCGCTCGACGAGAACGCCCTGCGGCTGCTCGTCGGCCAGGCGCTGCCCGAAGACCTGCCGGCGCCGCTGCCGCTCGACCGCAGCCAGCTCGCCGCCGACATTCCCGCCGGGCTGCCGTCGGATCTGCTGATCCGGCGCCCGGACGTGCGCGCCTCGGAGCGACAGCTGCTCGCGGCCAACGCCAACATCGGTGCGGCGCGTGCGGCATTCTTCCCGCGCATCTCGCTCACCGCCAACCTCGGCACCGCGAGCACCGAGCTCTCCGGTCTCTTCAAGAGCGGCTCGTTCGCGTTCACCGGCACCGCCCAGCTGCTCCAGCCGATCTTCGACGCCGGCCGCAACCAGGCCAACCTCGAGGTCGCCAAGGTCAATCGCGACATCGCGGTCGCCCAGTACGAGAAGTCGATCCAGACCGCGTTCCGCGAAGTCTCCGACGCGCTTGCCGGCCGTGCCACGCTCGCCGAGCAGCTGCGGGCGCAGGAGGCGCAGGCGAATGCGCTCGCGATCACCTACAAGCTCGCCGACCTGCGCTACCGGGCCGGCGCCGCCAGCTATCTCGACACGCTCGACGCGCAGCGCTCGCTCTTCACCGCGCAGCAGGCGCTGGTGCAGACGCGGGCACTGCAGCTGCAGAACCTGGTCGCGCTCTACCGCGCGCTCGGCGGCGGCTGGCGCGAGGCGTCCGAGGCGAACGCGCCGTCGAATCCGGTGCTGCCGCCGCCGGGCTGAACTCGGCTCAGACCTTCGCAGCCGGCGTCAGCGCGTCGAACTCGGGATCGCGCTTGGCCTTCCAGCCGGCGATCGCCGCGGCCATCTCGTCGCGGTCGAAGATCGCGCTCTGCAGCAGGGTCATCTGCTGCAGCGCCGCGTCGGTCGAGTGATCGCGTGCGTGGTTGAGCGCCAGCTTGCTGCCGGCGATCGCGAGCGGCGACTTCGAGGCGATCGTGCGCGCGAGCGCGAGCGCGCGGTCGAGCAGCGCGGCGGCGTCGGGCAGCACGGCGTTGACGAGGCCTGCCGCGAGCGCGCGCTCGGCGCCGAGCCGCTCTCCCGTGTAGGCCATCTCGCGCGCGACGCCTTGCGGCACGAGCTTCGGCAGCCGCTGCAGCACGCCGAGGTCGGCGGCCATGCCGATCGAGATCTCCTGCACGGTGAAGAAGGCGTCGGCGCTGCACAGGCGGATGTCGCAGGCGGTCGCGAGGTCGAGCGCGCCGCCGATGCAGCCGCCCTGGATCGCGCAGATCACCGGGAAGCGCGCCTCGTCGATCGCCGTGAAGCAGTCCATCAGCCGGCGCAGCGCGGACTGGAAGCTCAGGCGGTCGCGCGCCGTCGCCGTGCCGAGGGCGAGGTCGTCGCCGGCGAAGACGTCGAGCGACATGCCGGCCGAGAAGTGCTTGCCGGTCGACGAGATCACGAGCGCGCGCGTCGCGCCGGCGTCGTCGAGCTCGCGCACCGCGTCGCGCAGGGCCGGGAAGAACGCCGGCGTCATCGTGTTCATGCGCTCGGGACGGTCGAGGCGAAGATGGGCGACGCCGTTCTCGTGCGAGAGTTCGAAGAAGTGCTGTGGATCCATGGCGCAGGGAGTGACGATGAGCCGGACGATTCGAACCCGCGACGGCCTCGAGCTGAGTCGGCGCGACTGGCCGTCCGACGGGGCCAGGGGAACGATTGTCATCGTCCACGGGCTGGGCGAGCACGTCGATCGCTACCGACATGTCGCGGCGGCGTTGAACGAACGCCGCTGGCGTGTCGTCGGCTACGACCATCGTGGCCATGGCCGGAGTCCGGGCGAGCGGGGCCGGCTCGCTGCCGGCGACGATCTGCTCGCCGATCTGGCCGCCGTGATCGACGTCGTTCGCGGCGAGTCCATCGAACCGGTCGTGCTTCTCGGCCACAGCCTCGGCGGCCTGGTCGCGGCGCGCTTCGTCGCCGGCGGCCTCGAGTCGCCGGTGCCCGGCTGGCACCGTCCGGTCGACGCGCTGGCGCTCTCGTCGCCCGCGCTCGGCATCCCGCTGACTCCCGTCCAGCGCCTG
>JBBSBZ010000399.1:0-2726 GCA_038250795.1 Burkholderiales bacterium | reverse complement strand
GGCAGCGCCGAGAGCGGCAGGAACTTGAAGCCGACGAGGCCGGCGAGGACGATCGCCACCATCAGCAGCGACGTCGCCACCGGCCGCAGGACGAAGGGCCGCGACGGGCTCATCGCCACCGCTCGCCGCCCCTTCGACCCGCCGGCGCGGACAGGTCAGCCGCCATCGCTGCCCGAGCGCTGGCGGCGCTGTCGGCCGCCCGACGCGGCGCCGTCGGCGCCCGAGGCCGCGCGCCGTGCGCCGGCGGCGCCCGATGCCGGCCGCTCGCTCGCGAGCTGGACCCGGGCGCCGTCCTTCAGGCGGTCGCCGCCTTCGGTGACGACGCGATCGCCGACGGCGAGCCCCTTGGTCACGGCGATGACGTCGCTGGTGGCGATGCCACGCTCGACGGCGCGCACCGTCACCGTGTGGTCGTCGCCGATGACGTAGACGAAGTCGCCGTTCGGCCCATGGCGGATCGCGGTCACCGGCACGACGATCGCGTTGTCGATCGAGCGCAGGAGCAGCCTGACGTTGACGAACTGGTTCGGGAAGAGCGCCGAGTCGGCGTTGGCGAAGCGGGCCTTGGCCTTCACCGTGCCGGTCTGTGTGTCGACCTGGTTGTCGAGCGCGCTGAAGACACCGTCGGCGAGCTTTCTCGTGCGGGTGCGATCGAAGGCCGCGACCGCGAGCCGCGCCCCCGAGCGCACGCTCGTCTCGATCTCCGGCACGCGGTCCTGGGGCACGGCGAACTCGACGTCGATCGGCGCCAGCTGGGTGATCACGGCGACGCCGGTCGAGTCGCCCGCGCCGATGTAGTTGCCGCTGTCGATGGTGCGCAGGCCGACGCGGCCGGCGAGCGGCGCCACGATCCGCGCGTAGCCCAGGTTGAGCCGGGCCGTGTTCTCGTTGGCCCGGTCGATGACGAGCGTGCCTTCGAGCTGCTTGGCGAGCGCCGCCTGCGTGTCCACGTCCTGGCGCGCGATGGAGTCCTGGCCGAGCAGGGTCTGGTAGCGGCCGAGCTGGACCTTGGCGCTTTCGAGCTGCGCCTCGTCGCGCTGGCGTGCGCCGATCGCCTGCTGCAGCGCGATCTCGAACGGGCGGGGATCGATCGTGACGAGGAGCTGTCCCTTCTTCACGATCTGCCCTTCGCTGAAGAGCACGCCGGTGATCACGCCCGAGACCTGCGGCCGGACCGTGACCGTGACGACCGGCGTGACGGTGCCGAGCGCGTCCAGCACCACCGGCAGGTTGGCCTCGGTGACGGTGGCCACGCCGACTGTGCTCGGTGCCGCGCCGCGGCCACCCCGGCCGCCAGGGCCGCCGGGACCCGGAGCGCCGCCACCGGACTGGGCGCGTGCCGCTGTGCCCGAGGCGCCGGAGGCGGGCGCTGCAGCGAAGCTGCCGCTCGGCGGCTCCGCCGGCCGATGGGTGAGCCACCACGCGAGCGCGGCAAGCGCGACCAGCGCCGCCACCGCAATCGCCGTGCCGAGCCAGCGGCGCCCGCCGCCGGCCGCCGGCCGCGGCGGCGGGGCGGGCGGCGACGAGTCGGCGGGAGCGTTCCTTGGCGAGTCCATGCGCGTTCTTCGTTCTTGTTCGTTCTGGCGCGAAGGCTACCAAGTCGTGCGATCGGCGCGTGGCCTGGGCGGCACGGCCGCCGGACGAGGCGCGCAGGAACGTAAAGTGGCCAGCGCGATGCCGTCGCTCGTACGGCGCCCCGGCGCGGGACAAACCCGGTGTTGACGGCGCAACTCGGCCGAAACTATTCTTTACGCTCGGGTCGAGGCCTTCGTCGCGCACCGCCTCTTCCCACCGCCGACTGGACTGCCATGACCGACCGCCTCACAGGCAAGACCGCCTTCATCACCGCTGCCGGCCAGGGCATCGGCCGCGCCGTCGCCGAAGCCTTCGTCCGCGAGGGCGCGCGCGTGATCGCCACCGACATCAACGAGGAGCTGCTCGCCGACGTCGCCCGCGCGACGCGCTGCGAGACGCGCCGCCTCGACGTCACCGACGCGAGCGCCGTGCTCGCGGCGACGATCGAGGCCGGCACGAAGAGCCCCGTCGACGTCCTCTTCAACGGCGCCGGCTACGTCCACGCCGGCACCATCCTCGAGACCGACGAGGTCGCGTTCGACTTCTCGTTCGACCTCAACGTGCGGGCCATGTACCGCATGATCCGCGCCCTCCTGCCGCCGATGCTCGCGCTCGGCCACGGCTCGATCATCAACGTCGCCTCCGCGGCGTCGAGCATCAAGGGCGTGCCGAACCGCTTCGTCTACACCGCGACCAAGGCGGCCGTGATCGGCATGACCAAGTCGATCGCCGCCGACTTCATCACCCGGGGCATCCGCTGCAACGCGATCTGCCCGGGCACGATCGAATCGCCCTCGCTGCGCCAGCGGATCACGGCGCAGGCCGAGGCGAGCGGGCAGACGCTCGCGCAGGTCGAGGCCGCCTTCGTCGCGCGCCAGCCGATGGGCCGCCTCGGCACCACCGCCGAGATCGCGGCCCTGGCCGTCTACCTGGCGAGCGACGAGTCGGCCTTCACGACCGGGACGACGCAGATCATCGACGGCGGCTGGTCGAACTGATCGCGGGCTGGCGTCCTGCGGTGCGCGGCCGGCGAACAGCCACCGTCGCCTAAACTGATCGCTCTGCCCTCAAGGAAGATTCATGAAACTGATGCGATACGGCGCCAAGGGCGCGGAAAAGCCCGCGCTCGTCGACGCGCAAGGCACGGTGCG
>JBBSBZ010000398.1:0-2733 GCA_038250795.1 Burkholderiales bacterium | reverse complement strand
GTTGGCGAAGCGCGCCGCCGCCGACGCGGCGTCGGGCTGGACGAAGCTGCTCGTCAGGAACAGGGCTTCCGAGTTTTCGCCCCACTCGCTCGGCGGCAGGCCCTCGCGAACGGCGAGCGTGTCGCGGCGCAATCCCGCCGGCAGGTGGACTCGCGGGATCTTCGCGCCGGCCATCGGTCAGGCCGCCTCGGCAGCTCGCTGCAAGGTGAGCGGATTGCGGTCAGCCGCGTTCTCGTCTTCCTCGCCCTGGCCCTTGCGCTGTGCAGCCATCGCGGCGAACTCGTCGGCGCTGACCTCGCCGGCGATGTAGACGCCGTCGAAGCAGGACGCGTCGAAGCCGTCGAGCTTCGGGTTGAGCGCGGCGACGACGCGCTTCATCGCCGCGACGTCCTGGTAGATGAGCTTGTCGGCGCCGATGAACTCGCGGATCTCCTCGATCGTGCGGTCATGCGCGATCAGCTCGGCGACCGTCGGCATGTCGATGCCATAGACGTTCGGGAAGCGCACGGGCGGCGCCGCGGACGCGAGATAGACCCGCTTGGCGCCGGCATCGCGCGCCATCTGCACGATCTCTTTCGACGTCGTTCCGCGCACGATCGAATCGTCGACGAGGAGCACGTTCCTGCCGCGGAACTCGACGTCGATCGCGTTCAGCTTCTGCCGCACCGACTTCTTGCGCACGCCCTGTCCCGGCATGATGAAGGTGCGGCCGACGTAGCGGTTCTTGACGAAGCCCTCGCGGTAGGGCTTGCCGATCCGCTGGGCGAGCTGCATCGCCGAGGGTCGGCTCGATTCGGGAATCGGGATGACGACGTCGATCTCCGACGGCGGGATCGTCGAGATGACCCGCTGGGCGAGCGTCTCACCGAGGTTCAGGCGCGCCTGGTAGACCGAGACGCCGTCCAGCACGGAGTCGGGCCGCGCGAGGTAGACGTACTCGAACATGCAAGGGTTGAGCGACGGCTGGTCGGCACACTGGCGCGCGTGGATCTCGCCTTTCAAGTCGATGAAGATCGCCTCGCCCGGCGCGACGTCGCGGGTGAGCGTGTGGCCGGTGCCGACGATCGCCACTGACTCGCTCGCGACCATCACCTCGGGTCCGTCTGGCCCGTGGCCCTCGCCGAAGGCAAGTGGCCGGATGCCGAACGGATCGCGAAAGGCGAGCAGGCCGTGGCCGGCGATCAGGGCCACGACCGCGTACGAGCCCTTGATGCGGCGATGCACGGCCGCGACCGCGTCGAAGACCTGCTCGGGCGACAGGTGCCAGTCGCCGGCGGCGCGCTCGAGCTCATGCGCCAGGACATTGATCAGCACCTCGGTGTCGCTGCCGGTATTGATGTGACGACGGTCGATGTCGAAGAGCTCCTGCTTCAGGAGCGCCGCATTGGTGAGGTTGCCGTTGTGGACGAGGACGATGCCGTAGGGCGCATTGACGTAGAAAGGCTGTGCCTCCTCCTCGCTGTAGGCATTGCCCGCGGTCGGATATCGCACCTGACCGAGACCGACATTGCCCGGCAGCGCGCGCATGTTGCGCGTGCGAAAGACATCGCGGACCATGCCGCGCGCCTTCTGCATGAAGCACTTCGTGCCCTGCATGGTGACGATGCCGGCGGCGTCTTGCCCCCGGTGCTGAAGCAGGAGCAAGGCGTCGTAGATGAGCTGGTTCACCGGCGTTCGCGAGATCACTCCGACGATTCCACACATGGCAGCTCCAGGGCAGTCAACAGGCGTCGGGCGCGATCAGACCCTGCGCCCGACAGGCGCATCGGCCGGTCGGGGCGCGAGGTACGGCATCAGCTCGCGCAGCACGGCATTCAGCCAGACAACGCCGGTCGAATCGCGCCAGGCCGCAGTCGTCATCGCGGGCGACAGCGACAGCACCGCGACGATCGCCAGCAGTGCTGCCACCCCGCGTGCCATGCCGAAGACGGCGCCGAGCAGGCGATCGACCGGACTGAGGAGCGTGCGCTTGACCGCCGCAGAAATGATGCGCGCCATCAGCCCCCACACGATCAGCACGACGATGAACGCACATGCGAACGAAGCGACGACGTTCAAGGGCGAGCCGACCGCGCCGATCGGCAGATGCGGTGCCAGCCAGGGTCCGAGCAGGAGCCCGGCGAACCAGGCGGCGATCCAGCCGGCGAGCGACAGCAACTCGAAGGTCAGCCCGCGCACCGCGCCGACGATCGCCGAGAGCACGACGACGGCGATCATGGCGAGATCGATCCAGCCGATGACAGGCCATTCCACGGCCGGCGTTCACAGCGTGAGCAGCACGGCGTTCAGCCCCGCTGCCTTGGCCTTGGCGAGCGCCGATTCCGCCTCGCCGCGTGAGGAGAACGGGCCGACGCGAACACGGATGCGACTGCCGGAAGGCGTCTGCGCCACCTGGGTGTAGGTCTTGAGGCCCAGCTTCTCGGCGCTCTTGCGGGTCTCTCGCGCGGCCGCGGCGTCGGCGAACGCCCCGACCTGAACGACGAACCGCTTCTCCTCTGTCGCAACCGCCGGGCGACCTTCGAGCAGCGCCTTCGCCCGCTCGCCGTCAGCGGAGGATTTCGGCGCCGTCGGCGCAGGAATCGGCGGCGCCGGCGGGGGCGCCGGCGGGCGCGTCGCGACAACGCGAGGGCTCGACGCGGCCGGCTTGGGCGCCGGGATCTCGCGACCGGCGTCGCTGCTCGACTCGGTGATGATGGCTTCGCTGGCGCGAGTCCCCAGGCGAGGCGCCGCAGT
>JBBSBZ010000397.1:0-2746 GCA_038250795.1 Burkholderiales bacterium | reverse complement strand
CCGCGCCTGGTCCAGCGCCGCGTTGCACTTCTCGAGCACGTCGACCAGCCGCTTGGCTTCCTTGTCGTTGCCCGACTTGGCGGCCTTGATCGACCGGGCGAGCGTCTTCTCGACGGTCGCGAGGTCGGCCAGGCAGAGCTCGGTCTGGATCACCTCGATGTCCGACACCGGGTCGACCTTGCCGGCCACGTGGATGACGTTCTCGTCCTCGAAGCAACGCACGACGTTGACGATCGCATCGGTCTCGCGCACGTGGGCGAGGAACTGGTTGCCCAGGCCCTCGCCCTTCGAGGCGCCCGCGACCAGGCCCGCGATGTCGACGAACTCGACGATCGCCGGGACGATCTTCTCCGGCTTGACGATCGCCGCCAGCTGCGCCAGCCGCGGGTCGGGCAGCTCGACGATGCCGACGTTCGGCTCGATCGTGCAGAACGGGTAGTTCTCGGCCGCGATGCCGGCCTTGGTGAGGGCGTTGAAGAGGGTGGACTTGCCGACGTTCGGCAGGCCCACGATGCCGCATTTGAGGCTCATGAGGGGCCCGGGGCCAGAGTGAGCCCGCCAGTTTAGTCGGCCCCTACACTGGGCCGCCCACCCGGCCAGGAGATGATTCGTGACCCAGTTGCAGACTCTCGCGCCGCATGTCCGCGATCTCGGCGGCGGCTTCAGGGTGCGCCGTCTCCTGCCCGCGGCCGACCGGCGCGCTGTCGGGCCATTCGTCTTCTTCGACCACTTCGGCCCGATCGAGATCGTGCCCGGCGACCACAGCGACGTTCGGCCGCATCCGCACATCGGCCTGGCGACCCTCACCTACCTCTTCGACGGCGCGATCATGCATCGCGACTCGACCTCGGTCGTCCAGCGCATCGAGCCCGGTGCGGTCAACTGGATGTCGGCGGGCAAGGGCATCGTCCATTCCGAGCGCACGCCGAAGGACCTGCTCGCGGTCGCGCATCGTCGCCACGGCCTGCAGCTCTGGGTGGCGCTGCCCGAAGGGGAAGAAGACGCGGCGCCGTCGTTCCAGCACGTGCCGGCGGCGCAGGTGCCTCGGGTGCGGCTCGAGGGCGCGACCGCGCACGTCGTCGCCGGCTCGGCGTTCGGCGCGACCTCACCCGTGCAGACCTCGTCGCCCACGCTCGCCGTCGTGATCGATCTGGATGTCGCAAGCGGTTCGGGCGTGACGCTCGACGCTGCCGCCGCCGTCGAGCGCGCGCTCTACGCCGTCGACCATCCGATCGAGGTCGACGGCGTCGAGTACCCGGAGTTCACGATGGTCGTGCTCGCGCCCGGCTCGTCGCCGACCTTGGTCGCACCGCGCGGCGGGCGCGTCGTGCTCGTCGGCGGCGAGTCGCTCGGCCACCGCTTCCTGTCGTGGAACTTCGTCGCCAGCACGCGTGAGCGGATCCGCGCCGCCGAGAGCGACTGGAAGGCCCAGCGCTTCGCGAAAGTGCCGGGCGAGACCGAGTTCATCCCGCTGCCCGAGCATCCTGCCCAGGAGCCACCGCCCGGCGCCCCGCCGGGATGAGCATGAGCGCGTTGCCCGCGACCGCGAGCAGGGCGCCGGCGGCGGTCAGCGCGTCGGGGCGAAAGCCCTCGAAGGCGAGCGAGACGAGGAGCGCGACCAGCGGCGTCATCACGCCGACGGTGCCCGCCGGGCCGACGCCGATGCGGTCCTGAAGGGTGAGGAAACAGGCAAAGGTGAGCACCGAGCCAGCGAAGGCGAGGTAGGCGAGCGAGATCCACCAGCCGGGCGCGGTCGGCCAGACGACGCTGCGGCCGAGCGCGAGAGCGACGACGAGGGCTGCGGCTGCGCCGTAGAGCATGCCGAAGCCCATCGCCGGCATGAGTGGCACGCCGCGATGGCGATTGCGGCTCGCGGCGAGGCTGCCCACCGCCGAGAGCAGCACCGACGCCATCGTGAAGGCTGCGCCGATCGCGGCGCCGTCGCCGCTCGCGGGCCGCGTCAGCTCGGGCCAGAAGATCAGCGCGACGCCGGCCAGGCCGAGCACGCCGCCAACCACGAAGCGCGGTGCCAGGGTCGTGCCGAAGAGAAGCGCGGCGCCGATGCCGGCGAGCAGCGGCGAGGCCGAGAAGCCGACCGCGACCAGCCCGGAGGCGACGAAGCGCTCGGCGTGATAGATGCAGACGTACGACACGCCGTAGAGGAAGACGCCCTGCAGGGCGAGCATCGCGTGGTCGGCCAGGGCAAAGCGCAACCGCACGCCGCGCCAGTGGCAGACCACGAGCACGGTCGCGCCAGCCAGGGCGAAGCGCAGCGCGACGCCGAACTCGGCCGGCATGTCGCTCACCTGATAGGTGATCGCATGCCACGTGGTGCCCCAGAGGACGACGCAGATCGCGAACAGCTGCCAGGTCCTGAATCCTTGCATCAGCCGAGGGCGAAGGTCGCGTCGCCGTCCATGCCGACCGCGAGCGTGCGACCGACGCCCTCGACGATCACGAGGTTCATGCCGAACGTGACGGCGCCGCCCATGCGCGGGTGGCCGCGGTAGGTCGAGAGGGTGTCGCCGACCGCGTGGCCCGTGACCCCGCTCTCGGGATCGACGTCGGGGATCGGGCAGCGCACGCACGGCTTGACGCACCTGAGGCGCACCGGACCCTCGGCGGTGGCGAAGACGATCTCGTCGAGCTGGTCCTCGCCGTTCGGATCGAGACCCGACAGCACGAGGTTGGGCCGAAAGCGTTCCATCGTGACAGCCGCCTCGCCCGCGAGCGCGAGGCGGCGGTT
>JBBSBZ010000396.1:0-2763 GCA_038250795.1 Burkholderiales bacterium | reverse complement strand
TCGGCGACGACGACGTCGGGCGGACCGATGATGGGATCACTGAACGCAACGTCGACGCCGAAGGGCTGGCCGTAGACCTTGCCCGCGAGCTTGCACTCGGCGCGGAAGCGCAGCCCGTCGTACTGCACGGCATCATTCCGTATTTCGGGGTGGTCGGCATCGGGCACGATCTCGAAGGCCATGAAGTCTCCTAGGTCGAGGCGGCCGGCCTGCTGAAGCTTCGCAAGTAGTTCGCCGGAAGAGCCGAGCATGCGCAGGTCGACATCCTTCGTGGTTCGCGCACGATCGAGGCGCAGCTCAAGAACGAGCCCGCCCTTGAGCGTCGCCGCGTCGCCGACCGTCGCGACGATGCGCGCGAGGAAACGCGCGAAAACGAGGAGCTGTCGGCGTCGCGCGAATTCGGCGCCACTCTTCGATGACGACTTGAGCCGCTGCTCCAGCGCTTGCTTGAAGGTCTCGGGCGATGCGTAGCTGCGGGGCGGCATCATGTTCCAAGTCCTCCGAAGGGCGCGAGCGCGTGGTCCACGTCGGCAAGCTCATCGCGCGCGACGAGACCTCGGCGCAGCGCCTGCTGCGCGGCTTGGCGAAGCACCTCGGGGGAGAGCGCTGCGTTCGCGCAGTCGACGAGGGTGCGGCGCGGACTTGTGATCGGGACGGGGCCAAACCACGCACGGTCTTCAGCCACGACATCGGCGTGATGCCGCACCACGTCGAGCGGCACGCGGAAGCGGCGCTTGCTCCACGCGGCCGGGAGCGTGATGTGAACGTGCGCGGGCAGGACGTCGGAGAGCCCCAGCAGCGCAAGCGCCGTCTGGTGCGAGAGGACGCCCGTGCGGTCCGACCAGAGCCACGCGGTGACCAGCTCCTCATGGGCACCGGCCGGAAAGTGCACCAGCCGGTAGATCCCACGCTGCACGCGGCTCATTTTTCCGGAGTGAACGTGATGGACGAGAAGCTGTGGCGAATAGCCGCCCTCCGCTGCCTGCTTCGTCGTGAACAGCCCCTCCTGGGCTGCCGCCGTTTCGTAGAGACGCTCCCAGTCGGGATGGGGTGCCAGAGCCTCGATCACGCACGAAACTTAAGCCAGGCTTTAGGTTTGTGCAATCTCAAAGGTAAAGTGTGGCTTTAGTTTCGTGTGGATGTGCGGTCCGTCGAAGTTCGCCTTGCCTTAAGCCGCGCTCCGGGCGGGCAAGCGCTTTCTGTCGACCCCAGCCTCGCACTGTGCGACTGTGGGACTGAATTCTAGCGTCAAGGGTGCAGTGAGTGTCGCTGCAGGACAGAGGATGGTCGGGCCGCCATCCGAGCCGGTACAAGCCGGCAGGAATGAAACATGTCGACCGCCACGCCCCCGGGGCCGAACCCCCTTCCGCCCTCCCCTCCTGAAGCTTGGGAGCCGCTGTTACGCTTCGCACGGCTCGCGGGGCGCCCGCTCGAGCGCTTCCTTCGCATCGAGGCGGCGAGTGGCATCCTGCTTCTGGTCACGGCGGCCGTCGCGCTCACCTGGGCGAACTCGCCGTGGGCTGAAAGCTACGTGCACCTCTGGCACACGCCCATGGGTCTTCGCGTCGGCTCGTTCAGCTTCGAGCGATCGCTCGAATGGGTCGTCAACGACGGCCTGATGGTGATCTTCTTTTTCGTGGTCGGAATGGAGATCCGCCGCGAGATCCACCATGGCGAACTGTCGGAGTGGAGGCGCGCCGCCCTGCCAGCCGCTGCGGCCCTTGGCGGCATGCTCGCGCCGGCAGCGCTCTACCTCGTCTTTGCCGGTGCGCCAGCGACACGTTCCGGCTGGGGCGTCCCGATGGCGACCGACATCGCGTTCGCAGTGGGCATCCTCACGCTACTCGGCAAGCGCGTTCCAGCAGCCCTGCGTGTGCTGCTGCTCGCGGTCGCCGTGATCGACGATCTTGGGGCCATCATCGTCATCGCGATCTTCTACTCGTCGGGTATCGCGCTCTCCGGGCTGGCGGTGGCCGCGCTCGGATTCGCAGGCGTGTTCGCGATGCAGCGGCTCGGCGTGCGCGTGAAGGTCGCGTACATCCTGCCCTCGGTCGTTGCCTGGGCCGGCATCTATGCAGCGGGCATTCACCCTACCATCGCAGGCGTGATTATTGGTCTCGTGACGCCTGTGCGTGCGTGGCTCGGTCCGGATGGATTCCTCGTGGGCGTTCGGAAGGAGCTCGCACACCTCACGCAGTCCGACGCAGTCGCGCTCTCGTCGCACGAGCTCGCGGAGACCCTTCACCACGTCGACGTCGCGCGGCGTGAGGCCATGTCGCCCGCCGAGAGCCTGATCGAGACGCTCCATCCCTGGGTCGCCTTTGTTATCATGCCGATCTTCGCGTTGGCCAATGCGGGAGTTGCCATCTCGGCGGGCTCACTCGATGCGGCGGCGTGGAGCGTCGTCACGGCAGTGGCAGTCGGACTGATCGTCGGCAAGCCGGTCGGCATTCTCCTCGCGAGCTGGCTAACGTTGCGGTTGGGCATCGGGACGCTCCCCGCCGGCATGACACTGCGACATCTCGTGGTGTTAGGCGTCGTCGCCGGGGTGGGTTTCACGATGGCGCTCTTCATCGCCCAGCTCGCGTTCACCGACCCACAACTGCTCGCTGCGGCGAAGCTGGGTGTGCTAGCGGCGAGTGGCGGCGCGGCAGTCCTTGGCTTAATTCTGGGTCGTCTCCTTCTGACAACAATGGCCGCGGCAGGCGCGGCTCAGACGGCTGACGAGGCAGAAAGCTCAACGGAGCGGTAACGAGGGCGAAG
>JBBSBZ010000395.1:0-2766 GCA_038250795.1 Burkholderiales bacterium | reverse complement strand
TGCGCCTGCACGGCGACTGTCACCCGGGAAACATCCTCTGGACCGAGGCCGGCCCGCACTTCGTCGACCTCGACGACGCCGTCAACGGGCCTGCGGTGCAGGACCTCTGGATGCTGCTCTCGGGTGACCGCGCCGCGATGACGCGCCAGCTTCTCGACGTGCTCGAGGGCTACGAGCAGTTCATGGACTTCGACTGGCGCGAGCTGCGCCTGCTGGAGCCCTTGCGCACGCTGCGCATGCTCCACCACAGCGCCTGGATCGCGCGGCGCTGGAGCGACCCGACCTTCCCGATCAACTTCCCGTGGTTCGCGAGCCCGGCGTACTGGGCCGACCAGTGCACGCGGCTCGCGGAGCAACTCGAGGCGATGGCCGAGCCGCCGCTCGGGTCACCCCAATGACCGTCATCCCGACCGTCTGCCGCGAGCGGCAGAGCGCGCAGGTCAAGCGAGCAACAGGGCGTTGACGCGACGCACGTAGGCGGCGGGATCCTCGAGCTGACCGCCCTCGGCGAGCAGGGCCTGATCGAAGAGAACGCCGGCGAGGTCGTCGAAATGCTCGCTCGTCGCGAGGCGCTTGACGAGCGCGTGCTCCGCGTTGACCTCGAGGATCGGCTGCGACGGCGGGGCGCTCTGGCCGGCCTGCTTGAGGAGACGCGCCAGATGGCCGCTCACATCGCCTTCCTCGGCGACCAGACAGGCGGGAGAGTCGACCAGTCGAGTCGTCACGCGCACGTCCTTGGCGCGGTCCTTGAGGGCGACCTTGAGCCGCGCGAGCGTCGGCTGGAACGCGGTCGCGACCTCCTCGGCCTGCTTCTTCTCGGCCTCGTCCTCGAGCTTGCCGAGATCGACCGAGCCCTTGGCGACACTTTGCAGCGGATGGCCGTCGAACTCGTAGAGGTGAGAGAGCAGCCACTCGTCGACGCGATCGGTCAGCAGCAGCACCTCGATGCCCTTCTTGCGAAAGATCTCGAGCTGCGGGCTGTTCTTCGCCGTCGCGAGCGTGTCGGCGGTGACGAAGTAGATCGCGTCCTGGCCTTCCTTCATGCGCTTGACGTAGTCGACGAGCGGCACCGTCTGGGCGCCGCTCTCGTCGTGCGTGGACGAGAAGCGATACAGCTTGGTGAGGCGCTCGCGGTTGGCGTGGTCTTCGCCGATGCCTTCCTTCAGGACGACGCCGAAGTCCTTCCAGAACGCGGCGTACTTTTCCTTCTCGGCGACGTCGTCGCTGTCGGCGAGGCTCTCGAGCATCGACAGCACCCGCTTGGTCGAGCCCTCGCGGATCGCCTTCACGTCGCGGCTTTCCTGGAGCAGCTCGCGCGAGACGTTGAGCGGCAGGTCGCTCGAGTCGATCACGCCCTTGACGAAGCGGAGATACACCGGCATCAGCGCCTCGGCGTCGTCCATGATGAAGACGCGCTTGACGTAGAGCTTCACGCCACCGCGCTTGTCGCGGTTCCAGAGGTCGAAAGGCGCCTTGGCCGGGATATAGAGGAGCTGCGTGTACTCGCTGCGTCCCTCGACGCGGTTGTGCGTGTAGGCGAGCGGCGCCTCGGTGTCGTAGCTGATCTGCTTGTAGAACTCCTCGTACTGCTCCTTGGTGATCTCGCTCTTCGGGCGCGACCAGAGCGCCGACGCCTTGTTCACGGGCGTCCACTCGTCCTTCGTCACCTGCGCCTTCTTCTCCTCGTCCCACTCCTCCTTCTGCATCAGGATCGGCAGCGAGATGTGGTCGGAGTACTTCGACACGATCGAGCGCAGCTTCCACGCCGAGAGGAATTCCTCCTCGCCATCGCGCAGGTGCAGGGTCACGCTCGTGCCGCGCTCGGGCCGGGTGATCGTCTCGACCTCGAAGTCGCCCGCGCCTTCCGAGGTCCAGCGCACGCCCTCTTCGGGCGGCAGGCCGGCGCGGCGCGATTCGACCGTGATCTTGTCGGCGACGATGAAGCCCGAGTAGAAGCCGACGCCGAACTGGCCGATCAGCTGCGCGTCTTTCTTCTGGTCGCCCTCGAGCGCCGACATGAACTCGCGCGTGCCACTCTTGGCGATCGTGCCCAGGTTGGCGACGGCTTCTTCCGCTGACAGGCCGATGCCGTTGTCGGCGATGGTGATCGTCTTCGCCTCCTTGTCGAAGGAGACGCGCACCTCGAGGTTCGACTGCCCCTCGAACAGCTCGGGCTTGAGCGTCGCCTCGAAGCGCAGCTTGTCGCACGCGTCCGACGCGTTCGACACCAGCTCGCGCAGGAAGATCTCCTTGTTCGAGTAGAGCGAATGGGTGACGAGGTGCAGGATCTGCTTGACCTCGGCCTGGAAGGAAAGGGTTTGCTTGTCCATCGAAAGGGTTCTCGGCACGTTTGGAAAATGAGGGCGGCGGCGCGTGGCGAAGGCCAGGAGCGGCACGGCGGCAGCGCCGAAAATGGCGGCGGCCGAAACGCTTTCAAGGCCTCGCCTCCTAGAATCGGCCGCCACCACGCGGGGTCCGGATGATACGAAGGCAGGCGGAACCGCCGACCGAGCGACCATGAGAACGATCCGCGCCACCCGCTACGTCACGCCACTGCGCGAAGGCGGGTCGCTGCCGGCGATCGTCGAGGCCGACGACGACGGGCTCTACGTGCTCAAGTTCCGGGGCGCCGGCCAGGGGCCGCGCGCGCTGATCGCCGAGCTCGTCGCCGGCGAGCTGGCGCGCGCCGGCGGCCTGGCCGTGCCGGAGATCGTGTTCGCGCTGCTCGACGCCGATCTCGCGCGCACCGAACCCGACCCCGAGATC
>JBBSBZ010000394.1:0-2779 GCA_038250795.1 Burkholderiales bacterium | reverse complement strand
TCGCTCTACCTCCTGCCCTTGCCGGTGCCGATCCCGGCGCCGCTCTTCGCGGTCGGCTACCTGGCCTACAGCGTCTTCGCCGGCCGCGCCCGGGTCGGCCGCGTCAATCACGATGCGCACGTGGCCGGTGCCCTCACGGGCCTCGTCTACATGGCGATCACGATGCCGGGGTCGATCCAGCGCGCGTTCGGCGCGTGGCTCGGCTGAACGAGCGACTCGTGCGCCGAAAGCTGCGGCGCTTCGCTCAGCGCGCTCGCGGCGCGCCGAGGACCAGCGCCCAGTAGCGTCGCTCCTCCGGCGCGCCCTGCGCGTCGACGTCGACGCAGGCCAGGCCGAACTCGCGCACGGCCGCGTTCATCAGGTTCTCGCAATGGCCTTCGCTCTCGAGCCAGGCGTCGACGACATCGTCGATCGACGCGAAGCCGACGGCGACGTTCTCGACGGCGGCGCGAAACGGATAGCTCGCCGCGCGCAGGCGCTCGCCGAGGCCGCGGTCCTGGCGGTCGCGGTGGCTCATGCGGTCGAGCCGGGCCATCTCGCGCGCCTGCGCCTGCGCCGCGCCGGCGAGACGCTCGTTCCAGACGACCGGCGCGGTCGCCGCCATCGCGCCGCTCGGGCACGCCGCGCCGCGCTGGCGCAGCTCGTTCAGCCGCGACGCCGTCGCGTCGTGAGCGATCGACAGGCCGCACGCGACCGGCGTGCCGGATCGGGCAACGGACGAACAAGCGAGCATCGCCGCCAGCGCGAGGGCCGGCAGGCAGCGGCGCGCTCGTGAGGATTCGCACGGAATCGAGGATCGAAGTCGCGCTCGCGTCGACATGGCGTCATCCAGAGTGGCGGCGCCTGTATCGAGACGGAGCCGATGCGAGCGATATCGGCATTCCCCCGCCCTTCGTCGGACCGTTGCGCGGAGAGCGCGAGCTTCCGTGCGGATCGCACGACCGGACCGTGGCGTACCCCCTGGCACAGGGGAGCCCGGGGCCGGCGGACGCGGGCCCAATCCTTCCTGTCATGAACACGACCTTCGCCTCGATCCTTCGTCTCGTCCTCGCCGCGCTCTGCCTCGGCGCCGTCCTGCCCCCACCCGCGCTGGCGAAGGGCATCGCTGCGCCGGCGGCGCCGTCGACCCTGGAAGCGTGCTCCTGGGACCGGCCGGGCCACGATCCCTTCATGGGCGACGTCGTCGCGGCGGTCGACCGCTACCAGGACATCCCGTCCGACGTGCGCCAGCGCCTGCAGGCACGCATGGTCAAACGCGACTACGACGACGTCGTCAGCATCCGGCGCGACAGCATCGCCGGCAGGACGAAGAAGGTGCGCTACGGCAGCACGATCCGCGACATGCACTTCGGCAATCACCGGCTCTGCCATTCGGTGAGCCGCGCGGCATGGGGCAAGGACACGCAGGAGCGCGGCCTCGTCTATTGCGAGAGCGGCCAGTGCATCCTCGTGCCGACGGTGTGCCGCAACGTGAGCCGGATCGCCCGCGCCGAAGTCGCTCACGAGCGTGCCGAGGACGAGTCCGGCGCGCTGGTCCCGGCGGTGGCGGCGCTCGAACCCGACGCGGCGCTGATCCCGCTCGACGCGCTGCCGGTGCCGGTCGCGCTGGACGACCCGATCGTGAGTGCGGCTGGAGACGACAGCGGGTTCGGCGGGTTCGGCGGCGGCTTCACCAGCGGCGTCGGCGGCGGCGCGGTCGGCAGCTTCGCATCCGCCGCCGGCGCCGGACCGGCGATCGCGGCCGCGGGCGAGAAGGGCAGCTTCGATCACGTGTCGCCGCGGCCGCCCTCGCCCGAGGTGGCAGTCGCCCCGGTGCCGGAGCCCGAGACTTGGGGGCTGATGGCCGCCGGGCTGGCGGTCCTCGCAGCTGCCCGCCGACGCTCGAGCGCACGATCGGGCACGCCAGGAGACGCGGCTCGGTCGCCCGACACCGCGAAGTAGCCCATCGGGCGCAGGTACGATGGCCGCGCCATGCGCCACCGTCGAGCCATGTCGAACCCTCCGCCCGAGCTCGCCTTCGCGCCGGGCCGCGCCGCATGACCGGTCGTGCCTGGCTGCGGCGCAGCCTGAAGGCGCTGCACCAGCTCGCCGCGATCGGCGGCGGCGGCGGCCTCGCGGCCTGCCTCGTCATCGGCCTCACGTCGAACGGCGCATCGCCCGTGGAGTTCGCCGCGGCACGCCATGCGATCGCCGCCATCGCGCGCTACGTGCTGCTGCCGTCGCTCGCGGTCGTGCTCGTGACGGGGCTTCTCGCCATCGCCGCCAACCGCGCATTCCACGAGGCCGGCTGGGCATGGGTCAAGGCGCTGCTCGGCCTGAGCGTGTTCGAGGCAACGCTCCTCACCATCGGCGCGAGCAGCCGACAGGCCGAACTCGCGGCGGCCGGCGCTGATCCGGACCTGCTCGCGTCGCTGCTCCACTCGGAGCGCAACACCCTCTTGCTGCTGCTCGCGCTGAGCGTCGCCAACGTCGTGCTGGCCGTGTGGCGGCCGCGCCTGACGGTGAAGATCCGCTGAGCGTCAGCCGACGAGACAAGCCTTTGGCGTCGGGATGCGCGCTATCGCCGATATCGCGGCGCGCCGAGGCCCGCTGCTTCCTGGCCCGACGGCGACCGCAATGCGATCGCGGCGGCGCCGAGCATCAGCACGGCGCCCAGTCCCTCGGCCCATCCGATCCGCTCCGACAACGCGACGACACCCACGCCGACCGCGATCGCCGGGCTCACGAACGCATAGAGCCCGGCGCGAAACGCGCCCCACTCGCGCAATAGCCGCAGGTA
>JBBSBZ010000393.1:0-2789 GCA_038250795.1 Burkholderiales bacterium | reverse complement strand
GCCTACAGCCCCTACGACAACCTGAAGCGCGGTGCCTACCCGGCGATGCTCGTGAGGAGCGGCCTCAACGACACCCAGGTCGCCTATTGGGAGCCGGCGAAGTACGTCGCCCGGCTGCGCACGCTCAAGACCGACGACCGGCCGCTCGTCTTCAAGATCAACCTCGAGGTCGGCCACGGCGGCGCCTCGGGGCGTTTCGACTCGCTGCGCGAGATCGCCGAGGACGACGTCTTCTTGCTGGTGGAGCTCGGCGTCGTCGGCCAAGCGTAGCGCCGGGTCGCGCGCGGATCAGGCGGTGCCGGCCCGGTCCTTCAGCAGCTGAGCGGCAGCGCGGACCGCGAGCGCGTAGCCCTGCGCGCCGAGGCCGACGATCACGCCGTCGGCGATGTCGGACAGGTACGAGTGGTGGCGAAACGGCTCGCGCCGGTGGATGTTGCTGAGGTGGATCTCGATGAACGGGATCGCGACGCCGGCGAGCGCGTCGCGCAGCGCGACGCTGGTGTGGGTGAGCCCCCCCGGGTTGACGACGACGAAGGCCACGCTCTCGCCGCGCGCGGCATGGAGGCGGTCGATCAGCGCGCCTTCGTGGTTGCTCTGGAACGTGACGAGCTCGTGGCCCAGCGAGGCCGCCTCGCCGCGGCAGGTCGCCTCCACGTCGGCGAGCGTCGTCGCCCCGTAGACGGCGGGCTCGCGAGTGCCGAGCAGGTTGAGGTTCGGACCATTGAGAAGAAGGATTTTCATGGTGGCCTCAGACGTCGAAGAAGACCGTCTCGTCGTCGCCCTGCAGGCGGATGTCGAAGCGGTAGACGAGCGCGCCGCCCTCCTTCTTCCGGTCGAGCCGCTCGGCGACGAGCGTCTTCCTGCGCTGCTCCCACTCGATCAGGTTGAGGACCGCATCCTTGGCGTTGGCCTCGGCCTCGTCGCCGAAGTAGATGCGCGTGTTCAGGCCCATGTTGATGCCGCGGGCGACGATCCAGGCGTTGATGTGCGGCGCCATGAAGCGGCCGTTGCGGCCCTCGACGGGGCCGGGCTTGATCGTGTCGAAAGTGAAGACACCGGTCTCGAAGTCGGTGCAGCTGCGGCCCCAGCCGCGAAAGTCCGGGTCGATCGACTTGCCCGGCTGGCGATCGGCCGGATGGGCGTACTTGCCCTCGGCGTTGGCCTGCCAGATCTCGATCAGCACGTCCTTCAGGACGGTGCCGATGCCATCGAAGACGCGGCCCTCGATGCGAATCTTCTGGCCCTTCGTGCGCTCGTTGACCAGCACGCTGCCGAAGTTGTTCTCGAAGATGTCGAAGCCGGCAGCGCTGGGCGCCAGGCCGATGTGGACGTAGGGGCCGGCGGTCTGCGACGCGGTCTCGCGCGTGACGTTCATTGCGATCCCCCTTGGGGCGTCTTCTGGACGGCGTTCTCGAACAGCGTCGCGCGCTGGCCGCGCAGGACGATGTCGAAGCGGTAGGCGCGGCTGTCGAGCTGGACGAAGGCGCTCATGTCCTGGAGCGCGATCAGGCCGCGGATCTGCTCCTCGCTCGGCACGACGCCGAGGATCGGACAGCTGCGGATCAGCGGGTCGCCCTCGAAGTACATCTGGGTGACGAGCCGCTGGACCCAGCCGTCGCCCGAGACCGCATAGTGGATGTGCGCCGGTCGCCAGTCGTTGACCCGATTGCGCCACGGGTACGGTCCGGGCTTGATGGTGCGGTAGGCGTAGTAGCCGTTCTCGTCGGTGAGCATCCGGCCGCAGCCGCCGAAGTTGGGGTCGAGGGCGCCGATGTACTGGTCCTTCTTGTGCCGGTAGCGGCCGCTGGCGTTGCACTGCCAGACCTCGACCAATGCGTTCTTCACCGGCTTGCCGGGCTGGTCGTGGACGTAGCCGTGGACGACGATGCGCTCGCCGACCGGCATGCCGCCCTTGGCGTAGTTGAGGATCAGGTCGTTGTCCTGCGGCCCGAGCTCCTCGGCGCGGAACACCGGCGCGGTCACCTCGGAGAGCGACTGCTGCAGCGAGATCAGCGCGAGCTTCGGGCTGCGCAGGACGCTGGTCTTGTAGGCGGGCGTATAGGCGGGCGGATGCGACGTCGTGTCGCGCATCAGGAATTCGGCGTCGGCCTGGGGTGGGCGGTACATCTCGATCTCCATATCGGCGTCCGCAATGCTCGCACAGCGCCGAGGCGCGTGCGAACGGCCCGCCCGGCCGGCCCCGGGCCTCGGCGAAGGGCTCAGGCGAGCCGCGCCTGCAGCCAGAGGGCGCCGAGGGCGGCCGCCAGCGCGATGGGCATCGCCACCGTGCCGGCCTTCAGGAACGTCCAGCCGCTGACGTCCTCGCCCTCCTTGCGCAGCGCGAGCAGCCAGAGGATGGTGGCGAGCGAGCCGGTCACCGAGAGGTTCGGTCCGAGGTCGATGCCGATCGCCACCGCGCTGTGGACGATCGGATCGACGTCGGCCGCGGCCACGACGGCGCCGACCACCAGCCCGGCGGGAAGGTTGTTCGTGAGGTTGGAGGCGAAGGCGACGAGGGCCCCGGACACGACCGCGGCCCCCGGCATCGATCGCGCCGCGCCGGCGTGGAGAAGGGCGGTGAGCTGCTCGAGCAGCCCGGCACGGCGCAGGCCCTCGACGATCACGAAGAGTCCGGCGACGAGCGGCACGATCGACCACGAGACCTGGCCGAGCACTGTCCACGGCGACTCGCGCTTGGCGATCGCGATCGCCGCCCACACGAGGGCGGCGGCGAACAGCGTCGGCGCGCCGAGCGGAAGGCCGAGAGCAGAGGCGCCGAGCAGGACGAG
>JBBSBZ010000392.1:0-2793 GCA_038250795.1 Burkholderiales bacterium | reverse complement strand
CTCGACGCGCTCGGCGCGGGCTTCGAGCGCATCGACTACGGCCAGCGCGCGATCGCCGCTCGGGTCGTTGCGACGAAACCGCATCGCAATGTCGCTCGGCAATGGTTTCTGGCGCCCGACGTGCTCGCGCTGCTGCCGTTCGACCGGCCCGAGCCGGCGCGCTCCTACGCACTCGTCTGGTCGCTGCCGACCGAGCGCGCGGGGTCTTTGCTCGCGATGCCGCCGGCGGCTTTCGAGCGCGAGTTGACGACGCTGGCCGGCAGCGACGTCGGCGATCTCGTCCTCGGCTCGGAGCGCGCGTCGTGGCCGCTCGTGCTCGGCCGTGCCGAGCGCTGGTGCGGGCCGGGCTGGGTGCTGGTCGGCGACGCGGCGCATGTCGTCCATCCCCTCGCCGGGCAGGGCCTCAACCTCGGCCTCGCCGACGTCGCGGCGCTCACCGCGGCGATCGCCACCCGCGAACCGTGGCGCAGCCTGGGCGACGAACGGTTGCTTCGGCGGTATGTGCGGCAACGGGCGGCGCCGACCTGGGCCATGACGCGAATTACCGACGGATTGGAGCGCTTGTTCGCCGCGCCCTCGGCGCCGATCCGGGAACTCCGCAACAATGGAATGACTCTCGTCAATCGTGCCCTGCCGGTGAAGCGCTGGCTTGCCGCCCGGGCACTCGACTCAGAAAGATCGTCATGAACCGAACCGCGCGTGTCGCTGCCGCCCTGGTCTTTGCCGCCGGCCTCACCGCCGTTTCTTCCGGCGCCTTCGCCGACGAGGCCGCGATCCGCAAGAACATCACCGAGCGCGTGCCCGATTTCCCGAAGATCGACGAGGTCACCAAGTCGGTCGTGCCCGGCCTCTACGAGCTGCGCGTCGGCACCGACATCCTCTACACCGACGAGAACGGCAACTACCTGATCGAAGGCCAGGTGATCGAGACGAAGACGCGCACCAACCTCACCGGCGAGCGCGTCGCCAAGCTGACCGCGATCGACTTCAAGTCGCTGCCGCTGAAGGACGCGTTGGTCTGGAAGCAGGGCACGGGCGAGAGAAAGCTGGTCGTCTTCGCCGATCCCAACTGCGGTTACTGCAAGAAGTTCGAGAAGGACCTTCAAACGGTCAAGGACGTCACCGTCTACACCTTCCTCTATCCGATCCTCGGCGGCGACTCGCCGGAGAAGTCGAAGGCGATCTGGTGCGCCAAGGACAGCACCAAGGCCTGGCGCGACTGGATGATCAAGGGCACGCCCACCACCGACAGTCCGCAGTGCGATACCTCGGTGCTGCAGAGAAATCTCGCCCTCGGCCGCAAGTACCGCATCAACGGCACGCCCGGCCTGGTCTTCGAGGATGGCAAGCACATGCCGGGCGCGGCCGGCGCCGACGTCGTCGAAAAGCAGCTCGCGATCAGCCGACTGAAGGCGCAGAGCTAGCCGCCCCGCGGCATCGTCGCGCCTACATCCGGTAGCTCGGATCGGCGCGGTCGACGAGCCGCTGCAAAGCCGCGAACGAATCCTCGCCGGCGCCGTATTTCGGGTTGAACTGAAGCGAGTCGGCGACGCACTTCTCGAGCACCGGACGAGGGATCGGGATCGCCTCGCCCATCGACTGGGTCGCCCACTGGATCTCGCAGGCGCGCTGCACCAGCCACATCAGCGAGAGCGCGTGCGGCAGCGTCGCGCCGATCGTCACCGGACCGTGGTTTCGCAGGAGCAGCACCGGCCGCCCCTCGGCGCTCTTCAGGATGCGAGCACCCTCGTCGCTGTGCACGGTGATGCCCTCGAAGTCGTGGTACGCGACCTTGTCGTAGAGCTGGGCGGCGTAGAAGTTCGTGAACGCGAGGCCGCCTCTCAGGCAACACACTGCCTGGGCCGCGGTGGTGTGCAGGTGCATCACGGCATGCGCTTCGGGCAGGGTGGCGTGGATGGCGCTGTGGAAGGTGATGCCGGCGGGGTTCACGGGCCAGTCGGAGTGGCCGACGATGCGACCCTCGAGATCGACCTTGACGAGATTCGACGCGCACACCTCCGAGTAGTGCAGGCCGAACGGATTGATGAGGTAGTGCTGCGGCTCGTCGGGCACGCGCAGCGAGATGTGGTTGTAGATGAGCTCGGTCCAGCCGAGCCGGTCGAAGATGCGGTAGGCCGCCGCGAGCTGGACGCGCGCGTCCCACTCGGCAGGAGAGAAGCGGGACGGGCGAATGAACGCTCCGGGCGAAGAGGGGCTGTCCATGGCGAGGTCCTCCAGGATCGAAGCGCCATTCGACCACAGCCGCAGCGCCTTTCGACGGCGGCGACAATCGGCCCATGATCCGCTACGAGATCGACGTCTCGGCACGTCACCGTCACACCTTCGCCCTCGAGCTGATCGTCCAGGCGCCCGCCGCCGAGCAGCGGCTGAGCTTGCCGGTGTGGATTCCCGGAAGCTATCTGGTGCGCGAATTCGCGCGCCACCTCTCGGGCCTCGTGGCGACGCAGGACGGCGCCGCCTTCGAGTTGCGCCAGCTCGACAAGGCGACCTGGCTGGCCCGCTGCAAGCCGGGCACGCCGCTCGTCGTGCGCTACCACGCCTATGCCTTCGACACCTCCGTGCGCGCCGCCTACCTCGACGCGTCACGTGGCTTCTTCAACGGCACGGGCCTCTGCCTGCGGGTCGAGGGCTGCCAGGCCGAGCCGCACGAGCTCGCCGTCGCCGGCCTGGCCGAGGGATGGGACGTCGCGACCTCGCTCGAGCGGCGGCCCGGCGCCGAGGCGAAGCACGAATACGTTGCCGCGGACTACGACGAGCTTGTCGACCATCCAT
>JBBSBZ010000391.1:0-2795 GCA_038250795.1 Burkholderiales bacterium | reverse complement strand
TCCCGGCGTGATCGATGGCCTCTTGAAGGCGATCGAGCTCGCCGAGCAGTCGTACCAGGGGCTCGTGATCTGGTCGCCCGACGACGTGTTCTCGGCCGGCGCCAACCTCGAGGCGTTGATGCCGATCTTCATGAAGAGCGGTGGCAAGGGCATCGTGCCCGAGGTGAAGAAGCTCCAGGACGCGATGCTGCGCATGCGCTACGCCGCTGTGCCCGTCGTCGCGGCGGTGCGCGGTATCGCGCTCGGCGGTGGTTGCGAGATGGCGCTTTACACGGCCCGGCGCGTCGCGGCGATGGAGAGCTACATGGGCTTCGTCGAGGTCGGCGTCGGCCTGCTGCCGGCCGGCGGCGGCCTGGCCTACGTGGCGCGCCGTGCCGCCGAGATGGCGTCGGCCGTGAGCGCCAACGCCGACATCATGAAATTCCTCATCGATCCGTTCACGAGCGCGGCGACCGCCAGGGTCGGCACGAGCGCGCCCGAGGACCGAAAGCTCGGCTACCTGTTGTGGAGCGACGTCATCGTGCCGCACAAGGACGAGCTGCTGTACGTCGCCAGCCAGCAGGTGAAGGCGATGAGCGAGAGCGGCTGGCGCGCGCCGGCCAGGACGCTCTTCCCGGTCGCCGGCCGCAACGCCATCGCGACCATCCAGGCCCAGCTCGTCAACATGCGCGACGGCGCCTTCATCACGGCGCACGACTTCCACATCTCGACGCTGATCGCCGAGATCGTCTGCGGCGGCGACGTCGACGCCGGCTCGCTCGTCAGCGAGGAGTACCTGATGACGATGGAGCGCGAGCGCTTCTGCGGGCTACTCGACCACCCGAAGACGCAGGAACGGATCATGGGCATGCTGCAGACCGGCAAGCCGGTGCGCAACTGAAATGACGCGAAGCTCAGTGCGCCGCGGCACGCTTTCTGCGGCGCGCTGCCAGGCTCACGAGGCCGAAGCCGGCCAGCAGCAGCGCGTACGTCTCGGGCTCGGGAACGGGGGCGACCGCCGCGGTGAACGTCAGATCGTCGATGCTGAAGTTGAAGGAAGACGTACCGGATTGGGAGAACAGACGCACGGACGTGATGCCCGCGTCGCCCAGGCTGATGGTTCCCGAGCGGACGCCGCCGTTGACGACGGCGCCGGTCGTCGTCATCGCGTCAATGAGCGATGCGCCGCTGAAGGCCTGCATCGTGATGTCGGCACCGAGCGAGGTACCGTAGAGAGCGCTGACGCCAGTGACTGCGCTCGCGAAACTAATCAGCAGGTATTGCCCTGTGAGGTTGCCGCTGCCCTGGTCGGTCCACAGAACGTTGGGAGAGCTGCTGCCGGGCATGAGTGTGCCGAGGAAGTTCTCGGCGTGCGAACCGCCCGCGGCACTGTCGGAGAAGGTCACCCCCAGGCCGATGTACTGATTGGTGACCAGCGCCCCGGCCGAGAGCGAGCCGCCGGCGAGACTGTCGAAATTGATGACCGTGGGCGTAGCGGTAGCGGCAGCGGAGCCGAAGACGAGCGCAGCCGACAGCGAAAGCTTGGCGATGGGATTCATGGGCGTCCTTGGAAGGGATCGACGGGCGACGAAAGCGCACAACGAGACAGTGGGCACGACAGGACACGATTCCGTCATCCCGTGAACGAGGGGTCGAGGCAGGGATTTCCGGACAGACAACCAATCACAGAGGAAACGGCATGACCATGAAACAAGTGCAGGATGCCTACATCGTCGCCGCGACGCGCACGCCGATCGGCAAGTCGGGACGCGGCTACTTCAAGAACACGCGGCCTGACGATCTCCTCGTCGCCGTGATCCGGAGCGCGATGAAGCAGGTGCCCTCGCTCGATCCCGGCGCGATCGAGGACGCGATCGTCGGCTGCTCGTTCCCCGAGGCCGAGCAGGGCATGAACATGGCGCGCATCGCGGTGGCCCTGTGCGGCTTCCCGAAGCCGGTCGGCGGCGTCACCGTCAACCGCTTCTGCGCCTCCGGCATCACGGCGATCCAGATGGCCGCCGACCGCATCCGCGTCGGCGAGGCGGACGTGCTGATCGCCGGCGGCGCCGAGTCGATGAGCCTGGTGCCGATGGGCGGCAACAAGCCCTCCTTCAATCCCGAGGTGTTCGCGCACGACGAGAACGTCGGCATCGCCTACGGCATGGGCATCACGGCCGAGAAGGTCGCGCAGCAGTGGAAGGTGAGTCGCGAGGCGCAGGACGCGTTCGCGCTCGAGTCGCACCTGCGCGCGCTGAAGGCGCAGAAGGCGGGCGAGTTCAGCGACGAGATGACGCCGATCGAGGTCGTCGACCGCTTCCCGAACCTCGCCGACGGCAGCACCGGCACGAAGACTCGCACCGTCTCGCTCGACGAAGGACCGCGGCCCGACACCTCGCTCGAGGGCCTGGCCAAGCTGCGCCCGGTGTTCGCGGCGCCCAAGGATCCGACCGGCAAGGCGACCGGCATGGGCAGCGTCACGGCCGGCAACAGCTCGCAGACGAGCGATGGCGCCGGCGCGCTGATCCTGGCGAGCGAGAAGGCGGTCAAGCAGTTCGACCTCAAGCCGCTGGCCCGCTTCGTCAGCTTCGCGGCGCGCGGCGTGCCGCCCGAGATCATGGGCATCGGCCCGATCGAGGCGATCCCCGCGGCGCTGAAGTACGCAGGCCTGTCGATTTCCGACATGGGCTGGATCGAGCTCAACGAAGCCTTCGCGGCGCAGTCGCTGGCGGTGATCCAGTCGCTCGGGCTGGATCCGGCGAAGGTCAATCCGATGGGCGGCGCGATCGCCCTCGGCCATCCGCTCGGCGCGACCGGCG
>JBBSBZ010000390.1:0-2801 GCA_038250795.1 Burkholderiales bacterium | reverse complement strand
GGCCGAGTGCAAGCAGGTGGCCTACGCCATCGGCCATTCGCCGCTCGTCAAGACCGCGTTCTTCGCGAGCGACCCGAACCTGGGGCGGATCCTGGCTGCGGTCGGCTACGCCGGCGTCGACGATCTCGACCAGACCCGGATCGATCTCTTCCTCGACGACGTCCACGTCGTCGAACACGGCGGCCGGCGGCCGTCGTATCGCGAGGAAGACGGCAAGCGTGTCATGAAGCAGAGCGAGATCCTGGTTCGTGTCGACCTGCACCGCGGCAAGTCGTCGGCGACGGTGTGGACCTGCGACCTCAGCGTGGACTACGTGAAGATCAACGCCGACTATCGCTCGTGACGACACGGTGCGCCGAGACGCCGCGTGGGCGCGCGGCAACGCGAGTGACTTATTCACTTGCGATGGCAACAGGCCGGCTGCTACGATGAGCGCTCACTGATCGAGAACGCCTCCATGAACCGCACCGCCCAACCCTTCGCCCGCAGCGCCTTCGGCGCGGCCCGGCGCACGGCGTTCGGCGTCGTCGGCAAGGCGCTCCGGTCGGCGCGCATCGCTCCGGCGCCGATCTAGTCACTCTCAGCTCTTCGATCGAAGGCCGCTGAGAGATCAGCGGAAATTTCGACCGACCCTCGTTTTTCCGCTGCATTCGGGCCCAAAAGGCCCGCAGAGGGTGTCCTTCTTCCGGGAGGCCGCCGAGAACGAAAGAGAGTGAGCAACCATGAGTACGTGGCTGCCATCAGGAAAATTCGGAACAGGGACCACGCGGCGCTGGTGGCCGGCGTTGCCTTCGGGCGACCTGCTGCGCGACAAGGCCTATCGACGCCTCTGGACGTCGATCCTCATCAGCTCGTTCGGTGGCCAGGTGACGATGCTCGCCCTGCCGCTCACCGCGGCCGTGCTCCTGCACGCGAGCCCGACCCAGATGGGCCTGCTCACGGCGATGGAGATCCTGCCCTTCGTGCTGTTCTCGCTGCCGGCGGGCGTCTGGCTCGACCGTGTCAGGAAGCTGCCGATCTACGTGACCGGCGAGCTCTCCATCGGCGTGGCGGTGGCAAGCGTTCCGCTCGCCTGGTGGGCGGGCTGGCTCTCGATCGGCTGGCTCTACGCCTGCGCGTTCGTCATCGGCATCGTCGCCACCGTCGCCGGCAGCGCCGCGCAGATCGTGCTGACGCAGGTCGTCGCGCGCGAGCGCCTGGTCGAGGCGCACGCCAAGAACGCGCTCGCGACCTCGGGCGCAGAGGTCGCCGGGCCGGGGCTGGCCGGCGCGCTGATCAAGGTCTTCGGCGCGCCGCTGGCGCTCCTCGTCGACGCGGTCCTGGTGACGATCTCGGCGGCCATCCTGCGCGGCATCGAGATCCACGAGCCACCGCAGCGGCCGCGCGTCGCCGGCTCGCCGGTGGCGCAGTTCTGGGCCGACCTGAAAGCGGGCGTGCGCTTCGTCGCGCGTCACCGCCTCCTCGTCGCCCTGGCAACCGCTGTCGGCTGCTGGCAGGCGTGCTTCCAGGCCGCGATGGTCGTGCAGATCCTGTTCGCGACGCGCACCCTCGGCCTGTCCGAGCAGGCCGTGGGCTTGAGCTACACGGGCATGGGCGTCGGCACGGTGATCGCGAGCGTCTTCGGCAATCGCATCAGCCGTCGCTTCGGGCCGGGGCCGTGCCTGATCCTGGGCTTCGCGATCTGCGGCGCCGGCTGGCTGATGCTCGCCTTCGCGCCCGTCGGGCCCTGGGGCGTCGCGGCCTTCTCGCTCATGCTGATGACCTTCTCCGCGGGCGCGGTGCTGATCTTCATCAACTTCCTCGCCCTGCGTCAGGCCGTCACGCCGGCACCGCTGCTCGGCCGGATGACGAGCACGATGCGCTGGCTGATCCTGATCCCGGCCGGGCCCGGCGCGCTTCTCGGCGGCTGGCTCGGCGAGCACGCCGGCCTGCGCGTGTCGCTCGCCGTCGCGGGTGGCGGTGCGCTGCTGCTCGCGGCCATCACCTGGCAGCTCGGCCTCATCCGACGCGTGCGCGAGCTGCCGGCGCCGGAGTGCACCGACGACTGGATCGGTGCCGAGGCCGACGTCGGCCGCCGCGTCGCGGCGACCTGAGGCCCATGCCGTGGACCCGCTGCTGATCGAAGTGCCCGAGCGGATCGAGACCCGCCGCCTGGTCCTGCGCGTGCCGCGGCGCGGCGACGGGCCGACCGTGAACGCCGCGATCGCGGCATCGATCGTCGAGCTCGCGCCGTGGCTTCCGTGGGCGGGCGCGATGCCGAGCGTCGACGAGTCGGAAGCGACCTGCCGCCGCCAGCAGGGGCGCTTCATCCTGCGCGAGGACTTCGTCATGTTCATGTTCCTCCGCCAGGGCGACGGCAGCGAGGGCGAGCTCGTCGGCGGCACGGGGCTGCATCGCATCGACTGGAGCCTGCGCCGGTTCGAGATCGGCTACTGGCGGCGGACCGGCTTCGAAGGGCGCGGCTTCGTCACCGAAGCGGTGCAGGCAATGGCCCGCCTGGCGTTCGACCATCTCGACGCGCGCCGGGTCGAGATCCGCATGGACGACGCCAACGAGCGCAGCTGGAAGGTCGCCGAGCGTGCCGGCTTCACGCTCGAGGCGCTGATGCGCTTCGACGCCAACAACCCCGCGGGCGAGCCGCGCAGCACGCGTGTCTATGCGCGCGTGCGCGGCGCCGAGGAGCCGATGGCCGCCGGCGCGGCCTGACGCCCGAGCGGCGGGCGCTGCCTCAGTCGTCGACGCCGGTCCCGGGCGAGAAGCGATCGACGGCGTCGGTGACGATGCCGTCGATGCCCAGGGCG
>JBBSBZ010000389.1:0-2808 GCA_038250795.1 Burkholderiales bacterium | reverse complement strand
CGCACCGGCGCCATGCCCTTGCCGAGGACGTCGAGGGCGGCGCGCTGCAGCGCCGCTGGCGAGGGCGGCGTGGGCTTGCCGCCGCGCGACACCGAGAGCGCCGACTTGAACCAGTTCGCCGCGAAGGCCTGCTGCGACCGGGCGGTCTGCGCCGCCATCGCCCGCCACGCATCGGCGAACGCCACGTTCTTTTCGGCCACCATCCGCTCGAACTCCTTGCGGTCGCGCGCCGAGGGCTTCGGGCCCGCAAGCGCCATTCGCGTCACGCGGTGGGCGACGACCTGCGGCACGGCCACGGCAAGCTCCGCGGCCTGCGCAGCGAGCGATCGGGCGGGAGTCTTGCGGCGTTGGGGCATCTGAGGTCTCGGTGAGATCGGACTGTAGCGCCGGCCTCCGGCCTTGGCCGCAAGCGCCCGGTCAGCGGAAGATGATCTGCCAGGCGACCGTGGCCTGCGCGAGGAAGCCGACCGTGAACGCGAGGGTGCGCAGCCAGGGCACTGCGAACGTGTAGGCCAGCGCGTGCACGACGCGGGCCCAGAAGTAGACGACCGCAGCCTGGCCGATGAGCGGGCTCGACAGGCCCGCGGCAACGGCCACGCCGACGAGCGCGGCGAAGACGACGAGGTTCTCGACGGCGTTGGCATGTGCCTTCTTCAGCCGCTCGGCCCAGGGCGCCTGCGGCTTGGGGACGGCCGGGTAGCCGACGGCATCCATCAGTCCCCACTTGAAGACGCGGTCGAGTATGTAGGGCACCCAGAGCAGGCCCGTGAATGCAGCGACGTAGGCGAGGTAGAGCAGCTCTGTCTTCATGGAGTCTCCCTGGTTTGCGGCTGCGCATGATCCGTCTTGCGGGCCTCCGGCGCCATCGAAATCCACCTGGCGCGCGACAGGCGGTAGAGGCAATGCTCGCTCACCGCGCTTTCGACCGGCAAGGCAGGGTGCATGAAGGTCGGATCGGTCTCGGTCATGCCGAGCCGCTCCATCACCGCCCGCGAGCGACGATTGCCGACCGCCGTGAACGACACGATCTCGTCGAGGCCGAGCCGCTCGAAGCCGATGCCGAGTGCCGCCTTCGCGCCTTCGGTCGCGTAGCCGTGGCCCCAGTGCGCGGCGGCCAGGCGCCAGCCGATCTCGACGCAGGGCGAGCACGGCAGGGCGGGCGCGGGCACCTCGAGGCCGACGAAGCCGATGAATTCGCCGGTGCGGCGCAGCTCCGCGGCCCAGAGGCCCCAGCCGCGTTCCTGCATCAGGGCGCGCCAGCGTGCGACCGCGGCCGCACTCGTCTCGCGGCTCTGCGTCGACGCGAAGTACGCCATGACCTGCGGGTCGGCATTGATCGCCGCGAAGGGCTCGATGTCGTCGTCACGCCAGGGGCGAAGGTGCAGCCGCTCGGTCTGCAGCTCGATGGGAGCCGTCACCGGCCGCGCCTCGGACCGATGCCATGCCGACCGGTCGGCGCGGCCGTCGTGCGCGCCGTGACCTCGATCTCGATCTTCATGCGCGGATCGGCGAGTCCGGCCGAGATCATCGTCGCGGCTGGGCGCACATCGCCGAACCAGTGGCGCAGCATCGGCCAGCAACTCGCGAAGTCGCTCGCGTCGGGCAGGATGTAGCGGACACGGACGACATCGGCCATCGACGCGCCGGCCTCGGCGAGCGCCGCCGCGATGTTCTTCAGGCATTGCTCGGCCTGATCGACGACGCCCTCGGCGATCGTCATCGCGGCGTAGTCGAATCCGGTGGTGCCGGAGACGAAGACCCAGTCGCCGTCGACCACGGCCCGCGAATAGCCGATGTCGCGCTCGAAGGACGAGCCGGAGCCGATCAACCGACGTGTCATCGCGAACCTCCAGTCGACTGCGAACGCGTCGGTCTGCTCCGGCAAGCTCTCACGACCCGCTCTCGAGGACGAGCTGGGTCTGCGTGACGACGGTGCAGAGCCTGCCTTCGGCGTTGCGGATCGAAGTCTGCCAGACCATCGTCGTGCGGCCTCGATGGAGGGCGACGCTCTCGCCGGTGACGAGGGTGTTCACGCGCGCCGAGGCGATGAACTTGGTGCTCGAGTCGGTCGTCGTCGTGCGCTTTCCCGACGCCAGGTTCAGCACCGTGCCGATGGCGCCCAGCGTGTCGGCGAAGGCCATCGCCGCGCCGCCGTGGAGGATGCCGCCCGACGTGCACAGGTCGGGCCGCACCGTCATCTCGGCGACGACGCGGTCGGCGGCCAGCGAGGTCAGCGTCACGCCCATCAGTCCGGGAAAGAGCGGGGCAAGCAGCTTCTGCAGCGTGGCGACGTCGTGCACCGCGGCCCCGCCGACTGGCTTCGCGTCGGTCGTCATGACGGTGGCCCCTTGAGCTCGACGACGTTGCCGTCGGGGTCGTCAAGATAGAGCGAGGGCCCGTGGCCCTCGGCGCCGTAGTTCATCTGCACCTCGGTGCTGCGGGCCACTCCGTGGCGGCGCAAGTGAGCGAGTATGGCCGCGCCGTCGAAGGGATCCACGCGCAGGCACACGTGGTCCATGTTGCGGCCGGCATCGCCCGCAGCGGCTCCGCCAGGTTGGCCGAGCGGGCCGCCGACGGCGACCAGGTCGATCATCGACGCGCCGGCGCGCAGGTGGACGAGGCCGAGTTCGTCGCGCCGGCGGTCGACACGACAGCCGAGAACGAGGGCGTAGAAGGCGATCGATCGTTCCAGGTCGCGTACGCGGAGGACGACGTGGTCGAGCCGTGCGACCGCGAAGCCCGGCTCGTCGGCGTCAGTCGGCACCGGCGTCCTCGCGGTCGATCGCCTTGCGCATCGTCAGCCCGGTG
>JBBSBZ010000388.1:0-2835 GCA_038250795.1 Burkholderiales bacterium | reverse complement strand
TCAGCGCGCCGCGCGCGTCGATCGACCAGAGCGCCTCGACGACACCGCTTTCGAGCCCGCCGCGAACGACGACGTAGCGGTCGTGCAGGTTGACGGTCGGATCGCAATGGCCCGGGATCAGCCAGACGGTCGCGCCCAGTGTCGGCAACGCTGCGTCTGCCGCGCCCGGCTGTGGGCGCAGGACGGCGTGCTCGTCGCTCGCCTTGTCGAAGACGAGGCCGCCGCCGATGACGCGTGGCGGGCCCGAGTCGGTCGCATAGGCCTTGAGCCCCGCATCGACGACGACGTGTCCGTCGCCGCGGCTCATGACCGAGCTCTTGACGAAGAGGGCGTGCTCGAAACGCGGTGCCCCGGGCGCCGGTGCGAGGTCGGCGTAGTCGCGGTCCATGAAGAGGTAGCTGCCGACCTGCCACTCGCCCCAGACGTCGCCCTCGGCGTCGAAGGCGAAGGTGCCGGTGCCGGCGCCGGTGACGAGTGGACAGTCGATCCCGGCCGCGGCGACCGCGTCTCGCGCCGAGCGCGCGATGGTGGCTGCGGCGTGCGAGGCGGCGCGCCGCGCCGCGGCGTCGGCGACGTGCTGGGCCGCCCCGTGGTAGGCCTGCAGCCCGGCGAAGACGAGGCCGCCGCGCGGCGGCGAATGGTCGACGACGCGCTCGGCCAGTGCCGGCACGGCGGCCGCCGCGACACCGCAGCGACCGTGGCCGACGTCGACCTCGACGAAGACCGAGATCGTCGCCTTCGCGGCGCGCGCCGCCTCGGCCAGAAGGTCGACGCCCTCGGCCGAGTCGACGGCGATCGCCAGCCGCACGTGCCGCGCCAGCTCGGCGACACGTGCAAGCTTGGCGGGCCGGACGACCTCGTTGGAGATGAAGATGTCGCCCAGGCCCCGGGCCGCCAGCGCCTCGGCCTCGCTCGTCTTCTGGACGCAGATGCCGACTGCGCCGGCGGCGATCTGCGGCCGGGCGATCGCTGCGCACTTGTGCATCTTGGCGTGCGGCCGGAGGCGAACGCCGCGGGCGCGGGCGAAGGCCGCCATCGCCGCCAGGTTCCTCTCCATCGCGTCGATGTCGATCACCAGGGCGGGCGTGTCGACGTCCGTGACGGGGGCGCCGATGTCCGGTCCGGCAGTTGACGAATCGATCGGCGGCATGGTGCTTCCTCGGGGTCGGTCCGACGATGCTAGGCGTTCAGGAACCCGGCCCGCCCGCCCAGCCAGCGTTCGATGTGCCGCAGGGCGGCCTCCGGATCTTCGTCGAGCAGGCGCGCGGCCGCATCGCGCGCCGCGACCGCGAGCGCCTCGTCGGCGACCGGATCGGCGAAGCGCAGGAGCGCTGCGCCCGACTGGCGCGCGCCGAGGAACTCGCCCGGGCCGCGGATGTCGAGGTCGCGGCGCGAGATCTCGAAGCCGTCGCCGGTCTCGAGCATTGCCTTGAGCCGCGCCTTCGCGGTGTCCGAGAGCGGCGCCGTGTAGAGCAGGACGCACACGCTCGCCGTCGTGCCGCGCCCGACCCGGCCGCGCAGCTGGTGCAGCTGCGAGAGGCCGAAGCGCTCGGCGTGCTCGACCACCATCAGCGAGGCATTGGGCACGTCGACGCCGACCTCGATCACCGTCGTCGCGACCAGCACCGCGATCTGGCCGCCGGCGAAGAGCGACATCGCCGCCGCCTTCTCCGCCGCAGGCATGCGCCCGTGCAGGAGTCCGATCATCCGCCCGGGCAACGCGGCGCAGAGCTCGGCATGGGTGGCCGTCGCGTTCGCCAGGTCGAGCGCCGCCGACTCGTCGACGAGCGGGCAGACCCAGTAGGTCTGCCGGCCGAGCGCCGCCTCGTCGCGGATGCGGGCGACGACCTCGTCGCGGCGCGCGTCGACGAACAGCCGCGTCATGACCGGCGTGCGGCCGGGCGGCAGCTCGTCGATGGTGCTGACGTCGAGGTCGGCGAAGAGCGTCATCGCGAGCGTGCGCGGAATCGGCGTCGCGCTCATCATCAGCAGGTGCGGCTCGAGCTCGCCCTGGTCGTGCAGCTTGTCGCGCAGCGCCAGCCGCTGGGCGACGCCGAAGCGATGCTGCTCGTCGATGATCGCCAGGCCGAGCCGCGCGAAGCGCACCTGCTCCTCGATCAGCGCATGCGTGCCGACGACGAGGCCGGCCTCGCCCGAGGCGACCTGCGCCAGCATCTCGTCGCGCTTCCTGCCCTTCCTGCTGCCGGTGAGCCAGGCGACGGTGACGCCGAGCGGTGCGAGCCAGCCGACCAGTTTCTTCAGGTGCTGCTCCGCGAGGATCTCGGTCGGCGCCATCAGCGCGCACTGCCAGCCGGCGTCGATCGCGCGTGCGGCGGCCAGTGCCGCGACCACCGTCTTGCCGGAGCCGACGTCGCCCTGCAGCAGGCGGTGCATCGGGATCGCGCGGCCGAGGTCGGCGTCGATCTCTGCGGCGACGCGACGTTGCGCCGCGGTGAGCGCGAAGGGCAGGGTCGCTCGCAAGGCCGCGTGCAGACGCCCGGTCGTCGACCCGAGCGGCGGCGCGCGCTGGCGCTCCCGCTCGCGCTTGGCAAGAAGCTGCGAAAGCTGCTGGGCGAGCAGCTCGTCGAACTTGAGCCGCTGCCAGGCCGGGTGCGACCGGTCCTCGAGCGCTGCGGAGTCGAGGCCGGGCGCCGGCTCGTGAAGGTGGGCGATCGCGTCGCGCAGGCTCGGCAGGCCGGACGGGACGATGCCGGCGGGCAGGTGCTCGTCGAGGTCGGCGCGCTTGCGGCCCTCGGCGACCGCCTTCCTCAGGAACGCCTGCGAGAGCTGCACCGTGCTCGGGTAGACCGGCGTCAGCGACGTCGGCAACGGCGT
>JBBSBZ010000387.1:0-2840 GCA_038250795.1 Burkholderiales bacterium | reverse complement strand
GTCAAGTTCGCCTACCTGCCGCAGCACCTGAGCGAGCGCGAGCTCACCGGCGGCAACGGCATGGTCGAGATGGGCACCTTCGTCGCGATCCTGCTCGGCCAGGTCGCCGGCGGCCTGCTCGTCGCGATCCCCGAGATCGGCCGCCACTACGTCGCCTTCGCCTGCGTCGGCCTGGCGTTGATCGGCCGCGCCACGGCGCAGGCGGTGCCGCCGTCGCCCTCGACCGATCCGAACCTGGTCGTCAACTGGAACCCGGTGACCGAGACCTGGCGCAACCTGAAGCTGGCGCACGGCAACGTGGTCGTCTTCCGCTCGCTCCTCGGCATCTCGTGGATGTGGTTCTTCGGCGCCGCCTTCCTCGCCCAGTTCCCGTCGTTCGCCAAGGAAGTGCTGCACGGCGACGAGCAGGTGGCCTCGCTGCTCCTGGTGGTGTTTTCGGTCGGCATCGGCGTCGGCTCGCTCCTGTGCGAAGTGCTGTCGCGCCGCCATGTCGAAATCGGCCTGGTGCCGTTCGGCGCGATCGGCATGAGCGTGTTCTCGGTCGATCTCTATTTCGCCACCCGCGGCCTGCCGCCGTCGGCCGCCTATTCGCTCGCCGCCTTCGTGGCCGAGCACGCCCACTGGCGCGTGATGGCCGACCTCGCCCTGCTCTCGCTCTTCGCGGGGCTCTACAGCGTGCCGATGTATGCGCTGATCCAGCTGCGCTCGGCGCCGAGCCACCGGGCGCGAATCATCGCCGCCAACAACATCCTGAATGCGCTCTTCATGATCACGAGCGCGGTGCTCGTCGGCGGCCTGCTCGCGGCCGGCCTGTCGATCCCGCAGGTCTTTCTCGTGATCGGCCTGCTCAACGCCGTGGTCGCGGGCTACATCTTCCTGCTCGTGCCGGAGTACCTGCTGCGCTTCATCGCGTTCGTCATGGCCCGTGTCATCTATCGCTTCCACGTGAAAGGCGACGAGAACATCCCGACCGGGGGCGCGGCGATCCTCGTGTGCAACCACGTGAGCTTCATCGATCCGGTGCTGCTGATGGCGGCGAGCCCGCGGCCGATCCGCTTCATCATGGACCACCAGATCTTCGCGATGCCCGTGCTCGGCGGCTTCTTCCGCCTCGCCAAGGCGATCCCGATCGCGCCGCAGAAGGTCGACCCGGCGACCTATGAGCAGGCCTTCGCGCAGGCCCGCCAGGTGCTCGACGACGGTGACCTGCTCTGCATCTTCCCGGAGGGCGCGATCTCGCGCGACGGCGCGCTCGGCGAGTTCAAGGGCGGCGTCATGAAGCTGCTCGAGACGAACCCGGTGCCCGTCGTTCCGCTGGCGCTGAAGAACCTCTGGGGCTCGTTCTTCTCGCGTGCCGGCGGCAAGGCGATGAGCCGGCCGTTCCGGCGCGGCTTGTTCAACCGGGTCGACCTGGTCGCCGGCGAGGCGGTTCTGCCTGCAGCAGCTACGCCGGCGTCGCTGCGCGAGCGTGTCGGCGCCCTGCTCGCCTCCTAGGCGGTCGTGAAGCTGAGCGGTTCCGGCTTGACCGGCAGGCCGATGCGCTCGTATTCGGAGATCACCTGGGCGCCGAGCAGGAGCAGCGTCGCGGCGATCTCGAGGCTCAGGAGGACGACGATCGCGGTCGTCAGCGAGCCGTAGACCATGGTCACCTGCGAGAGCGTCGTGAAATACCAGACGAGCACGTGGCGTGTGATCTCCCACAGGAGCGCCGCGACGATGCCGCCGATGAGCGCGTGGCGCCATGCGAGCCGGCCCGAGGGCATGACGAGATAGACCGAGGTCAGCACGAAGATCTCGCCGGCCAGCCCCAGCAGGTAGAGCAGCGCCCCCGACACGCCGTTGAGCGACCACGACCAGCCGAGGAACTCGATGTTCTCCTTGCCGACGGCCTGCAGGCTGCCGGCGACGAGGGTCACCAGCAGCAGGCCGATTCCGAGCGACAGGATGTAGACGTAGGGGAGCAGCACCGAGAAGATGAAGCGGCGCTTCTTGGCGACGACGCGGTGCAGGAAGATCACCGACATCGCGTTCTCGAGCACCGTGAAGGCGAGCGAGCTGAAGAAGATCATCGTGCCGAAGAGGAGCCAGCCGACGCCGTCGCGCCGCTTCAGGAAGTGGGCGAGCTCGCCGACGATCGCGGACGACTGCCCGGGGACCAGCCATTCGAGGTAGCGACCGAGCGTGGCGAGCAGCTCGTGCTGGTCGATCACGTTCGACAGCACGATCACCGTCAGGATCAGGAGCGGCACGATCGAAAGCAGCGCGTAGTACGCGACCGCGCCGGCGAGCAGCAGACCCTGGTTGGCGCGAAAGGCCTTGATCGTGTTCCAGGCGAACGACCAGGGATGGCGCAGCACGTGCTGCGCGGCCGGGCCGATCAGGCGTTCGCCGAGAAAGCGCTGGAGTGCATTGGGGGAAGCTGAATTCAACGACCGGGCGTCGAGATCTCGCGCAGAGTGGTATCGGTGTGAGCCGATTGTCGCGTAGCGACGTCGCCCAGCGCAACGATGCCGACGATTTCGTCGGCTGCATTCAGCACCGGCAGCCGGCGCGCCTGTGCGCCGCCCATCTCGGCCATCACCTTGTCGACGCTGTCGTCCTCGCGGCACCAGCGCACGTCGGGAGTCATGACCTCGGACACCTGCGCCTGCGTTGCCACCATGCCTTCGGCCACGCCGCGCACGGTGATGTCGCGATCCGTGACCATGCCGGCGATGGCCTTGCCGTCGACGACGGGCAGCGAGCCGACGTCGAGTTCGCGCATCCGTTTCGCTGCCGCCTGCAGGGTCTCGTCCCGCCGCACCGTGGCGACGTTGCGGGTCATGATCTCGCCGACGCGC
>JBBSBZ010000386.1:0-2861 GCA_038250795.1 Burkholderiales bacterium | reverse complement strand
GGCGTGAGGTGGGCGAGCTGCCACGACTGCGTCACCGGCACGCGATAGGCGTAGCGCGTCTCGTGCTCGACGGTGTAGCGGTCCTTCATGCGGCAAGGTTTCATGCGGCCAGCGAGAGGACGCTGCGCGGGACGCCGTGCGAGAAGAACTTGAGCGACACCGCGTCGGAAACGGCATACGCAGCGCGCTGCAGGCGCTCGATCGCCTCGGCGAGCGCAACGCTCTCGGGATGCAGGTCGCTCGACGTGAGCGCCTCGAGCGCGGCGCGGGCAGGCGCCACGACGGCGGTCGCGAACGGGCCGTGCGTCGCCTCCAGGCGCGCGACGAAATCGGCGAGGCCCTTCACCTGGAACGCGATCGAGCGCGGGTTCGACGCATCGCGCACGATCATGTCGAGCACCGGCAGCCACTCGGGCGCGGCGAGGTAGCGGGAGCGGTAGGTGACGCTGGAGTCGGCGAGGTCGAGCAGCCAGTCGAGCTCGTGGGTGCGGCCTTCGTCCATCGCGACCTGGAGCGCGCTGCACATCGAAGAGAGCCGCTCGATGCGGCGTCCGATCGAGACGAAGCGCCAGCCGTTGCCGCGCGTCATGCCGTCGAGAACGAAGCCCGAGAGCGTCACCATCGAGGTGATCGCGCGGTCGAGCCAGACAAGGGTCATCGGCAGCGCCGGCTCGCGCTGCAGCGCCGGGTCGGCGATCAGGCGGTTGAGCGTGCGCCAGTGGTCGAGCGACATCCGGTCGCGAAGGCTGAAGGCGACTCGTGACAGGCTCGCCAGCCGCTGGGCGAGCGCGCCGTCGGCATGGGTCGCGGCGCGTCGCAGTGCGCGCGCCCGGCTGCGGCCGGCCTCGACCACGCCGAGCTTCTCGGCGAGCGTCCATGCCGGCGCGACGCCGAGCTGGGCGCGGCTGTCGTCGAGCAGCTGGCTGATGGCGACGCGCAGGAGGCGCGCCGTCGCGTCGCAGCGCTCGCCGTAGCGGCCGAACCAGAACAGGCTCTCGGCGGCACGCGACGGCAGCGTCGCCTCCGAGTCGACGAGGTCGCGGGCCGTGACGGTCGTCGACAGCAGCGAGAACTCGGCATTGACCGGCCCCTCGGAGAGCACCCAGGTGTCCTTCGAGCGGCTGCCGCGCTGCATCGCGAGGGTGGGCGCCTCCTCGTCGCCGGCGACGCGCGTGAGGCCGCCCGGCATGACGCGCCAGCCGCTCGGCGTCGCGACGGCGAAGACACGCAGGCCGATCGTGCGCGCCGAGAGCGCGCCCCTCGTCGTGTCCTCGAGCACCGGCGCCTGCGAGACGCGCACCCATTCCTGGGCGATGTAGTGCTGCGGCCGCTCGGCGATCTTCCGGCGCAGCGCCTCGCGCTCGTCGGCCGGGAGCGAACCGACCGCGACAGACGGCTCGTTGCGCGAACGATCGATCGGCTTGACGAGGATTCGCTCGGGGCGCTGCCACGCGTCCTCGAACGCCGCCGGCTCGCCCAGCCACCAGGTGGCGACCGACGGCAGCAGGAGCGGCTCGCCGAGAAGCTTTCGGCTGAGGTGGGGCAGGAAGCCGAGCAGCGCGCCCGACTCGAGCACGCCCGAGCCGAGCGCATTGGCGAGCAGCACGTTGCCGCGCCGCGCGCAGTCGGTGAGGCCGGCGACGCCGAGGGCCGAGTCGGAGCGCAGCTCGAGCGGATCGCAGTAGTCGTCGTCCTGGCGACGAACGATCGCGTGCACGCGCTGCAGGCCGTCGATCGTCTTCAGCCAGACGCGGTCGTCGCGCACCGTCAGGTCGCTGCCCTCGACCAGCGCGAAGCCGAGATAGCGCGCGAGCAGCGCGTGCTCGAAGTAGGTCTCGTTGTACGGCCCGGGCGTGAGCAGGACGATGCGGGTCGGCCCGCTGTCGTCACGACTGCGCGGCGCCCAGTGCAGCAGCGACGCGCGCAACGCATCGAAGAAGGTGGCGAGATGCTGGACCCGCAGGTCGCGGAACATCTGCGGGAAGACGCGTGAGACGAGGAGCCGGTTCTCGAGCGCGTAGCCCGATCCGGAGGGCGCCTGGGTGCGGTCGTTGACGACCCACCAGCGCCCGTCGGGCGAGCGGGCGAGGTCGGCCGCGTACTGGAGCAGGTGGCGGCCGCCGGCCGGGCGCAGGCCCTCGGCGGCGGACAGGAATCCGCGGTGGCCGAAGATCACCGAGGGCGGGATCGAGCCGTCCCTGAGCAGCGTCTGCGGCCCGTAGAGATCGCCGAGGACGCGGTTGAGCAGGTCGGCGCGCTGCTCGATGCCGGCGGCGATCGTCGCCCACTCCTCGGCCGGCAGCACGAGCGGAATGGGGTCGACCTCCCACGGCCGGCTCGCGCCCTGCGCGTCGGCGTAGACGTTGTAGGTGATGCCGTGCTCGCGAATCTGCCGCTCGGTGAGCGAGAGCGTGTCGCTCACCTCGCGCTCACTTCGCTCGGCGAGGGCACGCATGAACGCGTCCCAGTGCGCGCGCGGACGGCCGGGCGCGGCGAGGAGCTCGTCGAAGCGTCCCTCTGGCGCCGCGTAGCCGGCGAGGAGTTGATCCAGCATCGAGGCGCGAACTTAGCGCGCTGCCGGCGGTCGCCGCAGGTCGAGGGTGTGCGGAAAGTCCGGGTTGGCGGTCTCGGGCGGGACGATGAAGGTGCCGGGCGTGTGGCCGGTGCGGAAGAAGCGGCCGAGGCGGCGTGCCTCGGCCTCGAGGGCATTGACCGGGAAGGTGGTGTAGTTGATGCCGCCCGGATGGGCGACGTGGTACTGGCAGCCGCCGAGCGAGCGGTTCATCCAGGTGTCGACGAGGTCGAACACGAGCGGCACGTGGGCCGCGATCGTCGGATGCAGCGACGACGGCGCCGTCCAG
>JBBSBZ010000385.1:0-2868 GCA_038250795.1 Burkholderiales bacterium | reverse complement strand
TCGCCGACGAAGCGCTCGAGCCGGCCGATCGCCACGGGCTCCAGCGACTCCCCGACCGTGCAGACGCCCTCGCACTGGCTTTCCTGCGGGCAGACGCGGCCGCACACCGAGGGCAGCAGGTTGGTGTCGGTGATGACGTCGTAGGCGCCGTGGAAGTTCTTGGCCGTCATCTTCATGATGAAGCCGGGAATGTCGATGCCGACCGGGCAGCCCGCGACGCAGGGCTGGTCGGCACAGTCGAGGCAGCGTTCGGCCTCGACCAGGGCGTCCTCGAGGCGGTAGCCGCAGGCGACCTCCTCGAAGTTGGTCACCCGCACCTCGGGCGCCTGCTCCGGCATCGGCGTGCGCGCCTGCGGAATGGTGCGGATCGTCTTCTTCTTCGTGGCCATCGTGCGGCTCCTGAAGGGGTGCGTCGAGGGACGGCTCAGTGCTCGTGCGGGCGCGGCTCGGCCGGCGCGGCGGGATCGGCAGTGCTGCGGATGCGGCAGCTTTCCTTCCAGCCTTCGAGGGCGGTCTTCTCGGTCGGCTTGTAGCGGCCGAGGCGCGCCATGAGGTCGTCGAAGTCGACCTCGTGGCCATCGAAGTCGGGCCCGTCGACGCAGGCGAACTTGATCGTCTCGCCGATCTTGACGCGACAGCCGCCGCACATGCCGGTGCCGTCGACCATGACCGGGTTGAGGCTGACCATCGTCTTGATGCCGTGCGGCCGCGTCGCTTCGGCGCAGCCCTTCATCATCACCGGCGGGCCGATCGCGACGACCTCGTCGATGTCCGGATGCGCGGCGATGGCCTGGCGGATGCCTTCGGTGACGAGACCCTTGAGGCCGGCCGAGCCGTCGTCGGTGCAGACGATCAGCTCGTCGCAGCAGGCGCGGAACTTGTCGTCCCAGAACATCAGGGCCTTGTTGCGGAAGCCGAGCACGCCGATGACGTAGGCGCCGCTCTCCTTGTAGGCGCGGGCCTGAGGAAAGATCGGCGCCACGCCGAGGCCGCCGCCGACGCAGATCACCTTCTTCGCGGCGCCGATGTGGCTGGGGATGCCCATCGGCCCGACCAGCGCGTGCAGCCGGGTGCCGACCTGGCAGCGCTGCTGCATCTCGCGGGTGGTCTTGCCGACCGCCTGGATCACTAGCGTGATCGTGCCCTTGTCGCGGTCGAAATCGGCAATCGTGAGCGGGATGCGTTCGCCGTGCTCGTGCTCCATCACGATCACGAACTGCCCCGGCCGGGCGGCCCGGGCCATCAGCGGATGGTCGATTTCGATCAGGTAGGTGACGTCGGAGAAATCCGCACGGGCGACGATCTCGAAGCTGGACATGAGCAACCTCTGGCTGCGCGACCACTTGGGGGCATGAGTAGACTAAACGTGCAGCTCCCGCCCCGACTTGAGGCGCATCAAGCGCCCTGCACATGGCGTCTCAGGGCAACGGGGGCGCTTCCGTGACGCCGGTCGCGGCAAGCGGCCGGGCGGCGCGGCCGAGCTGCCACTGCTTGACCAGCGCGTAGAGTGCCGGAATGACGACCAGCATCAGCACCGTCGAAGACACCCCCGCCGACCTGCGGCGCGGCGATGCGCCGCGTTCTCGACCGCATATTCCAAAGTCTCGGAGCCGGAAATTAAAACAGCCACTCGTAAGTGGCCGTTTTAACTAGCTTTTGGCGGAGTGGACGGGACTCGAACCCGCGACCCCCGGCGTGACAGGCCGGTATTCTAACCAACTGAACTACCACTCCCGCTCTCGAACTCTTCTGCGCAGCCACGTCGCCGCAGCGGCGAATGGTGGCGTCCCCTAGGGGATTCGAACCCCTGTAATCACCGTGAAAGGGTGGTGTCCTAGGCCTCTAGACGAAGGGGACTTCAACTCTTCTGTGCCGGCTCGTCAGGCGCGGCGCATTCAAACCATCTTGTGGAGGTAAGCGGGATCGAACCGCTGACCTCTTGCATGCCATGCAAGCGCTCTCCCAGCTGAGCTATACCCCCGTCGAAACTGATCCCTTGAGCGAAAGGCGAAACCCCTTGACGAGGATCCGCCGCCGCGACCGAAGCCCGAGATTATAGCCAGCGAGCCGTTGCCGCCGGCCACGGGCTGGCGAAGACGGATCGAACTCCCGTCTCAGGACGCCGCCGCGAGCCGCCGCAGCACACGGTCGCGCTCGAAGACCTCGAGCACGGCGTCGAGCGAAGGCGTCTGTGCACGGCCGCAGACGACGACGCGCACGGCCGGGGCGAGGACGTTCATCTTCAGGCCGCGCTCCGCGAGCGTCTCCTTGATGGCTGCGGCGATCGACGCCTTGTCCCAGGCGACCTGGGCCAGTCGCGCGCGCAGCGAGGCGAGCGCCGGGCGGACCGCAGCCGTCACATGCAGCGCCAGGTCCTCGGCTGCAGGCGCGACATCGGCATACAGCATCGCCAGCCAGCCCGCGAGCTCGGCGCCGGTGCTGCAACGCTCCTTGAAGACGGCGCAGGCGCGCGCCAGGGCATCGCCGTCGCTCGGCGCCGCGACGCCACGACGCGCGAGCTGGTCGCGCGCCAGCGCGATCAGCGGCGCGTCCGCCAGAGCCCTCAAATAGTGCGCGTTGACCCAGTCGAGCTTGGCCGGATCCCACTGCGCCGGACTCTTCGAGAGGTGACTGCCGTCGAACCAGGCAACCAGCTGATCACGCGAAAAGAGCTCTTCGTCGCCATGGCTCCAGCCGAGGCGGGCGAGGTAGTTGAGCATCGCTTCGGGCAGATAGCCACCCTCCTCGTACGACGTGACGCTGACGGCACCGCGGCGCTTGGAGAGCTTGTGCCCGTCGTCTCCGAGGATGATCGGCACGTGCGCGAAGACCGGCAAGGACGCGCCGAGAGCCGTGAAGATGTTGATC